>NZ_CP018839.1:2801629-3112921 GCF_001922305.1 Thauera chlorobenzoica
AGCGCGTCGGAGAGGTTGCCTTCGTCGGGTTTCTTGGACAGTTGCGGCTGGCGCAACTGGACCAGTGTGTCCATCAGGGCCGCATACCGCACGGTGCCGAGCTGGAACAGGCGCTCGTCGACCGCGCGGCGGTAGGCGGCGGTGTCGAAGACCTGGCCGTGCTCGTGCAATGCTTCTTTCAGTCGCTCGCGGGTGAGTACGTTGCGCGCCGAGCTGGTGAGCCACAGGTCTTCGCCGATGCGGCGCTTTTCGAGGACGAAGTACCACGCATCGACCTGCGCCCGCGCCGCCGCCGCCGAGAGCCCGCAGCCCAGCGTCAGATAGTCGGGCTCGCCATCGTCGGTGATGCGGCCGAACTCGATCCAGGCATAGCCGATGCGGCGGTCGAGCTTGCCGAGCAGCAGGTTCCACGCCATCTTCTTGCCGGCGTCGCCATCGGGTTCGATCCGCGAGGGCTTGAGCTGGGCATCGAACAGGAAGGGCAGGGTCAGCGACAGCACCTTGGACTTGCCGGTGCCGTTGTTGCCACGCAGCAGCAGGTGGCCATCACGGAACCAGAATTCCTCGCTGTCGTAGTGGAACAGCTCGACGAGGCCGAGGCGCAAGGGTTGCCAGCGGGCCAGCGTCGGCCGCGGCAGTGCAGGGCGAACGCCGGCCGTCGGGAGATCAGACGGGGTGTCGAGCAGGGTATCCAGTGTGTCCATGGGTCGGGTCTCAGTCCGGCGCCGGGCCGCCCCAAGCCGGACTGCGCCCCATCGGGGGGCAGCGCGGACGCGAAGCGGCAAGCGTGGGGGTACTCATCTCAGTCGAACAGGGTGCCGGTGGCGGCACGTGCAGCCGGTCTGAGCTCGGCCTCGCCGACGGCAAAACGCGCCAGCGCCGGCAAGGGGCGCACTTCCGCGCCGTCGCGTTCGAGCAGTTGAAGACGCTGCAGGCGTTCGAGCGCGGTCGCCGCCAACTCGTGCTCCGAGCCCGCTTCACGCGCGGATTTGCGCCAGAACTTGCCGAAGCGCTGGCGTGCGCCGGCGATGAATGCGGCGACTTCGTCGGTGTCCGCGCGGCCGGTCGTGTGCGCGGCGAGCAGTGCCCCCGGCTCGGAAGGATCGCTCGAGCCGCCCCCCGCGGGGGCCAGGTCGACCTTGGGGCGGCTCGGCGATCGACTTGAGAGGAACTCGGCCACGAGCAGGGTGACATGCGCTTCGGTGCCTTCGGTCGGCATCGCCACGTCGGTCAGCTCGCCGTCCTCGTCGGCCAGCGCCAGGCCCTCGGCGCGCTGTTCGGCGACCAGCCCGGTGGCGTCGCACAGCCGGGTGGCCATCGTGCCGCGCTGGTTCATGAAGTAGGCGCGCTGGTCGGCGTCGAGGCGGTCGAGGTAGATCACCGGATCGTCGAGCAGGCGGCGCGCCAGGTGGTGACGCAGCGCCGTGCGCCGGCCCTCGTCGCTGTCCGGCACCGGCTCTGCGACCAGCGCGGCGAGCCGCGCCTCGAGCGTGGCCGGAGCTTCGTCCGCGGGCCAGGTGGACGGGCCGCGCGATGCCGCGAGCACACCGGCCAGCACCCGCCGTTGCACGTCGTAGAGCGCGTCATGGAGACTGTCCGAGCCTTCGTGGCCGCCGTGTACGAAGCCCTCCTCATCACCGGCCACGCGATGCAGGACGCCGAGCTCGAGCAGCGTGCGGCACACCGCGACCAGTTCCCGCCGCTCGTGCTGCGCCTGGAGCGTGAAGCTGAAGCCCAGCGCGGCCAGCGCGGGGTCCGCGGCGAGGGCGAGCAGCCGGTCGCCGAGCACGCGCAGCGTGATCTGCGGGTCGGCGCGCTCCAGCACCGCGCAGGCCAGGCACAGCAACACATAGCGGCGGCGCTCGTAGCCGGGCAGCCCGCGGGTGGCGTCGTGCACATCGGCCGGGCGCTTGTACAGGCGCGCCGCATCGCGTTCGATATGCAGGGGCCAGCCGGCCTCGCGGACGAACCATTCGCGCAGCGCGTCGGCGTGGCGGCGCACGGCGGCGAATTCCGCGTGTGCCGGCGTCATCAGTGGGGTCAGCAGCAGGGCGCGCAGCGCGGCGGTGAACTCCTCGCGTTGATGGAGGGCCTGCTGCTGGCCGATCGCGGTGCTGTCGGTGCTCATCAGGGAGCGTGCGTGGCGGTGATCGTGATGCGGTGGTCGCGGCCGGCAAAGACGCCGGCATCGGTGACGACTTCGGCCCGGGTGTGCGCCTCCAGCGGCTCGAGGCGAATGCGCAGCAGGCCGTCGCCGGTCTGGCGTTCGACCACGTCATCGGGCGAGGATTGCGCCGTCAGCGCCTCGCCGAGCAGCGACAGGAGCAGCGCGAAGGCGTGCGGATCGAGGTGGCCGATCTCCGACAGGCGCGTCGTTCGACCGGTGGCCAGGCGCGCCCGCGCGGCTTCGACCTGCAGGTGTTCCTCCCGCAACTGGCGCGCGAGCAGGGCGCGCTCCTCGCTGCGCTCGCGCACCTTGGGCAAGGGGCCCCGCGGGGCGGCCTCGCCGTACTCGCGCAGGCGCGGATGGATGGCGAGCGGCGGCGCCTCGGCCCATGGCGTGGTGGCCGGCAGCTCATGGCCGGCACCCGGGTTCAGCGAGAAATGGCGGGCCGGATTGAGGGCGAAGGCGGTGCGCGCCAGGCGGTGCGCGTCGTCGTCGCTGCCGCAGCTCGCGAACCAGCCGGCGAGCACGCGGAAGTCGGCCGAGCGATCGCTGCGCCCGCTGCGCCGCTCATTGAGCGCCGCGACCGCGGCCAGCAGCTGCGGGATCGCCGCGCGTGCCTTCGAGCGCAGCACCTCGGCCTGCGGCGGTTCATGATGCGTGCTGACGAACCAGCCGCGCAGACCTCCCCAGCGTTCGCGCCAGGCCTGCTGGCGTTGCGCGAGCGCGTCGGCCTGCGCTTGTTCATCCCCGGGCGCGGCGTCGCGCGCCTCGCGCTGCGCGGCCGCCCATAGCAGCGAATCGATGCGCGGAGCGAGCTGCGCGATGTGCTGCGCGATCGCGCCGGAGCGCCCGACGAGGTCGCCGATGAAGCGTTCGAGGTAGTCGATCAGCCGCTGCTTGTAGGCCAGCACCGCGGCGGCATCGGCCTGCTGCAGCTCGATGCTGCGCGCCATGCCGGCCATGAAGGCCTGGGCGTTGTCGGCCAGGCCCTCGAACACGCGCACCAGATCGCGCAGGGTTTCGTGCACCTTCGCCGCGTCCGGCGTGGGTGCGCCGGCCAGCGCGAGCAGGGTCTTGAGGCGGCTCGCGATGTCTTCGAGCGCGACCGTCTGCAGTTCGGCCCGCCGGCCGAGCGCCGCGGCGAAGGCTGCGAGCGCGGTCTCGACCGCCTCGCCGCCATGGGACAACCGGTAGAGGAAGCGGGCGCGATAGAAGTCGCTGATGCTGGCGACGCGCGCGGTGTCGGGTTGCGCCTCGAGGTTGCCCCACTCGGCGAGCTGGGCGAGTGCGGCCTGGACCTCCTCGAGCCTCGGCACGCCATCGCTCCACCGGGCTTCGGCCAGCACCTCGTCGGGCCGCATGTGGAGCCTGAACTGGCGTTTTGCCGCGGCGAAGCTCGCCATGATGCTGCGGTAGATGCCGGCCTTGTCCGCACTGACGTGTCGGAACAGGTCGGCCGATGTGTCCGTAAGTGGCATGGGTTGGATTCAAGGGGAACTTCGTTCGATGTTGGCAACAATGCGAGCGGTTGTCGAGTATATGCGTTTGCACTACCGGGCTAGAACGTAGAAGCCGCTTGCGATAGTCCCAAAATGGAACCAGAGTGCCGCTGATGCGAATGATAGCCGTCTCCACCCTTCGAGACTTCTGGAAACTTCATCCGGACGCCGAGCAGCCTCTGAAGGCTTGGTTTGAGGAAGTGACCAAAGCGTCCTGGACCCGGCCATCGGACATCAATGCGCAGTACGGTAGCGCCAGCATCTTCAAGAACCGGCGCGTCGTTTTCAACATCAAAGGCAACGACTACCGGTTGATCGTGGCCATCGCCTACAAGCTGCAGGTTGTCTATGTGAAATTCGTCGGTACCCACAAGGAATACGACGAAGTTGATGACGCAGAAACCGCGGAAATGGTCTGAACGGCCATGGAGGAGCACATGGACATCCGTCCCATTCACACCGAAGTCGATTACAAGGCGACGCTGAAGGAAATTTCGGCCTTGATGGAGTCCGACTCCGATCCGGGCACCCCGGAGGGAGGCCGCCTGGATATCCTGACCACCCTGGTGCAAGCCTATGAAGCCAGGCACTTCCCCATTGGCGCACTGGATCCGGTCGAAGCGATCAAATTCCGGATGGAGCAAGGCGGCCTCTCGGTGAAGGATCTGGAGCCGTTCATCGGCCGGAGCAACCGTGTCTACGAAGTCCTGAACCACAAGCGCCCCTTGACACTGGGCATGATCCGTAGATTGCATCAAGGCCTGGGCATTCCGGCCGAGGTTCTGATTGCGGAGATCGCGGCGGGTTGACTTGATGATGTTGGTGTGAGGGGCATTGGCCTCGACGGTCGCGCCTAGCGAACGGCATGTTGACGGTAGCAGCGGAATGTTCACAAAGTACGGCCCCTGATACCGTCAGGTCATGCTTACTGAACGACCTGCCGGGTGAAGATGGGGGACGCCCGGACCGCAGGGGGCTCGAAATCGCCGCCGATCGTCAGTCCGCTCTGCAATTCTGCCGGCTCGGACGGGAGCGTGCATCGACCGGGGAGGGGGATGGTGGTGAAATACTGGTATGGCGTCCTGCGCGCATCCTTGCGCGTGTGGCTCGATGCGCAAGTCTTCATGCATGCTGCGGCGCTTGCCTTTTTTACCGTGTTCTCGGTGGCGCCGGTGATGATCGTCGCCGTCACCGTGGTCGGACTGGTGCTGGGCGAAAGCGCGGCGGAGGGGCGGATCGCCGAGCAGTTGCAGGCTGCGATCGGCCCCGGAGCCGCCGCCGCGGTCCAGACCGCGGTGGAAAACAGCCGCATCCAGCACAGCGGGTTGCTGCCGAGTCTGGCCGGGGTCGGGGCGATGCTGTTTGGCGCCACCACGGTGTTCTCGCAGATGCAGAATTCGCTCAATGCGATCTGGGGCGTCACGCCCCGGCCCACCCGCAGCAGCTTTTTCATTCATCTGAAAACCCGCCTGCTGTCGCTCGCGGTGGTGCTGGCGATCGGCTTCGTGCTGCTGGTCTCGCTGACCTTGAGCGTGCTGGTCCGGGCTGCGGTGGCGTTCGCCCAAGACTGGCTGCCGGTGCCCGCGCCTGTGGTGCTGGGGCTGGACTGGGGGATCTCGCTCGCGGTGGTGACCTTGCTGTTCGCGACGATCTTTCGCGTTCTGCCCGATGTCGTCCTGGGATGGCGCGACGTGCTGCTCGGCGCTTTCGTCACCGCACTGCTGTTTGCGATCGGCCGCGCCCTGATCGCGCTCTATCTGTCGACTACCGCCACCGCATCGACCTACGGCGCAGCCGGCTCGCTGGTGCTGTTGCTGTTGTGGGTGAACTACTCTTCGCTGATCCTGCTGTTCGGCGCCGCGTTCACGCGCGCGCACATGCAGGCGCGCGGCTGCAGGTTGCGCCCGCGCGCAACCGCGGTATGCGTGCATCATCTTCTTGTTGAAGACTGAGCGGACGGGCGGCGCGCCCGGGCGGGCGGGGACGCTCAGGCGGCTACGGTACTGCAGACCGGGAGCAGGGCCGCGGATTCCAGGGCGACGACCTCTCCGACCATGATCAACGCCGGCGCCTGGATTGCGGCTGCACGCACGGCGGCGGGCAGCTGTGCCAGGGTGCTGCGCACACCGTGCTGCGCCGGCGTGGTGGCGGCGTGGATCACGGCGGCAGGGGTGTCCGCAGGCAGGCCGTGGGCAATCAATTCGCGGCTGATGATCTCCAACGCTCCCAATCCCATGTAGATCACCACTGTCTGCTGTGGGCGGGCGAGTGCGTTCCAGTCCAGATTGACCGTGCCGTCCTTGAGGTGGCCGGTGGCGAATACCAAGGTTTGCGCATGTTCCCGGTGTGTCAGGGGAATGCCGGTTGATGCCGCGGCGCCCGCGGCAGCGGTGACGCCGGGCACGATTTCACAGCCCAGGCCGGCAGCCTGCAGCGCCTGCATTTCCTCTCCGCCGCGTCCGAAAATGAACGGATCTCCGCCCTTCAGGCGCACGACCTGCAGCCCCTCCCGTGCGAACTCTACCAGCAGGGCATTGATGCCGTCCTGGGGCAAAGCGTGGTTGCCGGCTTCCTTTCCGACATACACGCGTCGTGCCTGGGGGGGAATAAGCTCCAGGATGGCGGGGCCGACGAGGTGGTCGTAGACCACCGCTTCGGCATTGGAGATCAACCGGGCAGCCTTGAGTGTGAGAAGGTCGGGATCGCCCGGTCCTGCCCCGACCAGATAGACCTTTCCCGTCCGGGGGGAGAGCGCATGACAGGGCTTGTCCACCGCATCATTGCCCTGGGCGCGGCTGCGGTGAGTCAGGCTGAAGCTGCGCAAAGCGCGCGTGTTGCCGGCCGAAGGTGCTGCATGCGTGGTCGAAAGCGTGCCTGCGTACATGTGGAGTGACTCCGGCAGATCAAAGGGAAAGGCGGGTGCGCCTGAGAAATGTATCGATGGGAAAGACCCTGAGGCAGGAGCGCCCTTTCGACCGAACTTTATCCCCAGTGCCGATATTGAAAATTAACTCAGATCAAGGATTGCAAGGAGGCTGAAAAACCATACTGTCTTCACAGTGTTGAGTGTTGTGTTGTTTCACATCCCGCGTCGCTTAAGGAGAGGGAAATGCAAAACAAGAGCTTGATCGGTAAGACGTTCGCCATGGCGGTTCTGCCGCTGGCGATGGGTAGCGTCTGGGCGCAGAGCGCGCCGCAGATGACTGCCGAAGAGAAGGAGCAGGCGAAGCAGATCTATTTCGAGCGCTGTGCCGGCTGCCATGGCGTGCTGCGCAAGGGGGCGACCGGCAAGAACCTCGAGCCGCACTGGACCAAGACGATGCCCGATGGCACGAAGATGGAAGGCGGCACCCTCAAGCTGGGTACCGATCGTCTTGAGAAGATCATCGCCTACGGCACCGAAGGCGGCATGGTCAACTACGATGACATCCTGACCAAGGAAGAAATCAACCTGATGGCGCGTTACATCCAGAACGAGCCGCCGATCCCGCCCGAGTTCTCGCTGAAGGACATGAAGGACAGCTGGAAGCTGCTGGTTCCGGTTGCCGAGCGCCCGACCAAGCAGATGAACAAGGTCAACCTCAAGAACGTATTCGCGATCACCCTGCGCGACGCGGGCAAGCTGGCCCTGGTCGATGGCGACACCCACAAGATCTGGAAGATCCTCGACACCGGTTACGCGGTGCACATCTCGCGCCTGTCGGCCTCGGGGCGCTATGTGTACACGGTCGGCCGCGATGGCCTGACCACCATCATCGACATGTTCTACGAAGAACCGAAGACGGTCGCCACCGTGCGTCTGGGTTCGGATGCCCGTTCGGTCGATACCTCGAAGTTCAAGGGGTATGAGGACAAGTACCTGATTGGTGGCACCTACTGGCCGCCCCAGTACTCGATCATGGACGGCGAAACCCTCGAGCCGATCAAGATCGTGTCGACCCGTGGCAACACCGTTGATGGCGAGTACCACCCCGAGCCGCGCGTGGCCTCCATTGTGGCCTCGCTGACCAAGCCGGAATGGGTGGTGAACGTCAAGGAAACCGGCCAGATCATGTTGGTGGACTACACCGACATCAAGAACCTGAAGACCACCACGATCGAGTCCGCCAAGTTCCTCCATGACGGTGGCTGGGATGCATCGGGCCGCTACTTCATGGTCGCGGCCAACGCGTCGAACAAGGTCGCCGCGGTCGACACCAAGACGGGCAAGCTCGCCGCCCTGGTCGACACCGCCAAGATCCCGCACCCGGGTCGTGGCGCCAACTTCGTCCATCCGGAATTCGGTCCGGTGTGGTCGACCGGCCACCTGGGTGACGCCGTGGTGTCGCTCATCTCCACCGCTTCCGACGATCCGAAGTTCGCCAAGTACAAGGATCACAACTGGAAGGTCGTCCAGGAGCTGAAGATGCCGGGCGCCGGCAACCTGTTCGTGAAGACCCATCCGAAGTCGAAGAACTTCTGGGCCGACGCGCCGATGAACCCGGAGCGCGAGCTCGCCGAAGCCGTGTTCGTGTTCGATAAGGCCGACCTGAAGAAGGAGCCGGTCCGCCTGGACGTCGCCAAGGATTCAGGCCTGCCCGAGAGCAAGGCGATCCGTCGTGCCGTGCAGCCCGAGTACAACGAAGCGGGCGACGAAGTCTGGATCTCGCTGTGGGGCGGCAAGACCGACCAGTCGGCGATCGTGATCTATGACGACAAGACGCTGAAGGTGAAGAAGGTGATCACCGACCCCGCGATCGTCACTCCGACCGGCAAGTTCAACGTCTACAACACGATGCACGACGTCTACTGATCGGCCTCGTCGATCGTAGCCAGTAAAACCCCCGCGCCCAGGCGCGGGGGCTACGAGGGAAAAGCTCCATGTCAGATCGAAACGGCAACGACTCCAAACAAGAACAGCCCGGCGGATTGTTTGCCCGCCTGCGTCGTCCGTCCAAAATGTCGCTGGGCGGCCTTCTGGCCGCGGGTTTTGTCATCGGCATCCTCTTCTGGGGCGGTTTCAATACTGCGATGGAAGCGACGAACACCGAGAAATTCTGTATTTCGTGCCACGAGATGTATGACAATGTGTATACGGAGTACAAGGAAACGATCCACTACAACAACCGCACCGGAGTGCGCGCGACCTGCCCGGACTGCCACGTCCCCAAGGACTGGACGCACAAGATGATTCGCAAGATTCAGGCTTCGCGCGAAGTGTGGGGAAAGCTGACTGGCACCATCGATACGCGGGAAAAATTCGAGGCCAAGCGGCTGCAGCTTGCACGCAGCGAATGGAAGCGCATGAAGGCGGCCGATTCGCGCGAATGCCGCAACTGCCACAGCTTCGAGAGCATGAACACCGAGGTGCAGAAACAGCGTGCGCGCAAGCAGCATGAGATGGCGTTGGAAGACAAGATGACCTGCATCGACTGCCACAAGGGCATCGCGCATCACAAGCCCAATGGGATGACCGAAGCCGACGAGGAGTAAGATTCCCGTTGGCGAAGCACCGCCCAACCTAAGCACAGTGAGGAAATGACGATGAAGAAAACGATGATTGCCGGCGCCGTGGGCGCACTTCTTGCGATCGGTGCTGGTAGCGCTGTTGCCGCACCGGACTGGGGCAAGGTCGGGGCCAAGGAAATCACGCTTTTCTATCCGGGGGTGTCGCCGCTGGAGTGGATCCAGAAGGGCACCGAGCACGGTGGTGCACGGGCACTGAAGAAGGGTGAGACCTGCGCTGACTGCCATAGCGAAGAAGCCAGCGAGATGGGCAAGAAAATGGCGAGCGGGCAGAAGATCGAGCCCACTCCGATTGCCGGCAAGGCGGCGTTCATCCCGGTCAAGGTCCAGGCCACGCATGATGGCGAAAACCTCTATCTGCGCTTTGCCTGGAAGCAGCCTGCAGCCTCCGGCGCAGCGAAGATGGATGACAAGAACCCGGTCAAGATCGCGTTCATGCTCGAATCCGGCGGCAAGGTCGACCTCGCCGACCAGAGCGGTTGCTGGGCGACCTGTCATCAGGATTCGCGCACGATGCCGGGCGCCGATGACGCCAAGACCAAGTACGTGAAAGGCGGTTCGCTGGCCGAGGGCAAGTTCTACGATCTGTACCAGTGGCGCAGCGGCGAGAACAAGGGCTTCAACGGCCATGTTGCCGACAAGCGTGTGATGGAAGGCGGCAAGGCGCTGGTCAGTGCCGAAGGCAAGCGCGATGGCGACAACTGGTCGGTGGTGTTTACCCGCAAGCTCGCGGGGGGGGAGGGCGACGTCGCGCTCGAAGCGGGCAAGGCCTACAATTTCGGCCTCGCGATCCACGACGACAGTGCAGCGGGCCGCTTCCACCACGTTTCCCTTGGCTACAAGCTCGGCATCGATGCCGACGGGGATGTGAAGGCAGCCAAACAGTAAGCGTCAGCGCCGCCGTACTGTGCTTGTGATCATGGGAGTCCGGGTCAGACCGGATTCCCATTCGTGCTTTCCCGGAGTATGTTTCCTGGGGGTGCCCGCCAGCACCAGACCGAGGAGCCGAGACCATGAATCCAATGAGCCTGCGCACCGTGTCCGTCTGCGCATGGATGGCGCTCCTGTCCGGCCCGTTGCCGGCGGCCGAACGTGAAGTCGTGCTTTTGGGTTACCAGTTTTCTCCAGCGGAGTTGCGGATCAAGCGCGGAGACAAGGTCACTTGGGTCAACCAGGAAAAGCGCGTCAGCCACTCGGTCCTTTTCCTTGGGTCGGGCGAAGAGTCGGAGCGCTTCTTTCCCGGTGAGCGCTGGTCCCGCGTGTTCACGCTTCCCGGGCGTTACGAGTACCGCTGTGGCCCTCATCCCGAAATGCTCGGGGTGGTGATCGTCGAAGAGTGATGCCTCCCGCCCCTCTTCGGGGGCAACCCCTACGTGCGTAGGGTTGATTCGAGTCAAGGTTTCGCCCCGGGCAAACGCTCATCCTGTTTCCGAATGCAAAGCCGTCGGAAAGCAAGATGAAACTGCCTCCTCTCCTCGTTCATGTCGCCGTTTTCATCGGCGCGGCACTGGTTTCGGTCTACTCGGCCGCAGCCGATGCCCGCCTGGCGGAGCCCGATTCCGCCCGCCAGCGGGAGCTCGTCCATATCGTGCGCCAGGATTGCGGCTCCTGTCACGGCCTCACCTTGAACGGGGGGCTGGGGCCGGCGCTCACTGCCACTGCACTTTCCGACAAGCCGCTCGAGGGCCTGGTCGCCACCATCATCGGCGGCCGCCCCGGTACGCCGATGCCGCCGTTTCGCGGCATCGTCACCGAAACCGAAGCGCAGTGGATCGTCGATCAGCTGCGACGCGGCTTTCCGCCCGACACCGGCCTGCCGGCGGCGCAGGCCCTGAACTGAAGCGCGCTCACCTGCCTGCGGCGGCGTTGACCACCCGAGCAACGAATCCCCTGTCCTGACTTCCGGAGTCCGCATGACTGCCCGATCCACCCGTCTGGCGCCTCCCCTGCTGTGGAGCATTCTTCTGCCGGCCATCGTCCTTCTGCTGTCGGCCTGTTCGGCTACGGCGCCGGTGGCGCTGCGCGGCAGCGGTGATCTGGGTGTCGTCATCGAGCGTGCCGACGGCCGGGTCAAGATCATCGAGACGACCGCTCGCAGCGTGCTCGCCACCGTCGATGGATTGGGCGATCTGTCCCACGCCTCGGTGGTCTTCTCGCGCGATGCTCGTCATGCGTTCGTGTTCGGCCGGGATGGCGGGCTGACCAAGGTCGATCTGCTCGAAGCGAAGATCGTCGGCCGCGTGGTGCAGGCGGGCAATGCGATCGGCGGTTCGATTTCGCACGACGGCCGCCTGGTGGTGGTGCAGAACTACGAGCCGGGCGGGATCAAGGCCTTCGATGCGAATACCCTGGAGCTGCTCGCCGATGTGCCCGCGGCCAGCGAGGACGGGCGCCGCTCGAAGGTCGTCGGCCTGGCCGATCTGTCCGGGCAGCGCTTCATCTACTCCCTGTTCGAACTCGGGGAAATCCGCATCACCGACTTTTCCGATCCGCGCAAACCGCTCACGCAGCGTTTCGCCGGCGGCAAGCAGCCCTACGATGCGCTGGTCACGCCCGACGGCCGGCACTACATCGCCGGGCTGTTCGGCGAGGACGGGCTGGCCCTGGTCGATCTGTGGCAACCGGAGCTGGGCAGCCGCAAGATCCTCGCCGGCTACGGCCGCGGCGAGCAGCCACTGCCGGTGTACAAGATGCCCCACCTTCGGGGCTGGTCGGTGGCCGGCGGGCGCGCGTACCTGCCGGCGATCGGGCGCCACGAGGTGCTGGTGGTCGACACCGGGAGCTGGCAGGAAGTCGGCCGGATCGCGGTCAAGAGCCAGCCGGTGTTCGCGATGGCTCGCCCCGACGGGCGCGAGATCTGGGTGAACTTCGCTTTCCCGGACAACGGCTGGGTCCAGGTCATCGACACGCTCACCGGCCAGATCACCCATACCCTGCAGCCCGGGCGCGGCATCCTGCACATGGAGTTCCTCTCCAAGGGGAATGAGGTGTGGATGTCCGCGCGCGACGACAACCGTGTGCTGATCTACGACACCGCCACCAAGAAGCCGGTCGGTGGTTTCGACGCGAGCAGCCCGAGCGGCATCTTCTTCACCACGCGCGCGGCGCGGACGGGGTTCTGATGCCGCGCACCCTGTGTCTGCCCGCGGCGGTCGATGCCACCGCCTTTCGCCTGCTCAACGAATGGCAGCGCGGTTTTCCGCTCGAAGCGCGGCCGTTCGCGCGCATCGCCGAGGCGGTCGACGAAGATGAGGCGAGCGTGATCGCCGCCTATCGCCGGCTCGAGGCGCAGGGCCTGGTCAGCCGGGTCGGCGCCGTGTTCGCGCCGCGCCGCCTGGGGGCCAGCGCGCTGGCGGCGCTGGCGGCGCCGCCCGATCGCCTGGAGGCGGTGGCGGAGCGGGTGAGCCGGGAAGCGGCGATCAACCATAATTATCAGCGCGAGCACCGCTACAACCTGTGGTTCGTGGTCACCGCCGCGTCACAGGCCCATCTGGGCGAAATCATCGGCGGCATCGAGCGCGATACCGGGTGTGCGGTCATCGAGCTGCCGCTCGAGGAGGAGTTCCACATCGATCTCGGTTTCGACCTCAACGCGCAAGAGGCGGGTCGCGAACCCGGTTGCGCCGAGCGCCGGGAGCGGAGGGCGAAAACGGCGCTCCCCGACGAGCCGGGCGCGGGCCGGACCCTGTCCGAAGCCGAGCGCCGGCTGATCGCCACCTTGCAGCGCGGCCTCATGCTCGAGGCGCAGCCTTTTGCGCGTCTGGGGGCTGCGGTGGGGTTCGACGAGGCGGAAACCATCGAGTACATCCGGCAGTGGCAGGCCGAAGGGCTGATCCGCCGCTTCGGTGTCGTCGTGCGTCATCACGAGCTGGGGCTCGAAGCCAACGCGATGTGCGTGTGGGATATCCCCGACGCCGAAGTTTCCGCGCTCGGCCGCCGTCTTGCGGGCGAGGCCGCGGTCACGCTGTGCTACCGTCGCCGCCGCTCCCTGCCGGACTGGCCCTACAACCTGTTCTGCATGATCCACGGCAGTGCACGCGACGAGGTCCTCGCCGAACGCGCGGAACTCGCCCGTCGGCTCGGTCTCGACGCTTACCCCCATGGCGTGCTCTTCAGCTGCCGGCGGTTCAAGCAGACCGGTGCGCAGTACCTCGACAGCAAGGATCTTGCCCATGCCTGAGCCGCAATCCGGCGAATACGACGGGCGGCGGGCGGTGGCCGCCAGGCGTGCGCCCGACGACATCGACCGTCGTCTGATCAACGCCCTGCAGGGCGACTTCCCCCTCGATGAAACGCCGTTCGCACGCGTCGCTGCCGCCCTCGGCCTGTCCGAGGCGGAAGTCATCGGCCGCCTCCAGAGCCTGCTCGACGACCGCGTGCTGACCCGCTTCGGGCCGATGTTCCAGATCGAACGCATGGGCGGCGCCTTCTGCCTGGCGGCGATCGCGGTGTCCGAGGACCGATGGACGAGCGTGGTCGAAGCGGTCAATGCCTTTCCCGAAGTCGCGCACAATTACCGGCGCGAGCACCGCCTCAACATGTGGTTCGTCCTCGCCACCGAAACGCCCGACGGCATTGCCGGGGTCGCACGCCGGATCGAGTCGGCTACCGGACTGGCGGTGAACCTGTTCCCGAAAGAGCGGGAATACTTCGTCGAGATGAAACTGGAGGCCTGATGAACGCGTCCGATCTTTCCATCCTGATCGCCGCAGGCACCGAGGCAACGGCACCCGGCGCGCTCGCCACGGACGAGCTCGACCGTCGGATCGTGCTCGCCACCCAGGGCGGCCTGCCGCTGGCGCCGCGACCCTATGCGCTGGTCGCTGCCAGGCTCGGAATAAACGAGGATCAGGTGCGCGCCCGCCTCACCGCGATGCTCGCCGATGGCCGCATCCGCCGCATCGGTGCGGTGCCCAATCACTACGCGATCGGCTACACCGCGAACGGCATGAGCGTGTGGGACGTCGATGACGCGGTGATCGACGCCGCGGGCGAGCGGGTCGGGGCGCTGGCCTTCGTGACCCACTGCTACCGCCGTCCCCGCCATCTGCCGGACTGGCCCTACAACCTGTTCGCGATGGTCCACGCGGCCAGCCGCGAGGCCGCGCTGGCGCGGGTGGGGGAAATCGCCGCGCTGCTCGAGCGCGATTTCGGTGGCGCCTGCCGCGGCCACGACGTGCTGTTTTCGGCCGGCATCCTGAAAAAAACCGGGCTGCGCATCGGCGCCTGACGCCCTCCTTTCCGGGAGGGGCGCTCGCCCCCGCAGCCCGCTTCGCGCCCCCCTTGACCGGCATCATTTTTCTGCGCGCTCCGCTCGGCTGTAATCGCAGCAACCAGGAGGCTTTCATGTTCCGCATCTCGCACTTCATTCGCGAACTCGACCACCCCACCCCAGCGGGGCCGCGCCGTAATCCGCCCGGGCCGGTGGTGATCTGGAACCTGATCCGGCGCTGCAACCTGACCTGCGAGCACTGCTACTCGATCTCGGCGGACAAGGATTTCGCCGGCGAACTCGGTACCGCCGAAGTGTTCAAGGTGATGGACGAGCTCAAAGTCGCCCGCGTCCCGGTGCTGATCCTCTCCGGCGGCGAGCCCCTGCTGCGCCCGGACATTTTCGACATCGCCCGCCGCGCCAAGGCCATGGGGTTCTACGTCGGCCTGTCTTCGAACGGCACCCTGATCAACGAAACCAACATCGATGCCATCGACGCCATCGGCTTCGACTACGTCGGGGTGAGCCTGGACGGGATCGGCGCCACCCATGACCGCTTTCGCCGCAAGGAAGGCGCTTTCGCCGCCTCGATGCACGGCATCCGCCTGTGCCGCGAACGCGGGATCAAGGTTGGCGTGCGCTACACGATGACCGAAGGCAATGCCCACGACCTGCCCGCACTGCTCCGGCTGGTCGAAGACGAAGGCATCGACAAATTCTACTTCTCGCACCTGAACTACGCCGGACGGGGCAACAAGAACCGCGCCGGCGATGCCCGCCACCGCACCACCCGCGAAGCGATGGAGCGGCTGTTCGAAACCTGCCTCGAGTTGCACCGGCGCGGCATCGACAAGGATTTCGTCACCGGCAACAACGACACCGACGGCCCTTTCCTGCTGCACTGGGTGCAGCGCCGCTTCCCGGAGAAGGCCGCGCACATCGAGGCCAAGCTGCGCCAGTGGGGCGGCAACGCCAGCGGCGTGAACGTGGCCAACATCGACAACCTCGGCATCGTCCACCCGGATACGATGTGGTGGCATGTGCCGCTGGGCGATGTGCGCAAGCGCGCCTTCGGCGAGATCTGGAACGACCTGTCCAACCCCCTGCTCGCCGGCCTGAAGCAGCATCCGCGCAAGCTCGAGGGCCGCTGCGGCGCCTGTCGCTACCTGGAGATCTGCAACGGTAGCTCGCGTGTGCGCGCGGCACAGGTCACCGGTAACCCCTGGGCGGAGGACCCGGCCTGCTACCTTGATGACGACGAGATCGGCGTCAGCGCGCAAGACTACGGCGCCGAACGCGTGCGGACCACGCCCTGGAGCCGCGCGGGCAAGGTGTCGGCATGAAAGCGGCCGCGCCCCTGCTCGCCGGGCTGCTGCTGCTGGGCGGCGGCACGGCCGCGGAGCCTGCCGCCGCTGCGCCGTCGGCGAAGGCGCGGCCCGCCGAGGGCGCCGCTGCCGAGGCACTCCCTGCGGTGGCGCCGTCCCGGGTCGTGGACCTTTACCAGCAGCACTGCGCGGCCTGCCATGCACCCACCCGCTACGGCGCAATGGGGCCGGCGCTGCTCCCCGACAACCTCGCCCGCCTGCGCAAGGCCGAGGCCGTGAAGGTGATCGCCGAGGGCCGCACCGCCACCCAGATGCCGGGCTTCGCCGCACAGCTGAGCAAGGACGAGATCGCTGCGATCACCGACTGGATCTACACCCCGGTGGTCCCTGCGCCGCGCTGGAGCGAGGCCGATATCGCCGCTTCGCGCATCCAGCACGTCGATCCGGCCACGCTCTCCGACAAGCCGGTGTTCGAGGCCGATCCGCTCAACCTCTTCCTCGTGGTGGAGGCGGGCGATCACCACGTCAGCGTCCTCGACGGCGACAAGCTCGAGCCGATCCACCGCTTCCAGTCGCGCTTCGCGCTGCACGGCGGGCCGAAGTTCGCCGCCGACGGACGCTATGTGTTCTTCGCCTCGCGTGACGGCTGGATCACCAAGTTCGACCTGTGGAACCTCAAAGTGGTGGCCGAAGTGCGCGCCGGGATCAACACCCGCAACGTCGCCGCTTCGCCCGACGGTCGTCATGTCGCGGTGGCGAACTACCTGCCGCACAACATCGTGCTGCTCGACGGCGAGCTCAACCTGGTCAAGACGGTCGAGGCGGGTGACCGCGACGGCAAGCAGACTTCGCGGGTCTCGGCCGTCTACGATGCAAGTCCGCGCCAGTCTTTCATCGCCGCGCTGAAGGACGTGCCCGAGGTGTGGGAGATCAGCTACACGAAGGCGGTCGAGGACATCCCCACCGGCTTCATCCACGACTACAAGCAGCGCGAGGGCAGCTTCATCCCCGGCTACCTGAACCCGCGCCGCACGATCCTGGCCGAACCGCTCGACGACTTCTTCTTCACCCAGGATTACTCCGAGCTGATGGGGGCCTCGCGCGCAGGGGTGGGCCAGGTGGTGAATCTGGACGTGCGCAAGAAGATCGCCGACCTGCCGCTGGACGGCATGCCGCATCTGGGCTCGGGGGTGACCTGGGAATGGACCGATGCCGCGGGCAAGGTCCGCACGGTGATGGCCAGCACCAACCTGAAAGCGGCCGAAGTCACCGTGATCGACATGCAGAGCTGGGAAGTGATCCGCCGCATCCGCACCCGCGGCCCCGGCTTTTTCCTGCGCAGCCATCGCAGCAGCCCCTATGCTTTCGTCGATTCGATGATGAGCGCCGAGGCCAGGCACATCCTGCAGGTGATCGACAAGCGCAGCCTCGAAGTGGTCAAGGAGATTGCCGCCCCGCCGGGGCGGACGCTCGCCCACGTCGAATTCACCCGTGACGGCCGCCACGCGCTGGCCAGCCTGTGGGAAGACGAGGGCGCGGTGATCGTCTACGATGCGCACTCGCTGGACGAGATCAAGCGCCTGCCGATGCGCAAGCCGGTCGGCAAGTACAACGTCTGGAACAAGATCACGCGCGAGGAAGGCACCAGCCACTGATGGCGTCCGCCTGTGCCCGCACCCCCAATCGAATGAACGAGACAACACGATGGCCCTGATTCCGCTCGAAGAACCCACGACCAAACGCATTCCGCCCGAGACCTTCTCCCTGTGGGCGCTCGCCTTCCGCCCGCTCTACCTGCTTGCCGCGCTGTTTGCCGCGATTGCGATTCCGGTGTGGGCGATCGCCCATTCGGGCGGAATCGAGCTGCCGATCCCCGGGATGTGGTGGCATGCGCACGAGATGATCTTCGGTTTCGCCGTGGCGGTGATCATCGGTTTCCTGCTCACCGCCGGGCGCAACTGGACCGGGCTCGACACCCCCAGTGGCCGGCCGCTGATGATGCTCGCCGCGCTGTGGCTGGCGGGGCGGCTGGCGATGGCTTTCGGCAGCGGCGCCTGGGTCGCGATCGTCGATCTGGCCTTCCTGCCGGCGGCGGCGGCGGTGCTGCTGCGCGTGCTGGTGAAGGCGAAGAGCACGCGCAACTACTTCGTCGGTGTGCTGCCGGCGATGCTGGCGCTGGCGAACCTGTTCTTCCATCTGGCCGTGCTCGGGGTCATCGATGCCGACCCGCTGACGGCGATGCACCTCGCGCTGGGCCTGATCGTGGTGCTGGAGACGGTCATCGGCGGGCGGGTGATTCCGATGTTCACCTTCAATGGCTTGCGCGGTGTCAAGCAGTGGCGCGACATCCGCCTCGACTGGGCGGCGGCGATCGCTACCGGGGTGGCTCTGTTGCTGTGGGCGCTCGGTGCCGGTGCATGGGCGGGGCCGGTATCGTTGCTGGCGGCGCTGCTGCAGGCGGTGCGCCTGGGCGGGTGGAACCCGTGGGCGACGCGCGGCACGCCGCTGCTGTGGGTGCTGCACCTGGGCTACCTGTGGATTCCGCTCGGCCTGGCGCTCGTTGCGCTGGCGCAGTTCGGCGTCCTGCCGCGCTCGGCCGGCATCCATGCGCTGGCAATCGGGGCGACCGGGGGGCTGATTATCGGCATGATCACCCGCACCGCGCTGGGCCACACCGGGCGCATGCTGGTGGCGGGACCGATGGAAACCGCCGCCTATGCGCTGGTGCTGCTCGCGGCGCTGGTGCGGGTGCTCACCGTCGCCCTGATCCCGGCGGCCCAGGTCGGCGGGGTGCATGCCGCGGCGACGCTGTGGTCGCTCGGCTTCCTGGTCTATCTGTGGCGCTATGGACCGTTCCTGCTGCGTGCCCGGGTCGATGGCAAGGCCGGTTGAACGCATCCGCAGCCGCTCGATCGCACAAATGGAACGGGCCCCGCGGGGCCCGTTCCATTTTCCGGGGCGGGATCGGGGTCAGCCCAGGCTGCGGCGCAGCCGGCCGATGTCCGCAATGTGGATGGTGCGTCCTTCGACCTCGATCAGGCCGGCGTCGGTGAGTTCGTGGAGGATGCGGGAAAAGTGTTCCTGGGTCAGGTTCAGGCGTGAGGCGATCGTGCCCTTGCTGGTCGGCAGGCGGATCGAAACGCGCCCGCCGGCGAGGCTGTCGCCCGCGATCTCTTCCTCACGCAGCAGGTAGCCGATGATGCGTTCCCGTCCGGAGCGCAGGGAATAGCTCTCGACGTCGCCCATCAGGTGATGCAGGCGCTGGGCGAGACCGGCGATGATCTTGCGGCAGAACAACGGGTCGCCGGCCATCTCCTCGAAGAAGATCTGCTTGCCGATGTGGAGCAGGGTGGAGTCGGTCAGGGCCTGGGCCATCACCACGTAGGGGCGGTCCATGAACATCACCGCCTCACCGAAGCTTTGCCCCGGGCGCAGGATGTCGACGACCTTTTCATTGCCTTCCGCAGACGTGAACGCGAGCTTGATCTGGCCGTTCAGGATCAGGTGAAACCCGGAGCAGGCGTCGCCGCGGTGGAACAGGATCTCGCCTTTCCCGGCCTTGACTTCGCGGACACCACGGGCGAAGCGGGCGATGTCCTGGAATCCGAGACCGTTGAACAATGGCGCCTGGGACAGCAGGCGGCACAGGCGTTCGAGTTCGGGTGAGGACAGCGAGGAGGCGGACGGGGTGTCATGCGGCGCCCGCATGCAGGGCGGGGGGCTGCGATCCATCGGCTTAACGGGTGAGCTGGGCATAGAACATCGGCAGGCGGGCCGGCAGCTCGTCGGGTTGGCGGATCACGGCGAAGCCGGCGGGACCGAACAGGTGCGGCAGATAGCTGGCGCCTTCGCGGTCGATGGTGACGCAGAACGGCACGATCCCGCGCCCGCGCGCTTCGACGATCGCCACCCGGGTATCCTCGATGCCGTAGCGGCCGTCGTAGAGGTCGAGGTCGTTCGGTTTGCCGTCGGACAGGATGAGCAGGATGCGGCGGGCCGCCGTCTCCCTTTCCAGCAAGCTGGTGGCGTGGCGGATCGCGGCGCCGAGGCGGGTGTAGTACCCCGGCTTGATCGCCATGATGCGGCCGCGGGCGCGGTCGTCGAAGCGCTGGTCGAAGTCCTTCAGGCGGTGGAAGCGCACGTTGCTGCGCTTGACCGAGGAAAAGCCGCACAGGGCGAAGCGGTCGCCGGTGGCGAGCAAGGCTTCGCCGAACAGCAACAGGGCGTCGCGGATGACGTCGATGACGCGGGCCTCGGACGACACCCAGGCATCGGTCGAGAGCGATAGATCGGCCAGCGCCAGGCAGGCGAGGTCGCGCTCGCGTTTTTCCAGCGACAGGTACAGCTGGTCGGAGGGGTGGTGGCCGCTGGCGCGGTCGGTGGTGGCGCGCACCACCGCATCGATGTCGAGTTCGCTGCCGTCGGTCTGGGCCTTGAGCCAGCGCCGGCCCGGAGTGAGCGCGGCGAACTGGCGGTGCAGGCGGCGTGCGGTACGGCGCAGGTGTTCGGGCAGAGCACTGGGCGCGGCGCGCGGGTCGTGGGGGGAGGGCGCGAGCTCGTTGAGGCGGACGTGGTCCTCGCGCAGCAGGTCTTTGCGGTAGTCCCACTCCGGCAGCGGGATGCCTTCGCCGAGGACGACGTCGTCCTCGGCCGCCGAAGGCAGGTCGAGATCGAAACGCACCTTGGAGGCGACGCGCTCGCCGTCGCGGTTGAGCGTCAGGTGCTCCATGTTGGCGGCGGCATCGGCGGCATTGTCATCGGGCTCGTCGTCGGTGCTGCGCTTGACCTTGATGAATTCCGCAACCGACAACAGGCTTTCGGCGCGAAAGGGAATGATCATGCCGTGCTTCTCGGGCGCATTGTCCTCGCGCTCGACGCGGTGGGCCTGCCGGCTGGTGTCGCGCCCGGGTTTGCTGTTGCCGGCTTCGGCGTTTTCGGCGCCGCTTCCGGCGCCCGTACTGCCGGGCCGGGCGGCGTCGCGAAAGCCGCTCAGCCACAGCAGGACCGGCTGCGCGGCCTTGGCCTTGGGCGGCAGCGGGGGCAGGGCGGCGACGCTGCCCGGGGTCTGCAGGGCCTGGCGCAGCAGGCGCTCGCGCCCGGCTTCGGCCGGCGGCAGCCGGGCTGGATCCGGGCGCTGGCGGAGGAGGGCGTCGACCAGCCGGCGATAGCGCGTTTCGATGCCGGGCCAGCGCCTCAGGGCATGCAGCGTGGCACGCTGGTTGTCGCGCAGCTCGCGTGTGGCTTCAGCATCGAAAGCGCTTCCGGGCACGGCCGGGAGCTCGACATCGGCGGCGTCCTGCTCGGCATGGCCGGCGGCAAGGGCGGCCAGCCACAGGTAAAGATCCCGGTTCAGCGCCCGTTCGGGAAGAGCGTCGATTTCCGGCGGCAGGCGCAGGGTCGACAGATCCATGCGGCCGCGGGCAATCCGTTCGTCGGCGCCGGCGATGCGCTGCAGCAGACTGCGCCGGGCGCCGTGGCCATCGGCGGTGGCAGCGGCCACGCGCAGGCCGGGGTCACCGCCCAGGGCACGAAAGAACACACCGGCGACCTTCTCGACTTCCTTGAGCCTGACCGCGGCCTTGGGGAAGTGGCCGCCGGCGGCGCGGGTGATCAGACGGTGCCACAGCAGGCCTACGGTTTCTTCCATGGTTCAGCGTTCCTTCTGCGCCCGGAATCCGGCTTCGTTCTGGCGGGCGGCCTCGTCCGTAACCCAGGCGAGCAGCGGGCCGTCCGGATTGGTGTTCTGGGTCTGGGCGCAGGCGTCGATGCACTGCCGGCACTGGGTGCAGGTGAACATGTGGCGCTTGATGTTGCGCGGACGCAGGCGCATCGGGCAAACGGCATCACAGGCGGACTGGCGCTCGGGCAGGCAGCGGGCACAGTCGCTTGCACGCTCGCGGCGGAAGCCGACCACCATGGCGTTGCGGTTGGCCATCCAGGCCAGGCTCTGGAACAGCCCGACAGCGCACACGAAGCGGCAGAACAGGTGGCGGGCGAAGAGGAATTCCAGGCTCAGCACCGTGGTCGCAGCGGAGATGAAGATGAACTGGTTGCGGGTGAGTTCGGCGCGGAACAGGTTGCCGTAGACTTCGGCCGGCGGCAGCAGGTAGGTCAGCACCACCACCGCCCACAGGAAGGCGAACCCGACCGCAGCGGGGACGACGACGGCCCACCAGCGCACGTCCACCCGGGTGCGCGAACCGTCCGGCTTCCAGGGCGGCAGGCGGTGGCGTTCCCACACCGAAGGCTTGCCCGAGGCGCGCGCCATCAGCTTGTTGATCGTCTCGACCACCGAGAAGTGCGGGCACAGCCAGCCGCAGTACATGCGCCCCCATTTCCACGCCACCCACAGGACCACGCCGGCCACGGCGAACAGGGGCACGAACAGGCGGACGATGATGTTGATCCCGGCGAGGGTCGCCGACTCGCGCCCGGCGAGGAATTCGTCCAGCCCCAGGCGCCATTCCATGCCGAGCAGCCAGGCGTGATCGGCGTCGAGGTCGTAGCGGAACAGGTCGAATACCGGAGCGAGTACGAAGAGGGCGAAGAATGCGACCTGGACGGCCAGGCGCTGACGTTGGCGACTGCGCGGCTGAGCCGCTTCGGCACGGGCGATGGGGATGACGGCGCGCGTGCGCGCCGGCGCCCGGATGGCGGTGTCGGGCATGGCGGACTCAGGCGTCGTGTTCACGGGGACCGAAGACCGGATAGCGCCAGGCGCGTCCGTTGATGGCGCGTGCGAGCCCCATCATGCCGAGCAGGATCAGGGCGGAGTGGACGAAGGTGAAATACAGCACGCCGATCACCCAGGTCCATGGATTGTCGAAGCCGCCGAGCAGAAAGATGGCGATGCTGATCACCACCAGCAGCAAACCGCCCCAGATGCAGGTCCAGCCGGTCTGGCGCAGGTGGTTGCGGACCAGCGGATCGGGATGGTCGCGGTGTTTGACCCACAGCACCAGCAGGGCGAGGAAGGCGAGGCCGGGAAGCAGGATCAGGTTGGTCAGGAACAGCGCTTCCGCCGCCACCGCGAGCTGCGGGCCGGGCATCAGGTTCTTGAGGGGGTCGGGGCGCTCGATACTCATGATCTCGTGGGAACTGTTGTGCTGGCGCTCGATCCTCGGGCGGCGGAGGCGGCGCGGATTCAGCGACCGAAGGTGGCCGATACCACTTCCATCAGCCCTTCGGCGACTTCGGGATCATCGGTCAGGCTTTCGACAATGCCGACGCGACAGGCCGCGATCGGGTCCATACCATCCTTGATCAGGAGGCTAGCATAGACCAGCAGGCGGGTGCTCGCTGCTTCCTCGAGGTCACGATCCTTCAGCGCGCGCAATGCGCCGGCGATCGCCACCAGGCGTTTGGCGAGGTCGGGGGAGCAGGCGCTCTCTCCGATCAGCACCGCTTCTTCCTGCTCCGGGCGGGGGAAATCGAAGCGCACACTGATGAAGCGCTGCCGGGTCGACGGCTTCATGCCCTTCAGCAGGTTCTGGTAGCCGGGGTTGTAGGAAACCACCAGCATGAAGCTGGGCGGCGCTTCGAGTAGTTCGCCGGTGCGGTCGATCGGCAGAATGCGGCGGTCGTCGGCCAGCGGGTGCAGGACCACGGTGGTGTCCTTGCGTGCCTCGACCACTTCGTCCAGGTAGCAGATGCCGCCTTCGCGCACCGCGCGGGTGAGCGGGCCGTCGCACCACACCGTCCGCCCTTCGCCGATCAGGTGGCGGCCGACGAGGTCGGCCGCGGTCAGGTCGTCATGGCAGGCGACGGTATACAGCGGCAGGCCGAGGCGGGCCGCCATGTGGGTGACGAAGCGCGTCTTGCCGCAACCGGTGGGGCCCTTGATCAGCAGCGGCAGGCGATTCTTCCAGGCGTGCTCGAAGACCTCCACCTCGTCGCCGGCGGCCTGGTAGAAGGGGATGTCGAGGTGCGGCGTGCCGGGCTTCATTGTGCGAGTCCTTTCATGTAAGCGATGGCGATCACCGACCACACCAGGATGATCCAGCCCATGGTGATCGCGCGCCACAGCAGTGGCGCGTTGCGCAGTGCCATGAAATCGAGGATGACGACCGCGCCTTTCCAGAACGAGATCAGCGCCAGGGCGGCGACGACCCAGGTGCCGGTGAGGCCTTGCTCGCCCACGCCCCAGGTGAGGAAGGTGGCAGCGAGCAGCGTCACCCACAGCCAGGTGCTGCGTTGCGGGGTGCCGTGTGTGTTGGTGCTCATGGTCGGTCGCCTCAGTGAATGACGTAAACCAGCGGGAACAGGACCAGCCACACCAGATCCACCATGTGCCAGTAGGCGGCTCCGGTTTCCAGCCCGTTCATGTCGCCCGGGCGGTAGCGGCCCCGGCGGGCGCCGTTCCACATTGCGGTAAGGATCACCAGGCCGAGGATGACGTGCATGAAATGGAAGAAGGTCAGCGACAGGTAGAACATGTGGAACGGGCTGCTCGACAGGCTGATGTCGTGAGCGAAGGCCGCGGCGTACTCGGTGAGCTTGACCGCGATGAAGCCCAGTCCGGTGAAGATGGCCGCGAGCAGCCAGTTCGCTGCGGCGCGCGCGGCCATGCGCTCGGCGGCCTGGACCGCGCGCACGACGAAGTAGCTGGCGGTGAGCAGCAGCACCGTGTTCAGTGCGCCGGCGTTGCGGTTGAGCGCGGCCTGCTCGGCATCGAACAGTTCGAGGTTGTTCGCCCGGGTGAAGGCGTAGGCGGCGAAGAACACCCCGAACGCCAGCAGCTCCGCGAGGATGAAGAACCAGATCGCCAGGTCGCCGGCGAGGCGCGGGCTCTGCGCGTGCTCTGGAGCGTGTGCCGGCTCGGTGCAGTGCACTGGCGGCAGGACTGTATTTGTCTGTTCCATGCGCACCAGTCTAGGGAAGGGGAAAAGCTTTGAACTTGATCGCGGTTAATTGAGAGGCGGTCTCAAGCGGGCGGCACGCATGCGCGTCAGCCAGCAGCGGGTGACGTCGACCATGCGGTTGGCGAAGCCCCATTCGTTGTCGAACCAGATCATCAGGTTGAGCATCCGCGGTCCGACCATCCGCGTCTGCGCGCCGTCGACGATGGCCGAATGAGGGTCGTGGTTGAAGTCGATCGAGGCGTGGGGTTCGTCCGAGTACGCGATCAGCTGACGGTAACAGCCTTCGGCGGCGGCTCGCAGCGCGCGGTTCACCTCGCGCGCATCGATGTCGCGCGACAGCGTGAGCACCATGTCGATTGCCGATACGTTGTGGGTGGGAACCCGGATCGCCTTGGCCTGCACCCGGCCGGCGAGGCCGGGCAGCAGGCGCTCGATGCCACGCGCCAGGCCGGTCGAGACCGGAATGATCGACTGCATCGCCGAGCGGGTGCGGCGCAGGTCGGTGTGATGATAGCCGTCGATCAGCGGCTGGTCGTTCATCGCCGAGTGCAAGGTGGTCAGCAGCGCCTGCTCGACGCCGAACTCGCGTTGCAACAGATCGAGGACCGGCACGACCGCGTTCGTGGTGCATGAGGCATTCGATACCAGGCCCTCGCTGCCTTCGAGGGCCTGGTGGTTGATGCCGTAGACGATGGTCGCATCGACATCGGCGGCGCCGTTGCCCGGATGCGACAGCAGCAGGCGTGGGCAGCCGGCATCGAGAAAGCGTTGCAGTTCGATACGGCTGCCGTACTGGCCGGAACATTCGACGATGAGGTCGGGCTCGTATGCACCCCAGTCGACCGCTTCGGGCGTGGTCGCATGGGTGACGGCGATCGGTTTGCCGTTGATCAGCAGGCAGGCATTGCCTGCAGCAACCGGGGCGGGGAAGCGGCCGTGGGTGGAGTCGAAACGGGTGAGATAGGCGATGCCGGCGAGATCGGCGGGCTCGTTGATCGCGACCACCTCGAATTCATCCGCGACGCCGGCCTCGTGCAGGGCACGCAGGTAGCAACGCCCGATCCGGCCGTAGCCGTTGATGATGAGACGAAAAGGAGGCTCGGCAGCAGGGCGGGCGGATGCGGTGGGGCGGGATGTGGTCACGGTGGGCGGAGGCGAGTGCGACGGGACGAAGCTGTCATTCTATCGCGTGGCGCGCCCTCGCCGACGGTGCGCGCAGAGGTGCAGGCAGGAAGGGGACAAAGGAGAACAGGGGGAAGGGCGCACAGGGGGATGAGGAAAAATAAAAAAGGGCGGCTTTCGCCGCCCCAACCCCTTCCCCTGGTTTACCCAGGAGGCGTTACTTTTTCACGGGCGTGTCAGGAGTTCGCGCCCTTGAGCTCACCCTTCACGAAGAAACTGGCGAGATAGACCAGCAGGCCGATGAAGAACACCACGCCGGCCCATTCACGCATCCAGTAGAACAGCATCACCTGGTCCTGGGCGGCCATGAACGACAGCGGAGTGTCGGACACGCGCTGCAGCCATACCTGCAGGATGCCGGCGGCGGTCAGGAACAGGGTGATGAACACCATGGCGATGGTCATCAGCCAGAACGACCACATTTCCAGCACTTGCGCCTTGCCCGGGTTGGCGGCACGACCGCGCAGGATCGGCATCGCGTAGCTGATGATGGTCAGCACCACCATCACGTAGGCGCCGTAGAAGGCCATGTGACCGTGCGCGGCGGTGATCTGCGAGCCGTGGGTGTAGAAGTTCACCGGAGCCAGGGTGTGGAGGAAGCCCCACACGCCCGCGCCGAGGAAGGCCATCACGCCGGTGCCCAGCGCCCACAGCACGGCAGCCTTGTTCGGATGCTCGCGACGGCGGCGGTTCACCATGTTGAAGGCGAACACGGTCATGGCGAAGAAGGGAATCGGCTCCAGCGCGGAGAAGATCGAACCCCACCACTGCCAGTATTCCGGCGTACCGATCCAGAAGTAGTGGTGACCGGTACCGATCAGGCCGGTGACCAGCGCCAGGGTGATGATCACGTACAGCCACTTCTCGATCACTTCGCGGTCCACGCCGGTGACCTTGATCAGCACGAAGGCAAGCAGCGCAGCCATGATCAGTTCCCACACGCCTTCCACCCAAAGGTGCACCACCCACCACCAGTAGAACTTGTCGCGGACGAGGTTGACCGGGTTGTAGAAGGAGAACAGGAAGAAGATCGCCAGACCCCACAGACCCATCAGCAGCACGATGCTGATCACGGTCTTGCGACCCTTCAGCACGGTCATCGTGATGTTGAACAGGAAGGCCAGGGCGACGACGACGATGCCGATCTTGGTCACCAGCGGCTGCTCGAGGAACTCGCGGCCCATGGTAGCGAGGATGTCGTTACCGGTCGCCGAAGCCAGCGTGGCGTAGTCCACCAGCAGGTAGCCGAGGATGGTGGCAGCGCCCGCGACGAGGAAGACCCAGAACAGCGCCAGGGCCAGCTTCGGGCTGAACAGCTCGGTTTCCGTTTCCTCGGGGATGAGGTAGTACGCCGCCCCCATGAAGCCGAACAGCAGCCACACGATCAGCAGGTTGGTGTGGACCATGCGGGCCACGTTGAATGGAATCTCCGGGAACAGGAAGTCGCCGATGATGTACTGCAGGCCCATGATCAGACCGAAGATGATTTGCCCCACGAACAGCCCGATCGCCGCGATGAAGTAGGGCATGGCGACCGCTTGTGATTTGTATTGCATAAATTGATCCCCTTGTGTCTCCAGATTTGCGGTCAGCCTTCGATGTTCGGCGGCCAGTTGGCGGTGTTGATCTCGGAGGTGTATTTGAGGAACGCTACGATCTGGTCGAGCTCTTCATCGGTGAGGTGGAAGTTCGGCATCTGGCGACGGCCCGGGGCGCCGGTGGGCTGGGACATCATCCATGCCTTGATGAACTCCGGTCCGCGGCGCTTGTAGACGTTGCCGAGTTCCGGGGCGAAGTAGGCGCCTTCACCCAGCAGGGTATGGCAGCCCAGACAGTTGCGTGTTTCCCAGATGTGCTTGCCGGCGGCGACTTCGGGGGTGATGTTGTGCCGGTTGTCGCGATTCGGGAGTTCGCGTTCGGTGTCGAAGGTCAGCGCCACCAACAGGAGGAAGAAGAAGACCGTCCCCCCGTAGAAGATGTTTCGCGCCATGGATTTAGTAAAGATACCGCTCATGGAGTACTCCTCATCACTTGTCTCGTTTTTTCCGAAAAGGTGTCAATCTGTTGCCCGGTTTATGAAGGGGTACCGCTACCTACGGCAACGCCGATGGTAGGCGAATTTTCGGTGCCGGGACGGTATGTAACCATGATTTGTATCAAGTGGGTGGAGTGGAAATGGATGACGAGCGAACAATCATGCATATCGGGGGCGGCTTCGAGGATCGCTCCGTGCATATCCTGCATGCAGCCCGGGAAAGCGTTCCGGTGCGGACAGGGCGGATGAAACGCCGCCTGCTGGCCGCGTTCGCGGCCCTCGGCGCGAGCTTCGTGCTTCCCGGAAGGCTGGCCCGGGCGGTGGACGTGGCGGTGGATGTCGGCCATACGCTGGCCGCCCCCGGGGCGATCAGCGCCCGCGGACGGAGCGAATTCGAGTTCAACCGGGAGCTCGCGCAAGCGGTGGTCCGGGCCTTGCAGCAGCGCCGCTTCGACGTCGCCACCATCAATGCCGACGGACTCGTCCCCACCCTGCAGGCGCGGCCCCGGGCCGCAGGGGGGGCGCGTTTTTTTCTCTCCATCCATCATGACTCGGTCAACGCCGGCGAGCTCCAGCCATGGATCTGGGACGGGCGCCGGCTCGACTTCAGCGATGCTTTCGCGGGACATTCGCTGTTCGTGTCGCGCGCCAACCCGGATACCGCGCGCAGCATCCTGTGCGCACGCACGATCGGGGCCCGCCTGCAGCGCCTGGGCTTCGTTCCGACCCACAAGAACGAGCGCCGCCGCGCCTATGCTGACGAAGAGCATGCGGTGCATTACTACGATGAACTCGCGGTGCTGCGCCATGCTTCGATGGCTGCGGTGCTGTTCGAGGCCGGGGTGATCAAGAACCGCGAGGAGGAATTGCGCCTGCGCGATCCGGTGCTGCAGGCGCGTATGGCCGACGGCATCGCCACCGGGATCGCCGCCTGCCTGCGCAACGGCCTGCCCGCCGACGAGGAGGCGGGGGCGGACCGGGGCCCGCGCTGAGGTGGGGGGGCCTTCCCCGCCGCGCCGGGGGGTGCCGGGATTCACCTGGCGTGACCGGCCGGGAGTGGAAGCGTTGAGCGTGACGGCGCCGCTTTCAGGCCGCGGTGGCCCGCACGCACTCGCGCACCAGGGCCGGGCCGCGATAGACCAGGCCGCTGTAGAGCTGGACCAGCACGGCGCCGGCATCGATCTTGGCGCGCGCACCGGCGCCGTCGAGCACGCCGCCGGCGGCGATGATCGGCACCTCGCCGGCGAGCGCGCCGGCGAGCTGGCGGACGACCGCGGTGGAGGCGTCGAACACCGGCGCGCCCGACAGTCCGCCCTGCTCGTTGCCGTGGGGGAGGCCCTGGACCTTGTCGCGCGCGATCGTGGTGTTGGTGGCGATCACCGCGTCGATGCGGTGACGGCGCAGTGCGTCGGCGATGTTCACGATCTGGGCATCGTCGAGGTCGGGGGCGATCTTGAGGGTGAGCGGCACGTAGCGTCCGTGGGTGTCGGCGAGTCGTGCCTGTGCCACTTTCAGGCGGCCGAGGAGGTCGTCGAGCTCGGACTCGCCCTGGAGTTGGCGCAGGTTCTGGGTGTTGGGCGAGGAAATATTGACGGTGACGTAGCTCGCCTGCGCATAGACCTTGTCGAGGCAGGCAAGGTAGTCGTCGGCGGCGCGCTCGATCGGGGTATCGAAATTCTTGCCGATGTTGATGCCGAGAATGCCGCGGTATTTTGCCGTCCTGACATGGGCAAGGAGGGCATCGACGCCGTGGTTGTTGAAGCCCATGCGATTGATGATGGCGTGCGCTTCGGGCAGGCGGAACATGCGCGGGCGCGGGTTGCCCGGTTGCGGACGCGGGGTCACGGTGCCGATTTCGATGAAGCCGAACCCCATCCGTGCGAGGCCGTCGATGGCTTCGCCGTTCTTGTCGAGGCCGGCGGCAAGGCCGATGCGGTTGGGAAAGCGCAGGCCCATCACCTCGACCGCGGAGGCCGTTTCGGGCTTGCCCGGGGGCAGCAGACGGCCGGCCAGGGCGAGGGCGTGCAAGGTCAGTTCGTGGGCGGTTTCCGCATCGAGCGAAAACAGCAGCGGGCGGGCGATGTCGTAGAGCATCGGCGGATTGTAGCGATTCGGCGAAAGGGTTGCGACTGCCGCTCAGCCCGCGGCAAGCGGTCGCCACTCGCCTTCGCGTAGCGCTTCGAGTCCGCCGAAGCGGGCCTTGTAGGCCATTTTCGGGCTCTGCGCGATCCAGTAGCCGAGATAGACGTGAGGCAGGTGCAAGGCGCGGCAGGCCTCGATCTGCCACAGGATGCCGTAGGTGCCGAACGCCGTGCGCGCCAGATCGGGCTCGTAAAAGGTGTAAACGCTGGAAAGACCGTCGGAGAGACGGTCGATCACGCTCACCATGCGCAGGGTGTCGCCTTCGTGGAATACCACCAGACGGGTATCGACGTGGCTTTGCAGCAGGAAGTGCTCGTACTGCTCGCGGCTGTCCAGGTCCATCCCGCCCCCGGCGTGACGGGCGGCCTGGTAGCGCTGGTAGAGCAGGTAGTGCTCCTCCTCGAACCGAAGGGGCATTTCAGTCGCCTCCAGCCCGGCATGCCGGTTCCAGGCACGGCGCTGGCTGCGGTCGGGATGAAAGTGCTGCACCGGAATGCGCACCGGGACGCAGGCCTGGCAGTGGTCGCAATGCGGGCGATAGGTAAACACGCCGCTGCGCCGAAACCCCCGGCGCACGAGTTCGCTATACACCTGTGGGTCGATCAGGTGCCCGGGCGTGGCAACCTGCGAGCGCGCGCTGCGCTCGGGCAGGTAGGAACAGGCATACGGGGCCGTGGCGTAGAACTGGATCAGCGCATAGGGATAGTCCTGTCGCATGATGTGGGCCTGCGGGCAGTTCCGGTTTCGTTTCGTTCAGGGCCAGGCGAATCCGGCCGCCGCATCTGCCGGCCAGCGGCACGGAGGCGGGCCGAGCGGCGTCCAGTGCGCCAGCGCGCGGCAGAAGTCGGCCCGCGATATTTCCTCGGCGCCCATCGACAGCAGGTGCGAAGTCGTCATCTGACAATCGATCATGCCATATCCGCGCTCCGCGAGCAGGCGGGCGAGATGGGCGAGGGCGACCTTGGAGGCATCCGTTTCGCGGCAGAACATCGATTCGCCGAAGAACACCTTGCCCAGCGCCATGCCATAGAGCCCGCCGACGAGCCTGCCGTCGCGCCAGCATTCGACACTGTGGGCATGGCCTAGTTCGTGCATCCGCTGGTAGGCGGAGCGCATTTCGGGCGTGATCCAGGTCCCCAGCCCGGGGCCGCGCGGTGCGGCACAGGCTTGCATCACGGCGGCAAAAGCGGTGTCGAGGCGGACTTCGAAGGGCTGCCGGCGCAGTGTCCGGCGCAGCGTCCGGCTGATGTGGAGGCGTTCGGGGAGCAGGACCAGGCGTGGGTCCGGGCTCCACCACAGGATCGGCTCTCCGGGACTGAACCAGGGGAAGATGCCGTTGCGGTAGGCGAGGAGGAGCCATTCGGGGGCCAGCGAACCGCCCGCTGCGAGCAGGCCGTTCGGCTCGGCAAGTGCCTGTTCCAGCGGTGGAAAGGCCGGCTTGTCGCCGAGCCAGGGAATCATGTCCGGTCCGGTTGCAGTCGGCGCGCCTCGGGGTGGGCGGCGAGATCGAGTCCGGTGAGCTCATCCTGGAATGTCACCACGTGATCGACATCGAGGCGGATGCCGATGCGTTCGCCAATGGTGTGGTTGTGATGGCTGGGAACCAGCGACAGCACCTTGGCACCGCTGCTCAGGCGCAGCGTGTACAGGATGTCCGCGCCGCGAAAGGCTTTATGCACGATTTCGGCACGCAGCGGGCTGAGGTCGTCGTGGACGATGTCGTCCGGGCGCAGCAGCACATCGACGTCGCTGCCGTGGGTGCAGCCTCCACAGTCTTCGCCGCACACCAGCGGTGCGGTGCTGTTGAGCACGCCGAGCTCGACGCGCACTTCGCGGTCGTTGAGCACACGGCCGCGCAGGAAGCTGCCCTGGCCGATGAAGTCAGCGACGAAGCGGTTGGCCGGGCGGTGGTAGAGGTTGTACGGGGTATCCCACTGCTGGATGCGGCCCTCGTGCATGATGCCGATCTCGTCGGCGACGGCGAACGCTTCGTGCTGGTCGTGGGTGACGAGGATGGCGGTGGTCCGGGTTGCCTTGATGATGTCGCGGACTTCGTAAGACAGGCGTTCACGCAGCTCGACGTCGAGGTTGGAAAAAGGCTCGTCGAGCAGCAGCAGGCTCGGGCGCGGCGCCAGCGCGCGGGCCAGGGCGACGCGCTGCTGCTGTCCTCCGGACATCTCGTGGGGGTATTTGCCGCCCTGGCCGCCCAGCCCGACGAGGCCGAGAAGTTCATCGACGCGCGTCCGGCGGGCGGCGGCGCTTTCCCCGCGCAGGCCGAAGGCGATGTTTTCCGCCACCGAGAGGTGGGGGAACAGGGCGTAGTCCTGGAACACCATGCCGATGCGGCGGCGCTCCGGCGGCTGGGTGTAGGCGACGCTGCTGACGATGCTGCCGTCGAGGCTGATTTCGCCGGCGCGCAGGCGCTCGAAGCCGGCGATGCAGCGCAGCACCGTGGTCTTGCCGCAACCCGAGGGGCCGAGCAGGCAGCCGATGCGGCCGCGGTCGAGCTGCAGCGAGAGCTGGCGGACCACGAGGTGATCGCCGAAGGCGAGATCGATGTCGTTGAGCTGGAGATGTGACATGGGCGGGCTTGCGGCGCAGTGGATTCGTGTCGCCCGGGATTATTGCATCGAGGCGATTCAAATGCGATCAATTATAATTTGCCATCGAAAGGCGGGCGCCTGCCATCCGGCGCGCTCCACGACAACGGAAACGGAATGAATGCAAAGGGGGGGCAGGCCCGAGTGCGCCTGCAGGGGTCGACGCTGACATCGACGGCCGTGGTGATCGCAGCCCTGATCGCCGCACCGGTATTGTCGGTCTTTTCCAACGTCTTCATCGGTGGCACCAGCGCCACCTGGTCGCACCTGGCGGACACGGTACTGGGCGAGTTCCTGTTCAATACCGTGGTGCTGTGCATCGGCGTCGGCCTGGGCGTGGCCTCGATCGGAATCACCACCGCCTGGCTGACGACGATGCTCGATTTTCCCGGGCGGCGCTTTTTCGAATGGGCGCTGGTGTTGCCGCTGGCGGTACCGGCCTACGTGATGGCCTACGTCTATACCGACTTCCTGCAGTACGTCGGGCCGGTGCAGACGTGGCTGCGCGATACCTTCGAGTGGGGACGTGGAGATTACTGGTTTCCGGACGTGCGCACGGTGGGCGGGGCGGTGGCGATGTTCATGTTCGTCCTGTACCCCTACGTATACATGATCGCGCGCGCGGCTTTCCTCGAGCGCGCCGGTGGCATGCTCGAAGCCGGACGCTCGCTCGGGCTCGGCCCCTGGAGGTCGTTCTTCCGCGTCTCGCTGCCGCTGGCGCGGCCCGCCGTGGTTGCCGGCACGGCGCTGGCCCTGATGGAAACCCTGGCCGATTTCGGCACCGTGTCCTATTTCGGGGTGCAGACCTTCACCACCGGGATCTACCGTGCCTGGTTCTCGCTCGGCGACCGTATCGCCGCCGCCCAGCTGTCGGCCGCACTGCTCGCTTTCGTCGTCGTCGTGCTGACGCTCGAACGCATCAGCCGGGGGCGCGCACGCTTCAACAACACCTCGCGCCAGCACAGCCTTCCCGTGCGCCAGCGCCTGCCTTCGGCGCTCGGCCTGCTCGCCGCGTTTGCCTGCTTCATGCCCTTGCTGCTCGGCTTCCTGCTGCCCGGCGCGCTCCTGCTGGAGATGGCGTTTCTCGACGGCGATGCCCAGTTCGGTCCGCGCTTCGTGCACCTGGCGCGCAACAGCTTCGTCCTTGCCGCGCTGACGGCCCTGATCGCGGTGCTGCTTGCGATCGTCCTCGGCTATGCCGCGCGCCTGGCGCGCTCGCGCCTGCCGCAGGCGCTGAACCGGGTGGTCGGGCTGGGCTATGCGGTGCCCGGCTCGGTGATCGCGGTCGGGGTGCTGATTCCGCTGACGCGCCTGGACAACTGGCTTGCCCAGTCCTGGGAGGCGCTGTTCGGCACCAACCCGGGGCTGCTGCTGACCGGCGGCATCGCTGCCCTGTTGTACGCCTACCTGGCGCGCTTTCTCGCCGTGGCACTGCAGACCGTCGAATCCAGCCTGGGCAAGATCACGCCGAGCATGGACGATGCGTCGCGCAGCCTGGGGTTCGGCCGCTGGGCGACGCTGCGCCGGGTGCATGTGCCGATGCTGCGCGGGAGCCTGCTCACCGCCGGCCTGCTGGTGTTCGTCGATGTGATGAAGGAGTTGCCGGCGACGCTGGTGATCCGGCCGTTCAACTTCGACACCCTGGCCACCCAGGCCCACACCCTGGCTTCGGACGAGCGCCTGGCCGAAGCGTCCACCGCGGCGCTGATCATCGTCGCGGTCGGCCTGCTGCCGATGATCCTGATCTCGCGTCAGATCCTCGCCGTCCGGCGCAGGGCCTGAAGCCGCCTGGGGACGGCTTCCCCGGGGGAAGCCGTGTCCGCGCCGAAGCCGGGCCGGGGAGGGCGGCTTCGCGCCGCACTGCCGGTACCGTGCGCCGCCACTGGGTAGACGGGCGGCGCTGGATAAACGGACGGCGTTTCAATCCCGGCGTGTTCACGGAAACGGCCCCCGCATCCGGAAGACGCGGGGGCCGCTGCGCTCGTCGCCCCGCCGCTGCGGGCAGGGCCGATCAGACGCGATGCTCAGCGGTAGCCGGCGCGGTCGTAGACACGCTGGGCTTCGGCCACGGTCGCGGCGAGTTCGCCGATCGGCAGCGTGTCGGCCTTGAATTCACCGAGCTTGTTCAGCGCCGCATTGTCCACCTTGATGCCGGGCACCACCGGCCATTCGTTGTTGCCGTTGGCGAAATAGGTTTGCGCTTCGTCCGAGGCCAGGTACTCGAGGAACTTGACCGCAGCCTCCTTGTTCGGGGCGTGCTTGAGCATGCCGGCGCCGGAAATGTTGATGTGGGTGCCCCAGGTGGCCTGGTTCGGCCACACCGCCTTCACTTTGGCGATCACGGCCTGGTCTTCGGGTTTGTTCGAATTCATCAGGCGGGCAAAATAATAGCTGTTGGCGATCGCCACACCGCATTCCCCGGCCGCAACGGCGCGGATCTGGTCGGTGTCGCCGCCCTTGGGCGCGCGCGCGAAGTTGGCCACTACGCCGCTCGCCCATTTTTCGGTCGCCTCGGCACCGTTGTGCTTGATCATCGCCGCGCCCAGCGACAGGTTGTAGGGGTGGCTGCCGGAGCGGGTGCAGACCTGGCCTTTCAGCGCCGGCTCGGCGAGCTGCTCGTAAGTCTGGACCTGCTCGGCCTTCACCATCTCCGGGTTGAACACGATGATGCGGGCGCGGGTGGAGTAGGAGAACCAGTTGTCGGCACGCAGATGGGCGGGGATGCGGGCTTCCAGCGTGGCCGACTTCACCGCCTGGAAAATGCCGAGTTCATCGGCCTTGGCCAGGCGCGAAGCGTCGACGGTGATGAAGATGTCGGCCGGGCTGTTGGCGCCTTCGGTGCGTACGCGCTCGAGCAGTTCGTCTTCCTTGGCTTCGATGCGATTGATCTTGATGCCGGTCTGCTTGGTGAAGTTGCCGTAGAGCTGCTCGTCCGTCTGGTAATGGCGGGCGGAATAGATGTTGAGCTCGGCAGCGGTGGCGACGCTGGTCAATCCGATGGCGGACAGCAGGGAAGCGAGGACAGCTTTCTTGATCATGGTTGGTAGCCTTTGGCGAGTGATGGCGGGGTGATTTCTGGGCGTTGATATTAACGATAAAGATTTGCAGTTGCAAATAGTTCGCATTCGGTGCAGGATTAATGGGAACTGTTCTCAAATAAGAGGTTTGCATGAATGCACTGCTCGTTGGGGCCGACCGGCTCGGCAACATTCCCGATGTGCTCCGCACCTTCGGCATCCGGATCGCTGCGCATGTGAGCGGGCGCGATACCACCCACCAGCGGCGGAGCGCGCCGCTGCCGGCAGGCATCGGCGTGGTGATCCTGTTTACCGACTTCATCGGCCATAACGTCATGCAGCGCTTCCGCGACGCGGCCAGTCGCGAGGGGGTCATGGTGGTGTGCTGCCGGCGCTCGACCTGCGCGCTGCAGCAGGCGTTGGGAAAGCGTCTGGGCGAGGCATGTGCGGACTGCGCGGCCCCCTGCCGTCGCCGTCAGTGAACGCGGCGCCGGCAGGAGCAGGAAGGATGTGAGAGTGGTGCCGGAGCGCGCCGCGGGCGCGCTCAGTGGGTGCCGAGCAGGGCCCCGGATGCGCTCAAGCTGTGGTCATCCCCGAGCAGGCGGCGGGCGCCGTTGAAGCGCTGCGACCAGTAGCGCGAGGCGATGCTTTCCACCCGGACTTCGCCGCCGGAAGACGGCGCATGGACGAAGCGGCCGTCGCCCAGGTAAATGCCGACGTGCGAAAAGGCACGGCGCATCGTGTTGAAGAACACGAGATCACCGGGCTTGAGTTCCTGGCGGCCGATGCGGTCGCCCAGCGTGGCCATTTCGCGCGCCGTGCGTGGCAGGTCGAGGCCGACCGCGTTGCGGAACGCGTTCAGCACCAGGCCGCTGCAGTCGAGCCCGGTCGAGGGTGAGGTGCCGCCGAAGCGGTAGCGGATCCCGAGGTAGGACAGTGCTTCATCGACAAGCTGCTCGGCGGCGGTGGCGTATTCATCCAGAGCCGAAACTGCGATCGCCGTATCCTGGTTCGCCGGGCCGGCCTGGGTCGCGTGGGCGACGGGGGACAGCAAAAGGGCGAGGGCGAGGAGGAGGGGCCGGGAAAGCATTCGGCGCAATATACGCAAGCGTTTCAAGGATGTAAATGGAAAAAGCGACTTCGAAGCGGGTTCCCTGAATGGACCTTCAGTGTCGGAGCGCGGGAACGCCGGCCCCTCGCCGGTGCGGGGTGTGCCGCAGCGGCGCTGCTGCGCTCAGAGACTCCACTTCTGCCGGGATGCCCGCTCGATGTCCGCAAGCGCCCGCGGGGTCGCTGCGCCGAGCGTCAGCGCGCGCGCCTGGGCGGCGAGGAGGAGCTGGGCGATCGCCCAGGCGTCGCCCAGGGCATGGTGGCGCTGGAAGGTTTCGATGCCGAAGCTGCTCATCCAGTCGGCGAGGCGGGCCGGGCGCGCGAAGCGGTCCTGGAACAGGGCGGGCAGGATGAAGTAGAGATCGATCCACGGCAGCTCGGGAGTGATCCCGAGGTGGGCCTGGAGGGCGCGCTCGAGCATGCTGCGGTTGAAGCCCGCATTGAATGCGATCAGCGGCGAGTTGGCGAACAGGCTGAACAGGCCTGCGAGGGCATCGGCCGGCGCGGGCTGGAGCGGTGCATAGTAGGCGTCCTGGGGATGAATCAGCCCGCCATCGACCGCCAGGCCACCAACCGCCAGCAGGCGGTCGGAATCCAGGTCGAGCCCGGTGGCCTCGGTGTTGACGACCGCATAGCGGGTCTCGAAATGCGGGCGGTCGAGTTCGGGCGGGGGCAGCTGCCGCCATTGCCTGAGCCGGGACTGTGCTTCCGCGCTCAGCGGCGGCTGGTTGCCGCGCGCGGCAATGAGGCGCGACAGCCAGCTCATAGCTGATAGTCCAGCTTGAGCCGCAATTGCAGCTTGCGCGCCTGACGGAACGCTTCCTTCAGGATGCGGCGGTCGAGTTCGTTGAGGGTGTCGGGGTCGATGCGGTTGTCGCCCGGTGCGTCGTGCTCGGTTTCCAGGTGCTGGGCGCGCAGGCGCAGCAGCTGGATGAAGTGGAAACCGTCGATGATCGCGGCCACCTCCTCGGCGCTGACGCCCATCTTCACGCTGGCTTGGCGCAGGCGCTGCACCGTGCTGCTGGAGTCGACCCCGGTGCGTAGCGCGAGGATGCGCGCGACATCGACGAACAGGCGCGCGCCGGATTTCTTGAGGTCGATGCAGCCGTCGTCCTCGAGGACGAAATCGCGGATCCGCCCCAGCGGTGGCATTACCTGCAAGGCGTTGACCGCCATCATCCGCAGGAAGGCGGAATTGCCCTTGACCGTCTTGTTGAGCCAGCTGCGCAGCTGGTCGCCGAGCTGCTCGTTGCCGTACAGGACACGGAAATCGAAGAAGATCGAAGCGTTGAGCAGGGCCTGGGGGTCGGGCTCGCGAATCCAGGCGCCGAAGCGCGATTTCCATTCTGCGGGGGTCAGGCACAGCTCGGGGTTGCTGGCCATGATGTTGCCTTTGCACAGGGGAAAGCCACAGGCGGCCAGATTGTGGTTGACCGTCTTCGCGAACTCGATCAGGCGCCGCCGGATCGGCTCGCCGTCCTGGCGCTCGGGGCTGCGCCAGATAATGCCGTTGTCCTGGTCGGTGGACAGCGTCTGCTCGTGCCGGCCTTCCGAGCCGAACGCGATCCAGCCGAAGTCGATGCCGACCAGATCGTGTTCTTCGAGGGCGAGGCCGATGATGCGCCGGGTCAGGGCGTCGTTGAGTGCGGAGATGAACTGGGTGAGCTGTTCGGCGCCGATGCCCTGGGCGATCAGGTTGAGCGCGAGCTGGCGGATGTCCCGGCTCGCGCGCTGCAGCGCCGCGATGTCGGCGGCGTTTTCGATGCCGGCGCGGATCTGGCGCAGGCTGATGCGCTGCAGGGCGAACAGATCGCGCTCGGACACCACGCCCTTGAGCCGGTTTTCGGTGTCCACGACCAGCAGGTGGCGCACGCCGTGGGTCGCCATCTCGAGTGCCGCATCGTAGGCCGACGCGGTGGCGGCGAGCTGGTGGGGGTTGGCGGTCATCAGTTCGCCGATCGGGCGCGAGAGGTCGAACCCGGCCAGGATCACCCGCGGCAGCAGGTCGCTCTGGGTCAGGACGCCGACCGGATGGCGCTCGTCGTCGACGACGACCATGCATCCGAGGCGCTGCAGGTCCATCTGCTCGAGCGCGCTGCGGGTCGACGTCTCCGGGGTGACGAACACCGGCGCCTTCTTGACCAACTGGCCGAGCGGAGTGGTCATGGTCTGCTGTTCGGCCGCACGCTGGGCGAAGGTGGTCTGCAGCTGCTGACGGGACTGGGTCAGCAGGCTGGCGATGTACTGGGTGCAGAACAGGTGGAACACCGGGCTCATCTGCATCAGCTGGAGGAACTCGTCGGCACTGATCTGGTAGCAGAAGCTGTCTTCGGCCGCGGTGTAGGCGTTGGTCGAGGGCCGACGTGCCGAGATCGCGCCGATCGGAAAGCATTCGCCCGGCCCCAGCGACAGGCTGGCATATTCGGTAACGACGGCGGCACCAGTCTGGCGCGCCTGCACCTTGCCCCGCTGCACGATGTAGAAATGCCTCGGAACGCCCATTTCGGGCGTCAGGATGTCGGCGCCGCGCGGGTGGAAGGCGAGCACCGCATGCTCGGCGAGAAAGGCGAGCGCTTCGGCCTCCATGCGATTGAACGGAGAGAAGTTGCGCAGGAAATCCGTGCTGGCGCCCACCAGCAGATCGGTAGCAAGAGAGCTCATTGGCAGAGGCCGTCTTCAGAGTACTTCGGCGGCATGGTCGGCGAGGCGTGAGCGCTCGCCGCGCTGCAAGGTGATATGGCCGGAATGGGCCCAGCCCTTGAAGCGGTCGACGACGAAGGTCAGGCCGGACGAACCTTCGGTCAGATAAGGGGTGTCGATCTGGGCGATGTTGCCCATGCACACCACCTTGGTGCCGGGGCCGGCGCGGGTGATGAGGGTTTTCATCTGTTTCGGCGTGAGGTTCTGCGCTTCGTCGATGATCAGGAACTTGTTCAGGAAGGTGCGCCCACGCATGAAGTTCAGGCTCTTGATCTTGATCCGGCTGCGGATCAGGTCGCGCGTGGCCGCCCGCCCCCAGTCGCCGCCTTCGCCGGTGGTGCCGTTGAGCACGTCGAGGTTGTCTTCGAGCGCGCCCATCCACGGCGCCATCTTCTCTTCTTCGGTGCCGGGCAGGAAGCCGATGTCCTCGCCTACCGGGACGGTGACGCGGGTCATGATGACTTCGCTGTAGCGCTTCGATTCCAGGGTCTGGGTCAGGCCCGCGGCAAGCGTCAGCAGGGTCTTGCCGGTGCCGGCCTGGCCGAGCAGGGTGACGAAGTCGATCTCCGGGTTCATCAGCAGGTTCAGCGCGCAGTTCTGCTCGCGGTTGCGTGCGGTGATTCCCCAGATGTTGTTCTTGCTGTGGCTGTAATCGACCAGGGTCTCCAGCACCACGCTGCGCCCGTCCTTTTCCTTCACCCAGGCCTGCAGCGGGTTGTCGCCGTCCTGGAAAACGAACTCGTTGACCAGCAGGTCGGGGGTGAGCGGGCCGCTGAGCCGGTAATAGGTGTGGCCTTCCTCCTTCCACGACTCCATGCCGCGGCCGTGGGTATCCCAGAAGTCGGCCGGCAGCTCGAGGGTGCCCGAGTACAGCAGGTCGCTGTCCTCGAGCACCTTGTCGTTGAAGTAATCCTGCGCGGCAAGGCCGAGGGCACGGGCCTTGATGCGCATGTTGATGTCCTTGGAGACGAGGATCACCTCGCGCCCGGGGAACTTGTCGACCAGATGCATCACCACGGCGAGGATCTGGTTGTCGCCGCGCGCAGTGGGCAGGGCCGCGGGCAGGCGCACGTCGATCGCTTCGGTCTGCAGGTGCAGGCGGCCGCTGGCCTGGCCGTGGGAGAGGGTTCCGAGCGCGATCCCATTCTCGATGCCGTCGACGGCCGAACTGACGATCTCGTCGAGCATGCGGCTGGCCTGGCGGGTATTGCGCGCGACTTCGCTGGTGCCCTTCTTGTTGTTGTCCAGTTCCTCCAGCGTCATGATCGGCACGTAGAGGTCGTGCTCCTCGAAGCGGAACAGGCTGGTGGGGTCGTGCATCAGCACGTTGGTGTCGAGGACGAAGAGCTTGCAGGGGGGATGCTTCCCGTGCGTGCCGCGTTTCGCTGTCGAAGCGCTGGCGGAAGTCGGGGCGGAGGCGGTCTTGCGGGTCGCGGGCATGTCGGAGCGGTCCGGTGAGGCAGCCGGGGCTGCGGAAACAGGGAATGCGGTTACAGCGCCTGCGCGGCGGCGAGCACTTCCTCGGCATGGCCGGGCACTTTCACCCCGCGCCACGCGCGGGCGATGTTGCCTTCGGCGTCGATCAGGAAGGTGCTGCGTTCGATGCCGCGCGATTGCTTGCCGTACATGTTCTTCAGCTTCATCACGCCGAAGGCTTCGCAGGCCGTCTCTTCAGGGTCGGAGATCAGCTCGAAAGGCAGCTCGAGCTTGGCCTTGAAACTTTCGTGGCTTTTCAGGCTGTCGCGGCTGACGCCGAACACCGTGCAGCCTGCCGCGCTGAAGGTGGCGTGGAGGCTGCCGAAATCACGTGTTTCGTTGGTACAGCCCGGGGTGTTGTCCTTGGGATAGAAGTAGATCACCAGCTTGCGTCCGCGCAGTGCGGACAGGGTGACGGTGTTGCCGCCGGTGGCGGGAAGACTGAAGTCGGGGGCGGGAGTTGTGCTCAAGTCCGGTCTCTCCTGCGAAGTTATCCTGCGTGGCCTCGGCCGCCGGATTGCCATGCGGGTCGATTTACCCGCAGTGGCAAGAGCGAGGGGCGAGGGCGAACTCGGTCCGTGGCCAGAGTAGCCGAAGCGCATGCGCGCTGACAATGCCCGGCGCCGCGCCGCCGCGGCGGTGCGTGCGCGGAGGCGGGCTGTGGGGGTGGCTGCGGGGGTGCGTCACGCGGCCCGCTCGTGGAGCAGCGCCAAGGCGACGGCGCGGCCTTCGCCGACCAGGATGTTGTAGGTCCGGCAGGCCGCGGCGAAATCCATGAACTCGAAGCCGATGCGCGCCTCGACCAGCGGGCGCAGCAGCTGCGGCTGAGGGAAGCGCTGGCGGCGGCCGGTGCCGACGATCAGGATCTGCGCCCCGAGCCCGGCGGCCGTGGCCAGGTCGGCTTCGGTGAGGCCGGTCAGGTCGCCGCCGGCCGCCGGCGCCCAGTCCGTGACAATGCGGCTGGCGGTGAGCAGGAGGTTGCCCTCGTGGCGTTGCTTGTCGATCATCACGTGGTCGTCGCCGTAACCGGTGACGACGTGGGTGTTGGCGGGGTTGTCGAGGTAGAGCTTCATGGCGCGGATCCGGTCGGTCGGGGAAAGGCCCGGCGGAAAAGTAGGGCGGGAGGGGGAAGAAGGCGAAGGGGGCGAAGGGGGCAATTCAAGGCGGAAGAGGGGGTAATCCAAGGCGAAATTGCCGCAGTGCGGCAGCGGGGCTAAGATAACAATCTTTTGCGGCCGGGGGAAAACCCGGGCGCTCCTTCATTTTTCCATCACTCAGGAAAGACGGCCATGAAAGCGGTGAAGACACTCGAACTCGCAACGGTATCGCCGGAACCGGAGATCATCGCCGAGGCGGGCGCCGCCGCGAATCGTCCGATCCGCAAGTCGGCCAAGCTCGCCGAGGTCTGCTACGACATCCGCGGCCCGGTGCTGACCCGCGCCAAGCAGATGGAGGACGAAGGGCACAAGATCATCAAGCTCAACATCGGCAACCTCGCCGCGTTCGGCTTCGATTCTCCCGAAGAGATCCAGATGGACATGATCCGCAACCTGCCCAACGCGGCGGGTTACTCGGATTCGAAAGGAATCTTCGCCGCGCGCAAGGCGGTGATGCACTACACCCAGGAAAAGGGCATCAAGGGCGTCGATATCGAGGACATCTACATCGGCAACGGCGTCTCCGAGCTGATCGTGATGGCGATGAACGCGCTCCTCGACGCCGGCGACGAAGTGCTCGTGCCGGCGCCCGACTACCCGCTGTGGACCGCGGCGGTGAGCCTCTCCGGGGGCAAGCCGGTGCATTACCTGTGCGACGAAACCCGCGACTGGATGCCCGATCTGGCCGACATGCGCGCCCGGATCACGCCCAATACCCGCGCCATCGTCATCATCAACCCGAACAATCCGACCGGGGCGGTGTATCCGGATGCGGTGCTCAAGGAGATCGTCGCCCTCGCGCGCGAGCACGACCTCATCCTGTACGCCGACGAGGTCTACGACAAGGTGCTGTACGACGGCGTCGAGCACACTTCGCTGGGGGCGCTGTCGGGCGATGTGCTGACCATCATCTTCAACGGCTTGTCGAAAAATTACCGCTCCTGTGGTTACCGCGCCGGCTGGATGGTGGTGTGCGGCGACAAGCGTCGCGCCCACGACTACATCGAAGGCCTCAACATGCTCGCTTCGATGCGCCTGTGCGCCAACGTGCCCGGCCAGTACGCGATCCAGACCGCGCTCGGGGGCTACCAGAGCATCGACGACCTGGTCGCCGAAGGCGGGCGCATGCGCCGCCAGCGCGATCTCGCGTGGGAGCTGATCACCCGGATCCCGGGGGTCAGCTGCGTCAAGCCCAAGGCCACGCTGTACATGTTCCCGCGCCTAGACCCCAAGGTCTATCCGATCGAGGACGACCAGGCCTTCATCGCCGAACTGCTCGAGGAGCAGCGCGTGCTGCTGGTGCAGGGCTCGGGCTTCAACTGGCCGCATCCCGACCACTTCCGGCTGGTCTTCCTGCCGCACGAGGACGACCTGCGCGACGCCATCGAGCGCGTGGCGCGCTTTCTCGAACACTACCGCAAGCGCCACGGCACCTGAGGTCCAGGCCCGAAGCTTGCAGTTCCACTCCACTCCTTACTGAAACCACGGAATTCACTGCATGAAACCGATCAATGTTGGCCTGCTGGGCATCGGTACCGTCGGCGGCGGCACCTTCACCGTTCTCAAACGCAACGCCGAGGAAATCACCCGCCGCGCCGGGCGTCCGATCCGCATCACCACGGTGGCCGACAAGAACCTCGAGCTTGCGCGCCGGGTCACCGGCGGTGAGGTGAAACTCTCCGACGATGCTTTCGCGGTGGTCGCCGACCCCGAGATCGACATCGTCGTCGAGCTGATCGGCGGTTACGGTGTGGCCCGCGAGCTGGTGATGAAGGCGATCGAAAACGGCAAGCACGTGGTCACCGCCAACAAGGCGCTGCTCGCGGTGCATGGCAACGAGATCTTCGCCGCGGCGCAGAAGAAGGGCGTGATGGTGGCCTTCGAGGCCGCGGTCGCCGGTGGCATCCCGATCATCAAGGCGCTGCGCGAAGGTCTCACCGCCAACCGCATCGAATGGCTGGCCGGGATCATCAACGGCACCACCAACTTCATCCTCTCCGAAATGCGCGACAAGGGCCTGCCCTTCGCCGAGGTGCTGAAGGAGGCGCAGGCGCTGGGGTATGCCGAAGCCGACCCGACCTTCGACATCGAGGGCGTCGATGCCGCGCACAAGGCGACGATCATGAGCGCGATCGCCTTTGGCATCCCGATGCAGTTCGACAAGGCCTACATCGAGGGCATCAGCAAGCTCGATGCGGTCGACATCGCCTACGCCGAACAGCTCGGCTACCGCATCAAGCTGCTGGGCATCGCGCGCCGGCGCGACGAAGGCATCGAGCTGCGCGTGCACCCGACGCTGATCCCGGCCAAGCGCCTGATCGCCAACGTCGAAGGGGCGATGAACGCGGTGCTGGTGCAGGCCGACGCGGTCGGCGCGACGCTGTACTATGGCAAGGGCGCCGGCGCCGAGCCGACCGCCTCGGCGGTGATCGCCGACCTCGTCGACGTCACCCGCCTGCACACCGCCGATCCCGAGCACCGCGTGCCGCATCTGGCGTTCCAGCCCGACCAGGTGCAGGACATCCCGGTGCTGCCGATCGAAGATGTGGTCACCTCCTACTACTTGCGCATGCACGTCGAAGACAAGCCCGGCGTGCTTGCCGACATCACCCGCATCCTCGCCGACAGCGGCATCTCGATCGAGGCCCTGATCCAGAAGGAAGCCGCCGAGGGCGAGTCGCACACCGACATCATCCTGCTCACCCACCAGACCGTGGAAGGCAAGGCCAATGCGGCGATTGTCCGGATCGAGGCGCTGCCGGTGGTGCAGGGCAGGGTCACCCGCCTGCGCATGGAAAGCCTTTGAGCGTGCATCGCTGAGCGGGACGATACCGCTGCAACCGGAGCCGCGCCCGAGGGCGCGGTCTTTCGATCTCCGGCGCGTCGCCAGGGCGGCCGCGCCGCAGGCCGGACTTTGAACGGAAACCGTGCGATGAGCACTACGATCGACCAGCTTTTCATCGGCCGCGTCCAGCCCATACTGCCCGAGGGAGGACCGACCGGGATCTACAAGGCGGCGGTTGCCGGCCGGGTGATGCTGACCCCCACCGGACTGCAGGGGGACGAGCAGGGCGACCTGCGCCATCACGGCGGGCCGCACAAGGCGCTGCATCACTACCCGGTGGAGCATTACGCCCTGCTTGTTCAGGAATGGCCGCACTGCGCAGGGCTCGCCGGCGCCGGCGTGCTGGGCGAGAACATCAGCACCCGCGGGCTCACCGAGCACGAAGTGTGCATCGGCGACATCTACCGTATCGGCGAGGCGCGGGTGCAAGTCAGCCAGCCGCGCTCGCCGTGCTGGAAGATCGACCACCGGCTGAACGCCGACAAGGCCTCGCGCTTTGTCGAGGCGGCCGGCATTACCGGCTGGTATTACCGCGTGCTCACGCCTGGCACGATCGCAGCCGGCGACCGGATCGAGCTCGAAGAGCGCCCGAACCCCTGGCTGAGCCTGGCGCATTACTGGGACAGCATCACCGCGCACCGCCCCGATCCAGCCCTTTTCCGCCGCATCGCCGAGGCTCCCGGGCTGGCTCCGGACAAGGCCGAGCGCTGCCGCGAGCGCGCGGCGTGGCTGGAAAAGAACGGAGCCTGAGCGGGCCGCGCTCGTTCAGGAAGGGGTATGCTCTTCAAGCTGGTCGTTTTCATCGGCATCCTGATCATCATCGCCGTGCTCGGCATGCGCGCCCATGCGGTGTCGATCCGCAGTTTCGAGGCGCGGCGGGTGCAGGACGCGCGCTTGCCCGAGGATGCCGGGCCAGGCTGAACCCCAACCGAGGAGGAGAGATCATGCCGGATCATGTTTATAAGCTCGTCGAAATCGTCGGTTCGTCCCATGAAGGCACGGACGCGGCGATCCGCAATGCGATCGAAACCGCGGCCAAGTCGATCCGCCACATCGACTGGTTCGAAGTGGTCGGAACACGTGGCCACATCGTCGATGGCAAGGTCGCGCATTTCCAGGTCACACTGAAGGTCGGTTTCCGCCTCGAGACGGACTGATTGTCTGCCGGGGCGGTCCGGAGGGTCGGCGAGTTCGATAGAATCCGGGGTTTGCGCTCCGGCGCATGTATCGACAATGCCACCCTCGAGGACTGCTCCGTGAAGTACATCTCCACCCGCGGCCATGCCGGCCAGCCCGCCAACCCCGAGTTCTGCGACATCCTGCTCGGCGGACTGGCGCCCGACGGCGGGCTCTACCTGCCCGAAACCTACCCGCAGGTGACGCGCGCCGAGCTCGATGCCTGGCGCAGTCTGTCCTATGCGGAGCTGGCGTTCGCCATCCTGTCGAAGTTCATCACCGATATTCCGCCGGCCGACCTGAAGGCGATCTGCGACAAGACGTATACCGCCGACGTGTATCGCCACGTGCGCCAGGGCGACCGTGCGGCCGACATCACACCGGTGCACTGGCTGGAAGAGGGGCGTCTCGGCCTGCTCGAACTGTCGAATGGTCCCACGCTCGCCTTCAAGGACATGGCGATGCAGCTGCTCGGCAACCTGTTCGAGTACGTGCTGGCCAGGCGCGGCGAAACCATCAACATCCTCGGCGCGACCTCGGGCGACACTGGCTCGGCCGCCGAGTACGCGATGCGCGGCAAGCACGGGGTGCGTGTGTTCATGCTCTCGCCGCACGGGCTGATGAGCCCGTTCCAGCGTGCACAGATGTACTCGCTCCAGGACGAGAACATCTTCAACATCGCCGTCACCGGGATGTTCGACGACGCTCAGGACATCGTCAAGGCGGTCTCCAACGACCACGCCTTCAAGGCGAAGTACAAGATCGGTGCGGTCAACTCGATCAACTGGGCGCGGGTCGCGGCGCAGATCGTGTATTACTTCAAGGGCTATTTCGCGGCGACGAAGAGCAACGACGAGCAGGTCGCGTTCTGCGTGCCTTCGGGCAACTTCGGCAACATCTGCGCCGGCCACATCGCGCGCCGGATGGGCCTGCCGGTGGCGAAGCTGATCCTCGCCACCAACGAGAATGACGTGCTCGACGAGTTCTTCCGCACCGGGGTCTATCGTCCGCGCAAGGCCGCCGAAACCCATGTGACTTCGAGCCCGTCGATGGACATCTCGAAGGCGTCGAACTTCGAGCGCTTCGTCTTCGATCTGCTCGGCCGCGACCCCCAGAAAGTCGCCGCGCTGTGGGCCGAGGTCGATGCCGGGCGGGCGTTCGACCTGTCGGCTTCGCCCGAATTCGCCGCCATCGCCGAGTTCGGTTTCGTTTCCGGCGCCAGCCGCCACGCCGACCGCCTGGCGACGATCCGCAAGGTCTTCGACCAGTACGGGGTGATGATCGACACCCATACCGCCGACGCGCTCAAGGTGGCCTGGCAGCACGAGGCCGGGGTCCCGGTGCTGGTGCTGGAGACCGCGCTCGCGGTGAAATTCGCCGAAACCATCCGCGAGGCGCTGGGGCGCGAACCGGAACGTCCGGCAGATCTCGAAGGTATCGAGAGCCTGCCGCAGCGCGTCGAGGTGATGGCGCCGGATGCGGACGCGGTCAAGCGCTTCATCGTCGACCGCGTCGGCGCGTAACGCCCCGGGCTGGCGCAACCGCGCCGGCCGGGCCGTTCCCGTCCCGCCGCCGGCCCGGAGAAAACTCAGCGCGCCTGTTCGGGCAGCACGATATTGACTTCGAGCACCTCGAAGTTGTCCTGCTTGTCGAGCTGGACCTTGATGTCGTCGGGGTTGACCGCGACATACTTCGAAATCACCTCGATCAGCTCGCGCTGCAGCGCGGGCAGGAAGTCTACGGTCGGGCTGCCGCCTGCGCGTTCGTGGGCGATCAGCAGGGACAGGCGGTTCTTCGCGATTTCTGCGGTCTTCTTCTTTTCGCCGAACAGGCGGGTGAGCAGGGACATCTCACTTGCCTCCGAACAGGCGCTTGATCAGGCCGGGTTTTTCGTAGCTGACGAAGCGCAGCGGGCGGTCTTCGCCGAGGAAGCGGCTGATCACGTCGGCGTAGGCCTCGGCGACATCGGTGCCCTTGAGGTGAATGGCCGGGGTGCCCTGGTTGGAGGCGTGCAGCACCGACTCGGACTCGGGGATGACGCCTATCAGCGGCACCCGCAGCAGTTCCTGCACGTCCTTGTAGGAGAGCATTTCGCCTTCTTCGACGCGCTTGGCCGAGTAGCGGGTGAGTAGCAGGTGCTCCTTGACCGGCTCGCCGCCATCGCGCGCCCGCTTCGATTTGGACTGCAGGATGCCGAGGATGCGGTCGGAGTCGCGCACCGAGGAGACTTCGGGGTTGGTGGTGACGATCGCCTCGTCGGCGAAGGTCAGTGCCATCACCGCCCCACGCTCGATGCCCGCGGGGGAGTCGCACACCACATACTCGAAACCCAGGTGCTCGAGCTCTTCGAGCACTTTCTCGACCCCTTCCTCGGTCAGCGCGTCCTTGTCGCGCGTCTGCGAGGCGGGCAGGACGAACAGGTTGTCGCAGTGCTTGTCCTTGATCAGCGCCTGGTTGAGGCGGGCCTCGCCATTGACGACGTTGACCAGGTCGTACACCACGCGGCGTTCGCAACCCATGATCAGATCGAGGTTGCGCAGGCCGACGTCGAAATCGATGACTGCGGTCTTGAAGCCGCGCAGCGCCAGTCCCGAGGCGAAGGCTGCACTGGTGGTGGTTTTTCCGACGCCACCCTTGCCGGACGTTACGACGATGACTCTCACGGTTTCCCCTTGTGCATGATCTGTGCTTGCGGCTCAGTCGAGCTTGAGCGCTTCGATGTTGAGTGTGTGTTCGACGCCGACCAGCCGCACCAGAGCGGGTTTGCCGGCGAAGTCTTTGGCGATGCCGGACTCGAAGGTGCGATAGACGCCGGCGATCGAGACGAGCTCGGGGCCGAAATCGCTCGTCAGGATGCGTGCCGCCTGGTCGCCCTGGGCGCCGGCGATGGCGCGCCCGCGCAGCGGACCGTAACAGTGGATACTGCCGTCGGCAATGACTTCGGCCCCGGGGCTGACGCCGCCGAGAAGCACGAGGTCGGTGCCGCGGGCGTAGACCTGCTGTCCGGAGCGCAGCGGGCGGTCGACGAACATCGTCGGCGGAGCCGAGGCTGGCGCTGGAGGAGCGGCCGTGGTGGGGGCCGCAGCGGCAGGCTCGGGGGCTGGTTTTGCCGCCGGGGACGTTGTCGAAGCAGGGCGGTCATGTCCCGGCCGTGCGGATAATTGTGCACTGTCGAGCAGGGCGAGCCCGGCCTGACGGGCACTGGCGCAATGAGCTTCGGCGAGCCGGGTGATTCCGATCGGCTGAAGGCGATAGCGCCGCAGCAAGGACTGCAGGCCGGCCCAGTCGATGCGGTCCGGCAGTTCGCCAAGAGTGCCGAAATCGAGGATCACGGGCTCGCCGTTGAAGAAATCCGGCATGCCGCCGAGCATCTTGTGCAGCGCATCGGCGAGCGCGGCGGGTTCAGCTACTTGCAGTACGGCGACGGTTGCGCCCAGGGTCGTGTTGCGGAACTCGATCGGACGGGCGGGCGCGGTAGCGGGCATGGACGGAAAGGGCTTTAAGTTCAGGGGAGTGTACTGATCGGCAGGGGTTCCGGCAAGCCGCGGCCGCCATGCCGCGGCGATCGCCCCGGCGGTGCCCGAGTACGCCCTCCGGGCCGCGCCGTCCGGCGTTCGAGCTGGCGTCAATGGAGGGTCGGCGGATGGAACAGCGCGTCGACGTCGGTGGCGTCGAAACGGTAGCTGTGGTTGGAGAGGTCGTCGTGGACGAGGATCTCGCCGTGCTCGGCGAGGATCGCGCGCACTTCGTCTTCGCCCAGCGCGCGCAACATCGCTGCGACCTTGGCCGGATCGGCAGGCCAGTCGTGGGTGACCGGGCGGGCGTCGAACAGGCGGACGTTTTCCTCCGCGAACAGGCGGCGCAGGATGTCGTGCGCCTCGAGTCCGAGCAGCTCGTCGCTGCGCACGGTGTGGGCGAGCTGGTGCACGCGCGACCAGCCGTCGAGATCCTTCTGGTCGGCGCCCGGCAGCTTCTGCACGAACAGGGCCACTGCGGCCTCCTGGTTGCACGCCAGCCACAAGCCGGCCGGTTGCTGCTCCGACTGGGCGAGGTAGTGCTGGAAAATTTCCGCAATGCTGCCGCCTTCGAGTGGCACCAGGCTCTGGTACGGCTGCGCCAGCCCGGGAATGTCGAGCGATAGCTGCAGGCGGCCGTCGCTGATCAGCTCATCCGGTGCATCTTCGGCGAGCACCCGATCGGCCTTTGCATAACCGCGCAGGTTGAGGGTTTCGGTGCAGTCGACGACGAGCAGGCTGAGCGGACCGTGGCTGCTGAGCTGGACGGTGAGGCGGCCAGGCTGCTTGAGGTTGCCGGCGATGACTGCGGACACCGCGCTCATCTCGCCGAGCAGGCGGGCGACCGGTGCCGGGTAGCCGCGGCCGGCCTGCATGGCCTGCCAGACATCGGTCAGGCGCACGATGGCGCCGCGGATGTCGAGATCTTCGAGCAGGAAGCGCTGAATATAGCTGGAAGGAAGAGGGGCGCTCATGGCTTGTTTCCGGCGAAGACGGCGGCGAAGCGTTCGGGGTCGAGACCGACGACGAGTTCGCCGGTGGCGGCCTCGATCAGCGGGCGGCGGATCAGGCTGGGGTGGGCCTGCATCAGCGCGATCGCCGCTGCTTCGCTGGAGATCGTCTGCTGCTCGGGGGAGAGCCTGCGCCAGGTCGTGCCCCGCTTGTTGACCAGCGCTTCCCAGCCGAGACGTTCGCACCAGCGCTGCAGGGTGGCGGTGTCGATGGCGGATTTCTTGTAGTCGTGGAAGCGGTAGGCGACACCGGCGCCTTCGAACCAGGCGAAGGTTTTTTTCATGGTGTCGCAGTTCTTGATTCCGTGGATCACGGCTTGCATCGCACTCTCCATCTGTTCGCGCCGTCCCTTACTTGCTGCTGCGCGCGCGTGCGAAAGCCTCCGCGAGCGCGCCGCCCGCGGCGGGAGTGCCCTGATCGCGGCGCCTTGCAGGCGGGGTGTGCGGTTTGTCGCTGGTGGCGGGCAGGCGGCCGTCTCCGTTGCGGGGCGGGCGACGGTCGCCGTCGCGGTGCGCTGGTTGACGGGCTTGACCGGCGCCGCGGTCGCGCGTCTCGGGGCGCGCGGCGGCGGGACCTTCGCTGCGGCGCGCTGCGGTGTCGTCGCCCAGGCGCATGGTCAGTGCGATGCGTTTGCGCGCAGCGTCCACCTCCAGCACCTTGACCTTCACCACCTGGCCGGCCTTGACTACGCTGTGCGGGTCCTTGACGAAGGTGTTCGACAGCGCCGAGATGTGCACCAGGCCGTCCTGATGCACGCCGATGTCGACGAAGGCGCCGAAATTGGTGACATTGGTGACCACGCCTTCGAGCAGCATGCCCGGCTGCAGGTCCTTCAGCGTCTCGACGCCGTCGCGGAAGCTGGCGGTGCGGAACTCCGGGCGCGGGTCGCGGCCGGGCTTTTCCAGCTCGGCGAGGATGTCCTGCACGGTGGGCAGGCCGAAGCGCGCGTCGGTGAACTCGGCGGGCTTGAGCGACTTGAGGAAGCTGCCGTTGCCCATCAGCTCACGCACGCTCTTCTGCACCCGGGCGAGGATGCGCTCGACCACCGGATAGGCCTCCGGGTGCACCGAGGACGCATCGAGCGGGTTGTCGCCGCTCGGGATGCGCAGGAAGCCGGCGGCCTGCTCGAAGGTCTTGGGCCCCAGGCGCGGCACGCCCTTGAGCGCATCGCGGCTGCGGAACGGGCCGTGGGCGTCGCGGTAATCGACGATGTTGGCGGCAAGCGTCGAACTGAGGCCGGAGATGCGCGCCAGCAGCGGCACGGAGGCGGTGTTGACGTCGACGCCGACGGCGTTCACGCAGTCCTCGACCACGGCGTCGAGGCTCTTCGCCAGCCGGCCCTGGTTGACGTCGTGTTGGTACTGGCCGACGCCGATCGACTTGGGGTCGATCTTGACCAGCTCGGCGAGCGGGTCCTGCAGGCGGCGGGCGATCGACACCGCGCCGCGCAGGCTGACGTCGACGCCGGGGAACTCGCGCGCGGCGAGTTCGGAGGCGGAATACACCGAGGCGCCCGCTTCCGACACCATGACCTTGGTCAGGCGCAGCTCGGGCTGGCGCTTGAGCAACTCGGCGACGAGCGCATCGGTCTCGCGCGAGGCGGTGCCGTTGCCGATCGCGATCAGCTCGGCGGAGTGCTTCTTCGCCAACGCGGCGATCGTGGCGAGCGCCGATTCGCGGTCGCGGCGCGGCTCGAAGGGGTAGACCGTGGCGGTGTCCACGAGCTTGCCGGTCGCATCGACCACGGCGACCTTGACCCCGGTGCGGATGCCGGGGTCGAGCCCGATCGTGGCGCGCGTGCCGGCGGGCGCGGCGAGCAGCAGGTCCTTCAGGTTGCGGGCGAAGACGCGGATCGCCTCGTCCTCGGCGCGCTCGCGCAGCTCGCCCATCAGTTCGAGTTCGAGGTGGATCGAGATCTTCACGCTCCACGCCCAGCGCACCGTGTCGGCGAGCCAGCGGTCGGCAGGCCGGCCCTGGTTGCGGATGCCGAAGCGGGCGGCGATGCGGCCTTCGCAGGGGTGGGGCGCATCCGCGTCGGCGCGCTCGACCTCCAGCGCCAAGCGCAGCACGCCCTCGTTGCGCCCGCGCAGCAGCGCCAGCGCACGGTGCGAGGGGAGGGTGGTGATCGGCTCCTTGAAGTCGAACCAGTCGCGGAACTTGGCGCCTTCGGCTTCCTTGCCCTCGATTACGCTGGAGCGCACTTCGCCATGCTCGTGCAGATAGCTGCGCAGCTCGCCGAGCAGGGCGGCGTCTTCGGCGAAGGTCTCCATCAGGATCTGGCGCGCGCCGTCGAGCACGCTCTTCACGTCGGCGAAGCCGGCCTCGGCGTTGAGGTAGTTCGCCGCCTCCGTCTCGGGCTCGAGCGTCGGATCGGCGAGCAGCGCTTCGGCGAGCGGGCCGATGCCGGCCTCGCGCGCGATCTGCGCCTTGGTGCGGCGCTTGGGCTTGTAGGGCAGGTAGAGGTCTTCGAGGCGCTGCTTGGTGTCGGCGTCCTCGATCTCGGCGCGCAGTGCGGCGCTGAGCTTGCCCTGTTCCTCGATCGAGGCGAGCACGGTGGCGCGGCGCTCTTCCAGCTCGCGCAGGTAGCCGAGGCGCTCTTCGAGCGTGCGCAGCTGGGTGTCGTCCAGCCCGCCGGTGACTTCCTTGCGGTAGCGCGCGATGAAGGGGACGGTGGCGCCGTCGTCGAGGAGCTGGACGGCGGCGATGACCTGGCGCGGCGAGACGCCGAGCTCGTCGGCGATGCGGTGTTCGATCGGGGGCAGCATCGGATAGGGAGGAAAAGGCAGAAGCGGAGGGCTGGATGGTGCAGCAAGCGCCGGCCAGCGACAAGCATTCGGTACCGCGCGGGGGCGACAGGCCCGCTGACGGCGGACTCCTGCCGGTGCCCCGTGGCGAATGAAAGACGGCTGCGCAGGTGCGGGGGCCGTCCCTTACAGTGCGACCAGGGTCTGTCGCCCCCACCAGCTTTCGCCGGCGTCCACGCGTACCGGTCGGTGGGCGGCCGCGGCCTCGACACAGAGCATGCGGCGAAAACCGTCGGCGGGCAGGTCGGCGATCGTGGCGCTGCGCTCGACCCAGGGGTTCCATACCACGACGTCGCTGAAGCCGTCGGCGTTGACGCCGAGGCTGCGGTCGTATTCGCGCAGCAGCAGCGGGCGCTTGACGTCATGGTAGATGCGGTCGGTTTCGGCTTCGATCAGCAGCACATCGCCGCTGTCGCGCCGGGTACGGCCGGCGTCGACCTGGTCGTGGTAGGTATAGCCGTGCAGGCCTTCGAGGCGGGACTGCTCGACCTCGCGCACGGCCAGATAGGTATGCAGCGCCGCGGTGAATTCGAGCGCTTCGCTGCCGGTGTTCTCGACCTCGAGTTCGAGATCGAGCCGGCTGTCCTCGATCAGGATGCCGAGTTCGGCCCAGAACGGGTACGGCCACAGCGCGCGGGTCGCGTCGCTGTCGCTCAGGGTGAGGGTGACGAGGGCGAAATCCTTTCCGCTGCGCTCGGCTGTGAGCGACCAGCTGATGGTGCGGGCAAAACCGTGCCGGGGCAGCGGACCGAGTTCGGCGAACTGCGGAAAGCACACCGGGACGCCGCCGCGGATCGCCGCGCTGCCGTCGAAGCGGGCCAGCGGGCTGAGATACAGCCGTTCTTCACCGCCGGGCGGGATCCACGACAACACCTGGGCACCGTGCAGGCTGACAATCGCCCGGGCACCGGCGGCGGTGACGAGGTGCAATGCGGGCTGGCCGTGAAAGTCGATATGTTCGATCAGGGAAGGCATGGATCAGTCCTGCAGCGACAGCACGCCGAGTTTGACCGAGCTGTCCTCGGGATCGTTGCTGATCACGAAGCCCAGCTTGTGCACGAACTTCAGCATGCGCTCGTTGTTGGCGAGGAAAACGCCGTTCATGTAGGAAATGCCGCGGCTGCGCGCGGTCTCGATGAGGACGCCCATGAGCTTGCGCGCCAGCCCGCGATGCTGCCAGTCGTCGGCCACCACCACGGCGAACTCGCAGGATTCGCCGTCGGGATTGACCGCGTAGCGGCAGACGCCGATTTCCTTCTCCCGCCCGTCCGCTTCCAGCGTGGCGAGGAAGGCCATCTCCCGGTCGTAGTCGATCTGGGTCAGGCGCGCGACCATTGCCGGCGGCAGCTCGCGCATCGTGTTCATGAAGCGGTAGTACTTCGTTTCGGCCGACAGACCGCGGACGAATTCGATTTCGAGTTCGGCGTCTTCGGGCTTGATCGGGCGGATCGTCACCACCGTGCCGTCGGGCACCGTCCACGTGTTGATCAGGTGCGAAGGGTAGGGGTGGATCGCCATGTGGTCATAGCGATCGGCGGTTGGCGATACGTTGTCGACCATGATCCGGGCATCGACCGCGACGACGCCGTGCTCGTCCACGATCAGCGGGTTGATCTCCATCGCAGTGATCCACGGCAGCTCGCAGACCATTTCCGAGACCCGCAGCAGCACCAGTTCGAGCGCGCCCATGTCGATCGCCGGCATGTTGCGGAATTCGCCCAGGCGTGCCGAGATCCGTGTCGAGCGGATCATGTCCCTGACCAGGAAGCTGTTGAGCGGCGGCAAGGCGACGGCGATGTCGCGGTTGTCCTCGACCAGGTTGCCGCCTTCGCCGAAGGCGATCGCGGGGCCGAACACCGGGTCGCGCTTGACGCTCACCACCAGCTCACGGCCGTTGCGCTTCTGGATCATCGGCTCGATGGCAATGCCGTTGATCTCGGCGTCGGGCCGCACCCGCTTCACCTCGTCGATGATTTCCTGGTAGGTCGAGCGTACCGCGGCGAGGCTGCGGATGTTCAGGCGCACCCCGCCGACTTCGGACTTGTGAGCGATGCTCGGTGAATCGATCTTCATCACGATCGGCAAGCCGATCTCGGCCGACAGCACCATCGCCTCGGCCGCTGAGCGGGCGACCACGGTCTGCGCGATGGGGATGCGGAAGGCGGCCAGCAGCGCCTTCGATTCCATCTCGTTGAGCTTGCTGCGACGCTCGGACAGCGCCATCTCGATCACCAGGCGGGCGCTTTCGATCGACGGCGGCGACAGGTGCGACAGCGAGGACGGCGTCTGCATCAGCAGCTTCTGGTTCTGGTAATAGGCGGAAATGTGGCTGAACAGCTCCACCGCCGGCTCCGGGGTGCGGAAATGGGGGATGCCGGCGGCGGTGAAGCGGTGGCGTGCCTCGCCGACCAGGTCTTCGCCCATCCAGCAGGTGACCACCGGCTTGTCGGCGGTCTTTTCGAGCTCGATGACGACATCGGCAACGCCGGTCGGGTCGCTCACCGCCTGCGGTGTCAGCAATACCAGCACGCCGTCCACGTTCGGCCCTTCGAGGACCGCCTTGAGGGCGTGGCGATAGCGTTCGGGGCCGGCGTCACCGAGGATGTCGACCGGGTTGCCGCGCGACCAGCTTGCGGGCAGCCCGGCATTGAGCTTCTCCAGGGTGGAGTCGGCGAACTCGGCGAGGGGGATGCCGATGTCTGCGGCGCGGTCGGCCGCCATCACGCCCGGCCCGCCACCGTTGGTGATGATCGCCAGGCGGTTGCCGCGCGGGCGGAAGTGCGAGAACAGCGCGTTGGCGGCGGCGAACAGCTGGCCCATGTTGTACAGGCGGATCACGCCGGCGCGGCGCAGCGCGGCGTCGAACACCGCGTCGTCGCCCATCGGCGCGCCGGTGTGGGACAGGATCGCGCGCGAGGCGTCGGGGTGGCGCCCGGCCTTGATCAGCAGCACCGGCTTGACCCGGGCCGCCGCGCGCAGCGCGCTCATGAAGCGGCGGGCGTCGCGCACGCCTTCGACGTAGAGGAAGATGCTCTCGGTGCGCGGGTCGGAGATCATGTATTCGAGCACTTCGCCGAAGTCGATGTCCGACGACGAGCCCAGCGACACCACCGCCGAAAAGCCGACGTTGTTGGGCTTGGCCCAGTCGAGGATCGCCGCGCACAGGCCGCCGGACTGCGAGATCAGGCCGATGCTGCCCTTGAGCGCGCTGGCGTGGGCGAAGGTGGCGTTGAGGCCCAGTTGCGGGCGCATGATGCCCAGGCAGTTGGGGCCGAGCAGGCGGATGCGGTGACGGTGGGCGGCATCGACGACCTGGCGCTCGAGCAGCTCGCCGCGCGGGCCGGCTTCGGAGAAGCCCGCCGACAGCAGGATCGCCGCCTTCACTCCGGCACGGCCGCAGGCGTCGATGATCGCCGGCGCCTTCTCGGCGCGCACCGCGAGCGCGACCAGGTCCAGGCGCTGCGGCACGTCCTCGACCGACTTGTAGCAGGCCACCCCATGCACGCTCTCGTGCTTGGGATTGATCGCGAACAGCTTGCCCTTGTACCCGGCCTCCAGCATGTTGCGGATGAGCACGCTGCCGAGGGCGTTCTCACGTTCGCTGGCGCCGATGATGCCGACGGAGCGGGGCTCGAGCAGCGGGGTGAGGTAGTGCTTGTCTTTCATGGTGTGGCTCTGGATGGGCTCTGGGGATATCGGGCGCAGGCCCGCACGATGACATACGTCCAATTTTTCTTCGAATTTTTCAATAATGCCCGATTATATACTGCAGTGCACAATCGATTGCTGTCCGATTCCGCTCATGTCGCGCGCCGGGGTGCGGAGCGGCCTCGGCTAGAATCGGGGCATTCTCTTCAACGCGAATCCGTCTACAGGGCATTGCACCGATGATCGAGCACCACACTTCCAGTGCGCTCACGCCTTCGGCCTGGGTCACCCGCTTCGCCTCCCTGATCGCGCCCGCCGGACGGGTGCTCGACTACGCCTGCGGCAGTGGCCGCCATGCACGCTGGCTGGCGCAGCACGGTTTCCGCGTCGACGCGGTCGACCGTGACGGCATCGCCCTGCAACTGCTGCAGGGCCTGCCCCGGCTGGAAACGCGAGAACTCGACCTCGAAGGTGAGGACTGGCCTTTCGAGCGCGCCGGCTACGACGGCGTGGTGGTCTGCAATTACCTCTACCGGCCGCGCTTCGATGCCATGCTGGAGCTGCTGCGGCCGGGCGGAGTGCTGATCTACGAAACCTTTATGGCCGGCAACGAGCGCTTTGGCAAGCCGAGCCGCCCCGACTTCCTGCTCCAGCCCAACGAGCTGGTGCATCGCCTGCGGGACAACTGGACCATCGTCGCGTTCGAGCAGGGCGAAATCCGGACCCCGCGCGCCGCGGCCGTGCAGCGGGTGTGCGCGATCAAGGGCAGGGCGCTGGCCGTGCTGCCCTGAGTAACCTTACCCGGTCTGCTCGAGGATGCGCTGTGCCAGCGCCCGGATGCCTTCGGGCCCGAGATCCGTCGTCTCGATACGGGGGGCCTCGCCGTAGCCGAGGTAGTTGCCGTGCTGGGAGCGCCGGTAAAGGGGGTCGTAATGCAGGTCGATGAGTTCGCCGAATAACTCCGGGAGGGCGCCGGCATCGGCCATCGCCTGCCAGCGTGCCAGTGTCTCCCGGCTCTGGAGTTCGCGCAGGCGCAGCAGGTTGTGCTTGAGGGTGGCGATGTCCTCACCCAGATAGGCATAGTCGCGCACCAGGAAGTCGAGGCGGGCATCGCGGCTGGCGTCGATCATGACGCAGGGCGCGCGCCGCATCGTCAGGATCAGCGCCTCGGGCACGAACAGCAGGCCGATCTTGCGGCTTTCGGCTTCCACATAGACCGGGCGCGCCGGATCGATGGCCTGCAGCCGGGTAAACAGCCTCGTCTCGAAATGCTTCTGTGAAGGCTGGGGGCGATCGGGAAGCGCCCCCAGCACCGAACCCTTGTGTGCGGCGAGGTCTTCGAGATCGAGCGTCTGCGCGCCGAGCGCGGCGAGCGCGTCGAGCACCCGGGTCTTGGCGCTGCCGGTCGGGCCGCAGACGATGCGCAGCTGCAACTGCGGGGCGATGCGCTCGGTCTCGGCGATCACGAGGTGGCGGAATGCCTTGTAGCCGCCTTCGAGCTGGCAGGCATCCCAGCCCACCATGCGCAGCCAGGTGGTGAACGAGCCGCTGCGCTGGCCGCCGCGCCAGCAATACACCAGCGGCCGCCAGTTCTTGGGTTTATCCTTCAGGCAGGTCTGCAGGTGGTGGGCGATGTTGGCTGCGACCAGCGCGCCGCCGACGCGCCGTGCCTCGAACGCCGATCGCTGCTTGTAGATCGTGCCGACGACGACGCGCTGCGCGTTGTCGAGCACGGGCAGGTTCACCGCCCCCGGCAGGTGGTCGGTGGCGAATTCCGCGGGCGTGCGCGCATCGATGATCTCGTCAAATCCGGACAGCTGTGCTACGGTCGCGACGCCTTTCTGCATGGTTTTTCCGGGCGCGCGGCGCGTGGCCGGCACAGCCCTTCACTCCTTTCCGACGATGAATGAAATCAAACTGACCCAATTCTCCCACGGCGGCGGATGCGGCTGCAAAATCGCCCCGGGGGTACTCTCCGAGCTGCTGGCGAAAATGCCGCCAGGAGTGGTGCCGCCCGAACTGCTGGTGGGGACCGATACCGCCGACGACGCGGCAGTGTACAAGCTCAACGAGCGCCAGGCGATCGTCGCCACCACCGACTTCTTCACCCCGATCGTGGACAACGCGCGCGACTTCGGCCGCATCGCCGCCACCAACGCCTTGTCCGACGTCTATGCGATGGGCGCCACACCGATCCTGGCGCTGGCCGTGGTGGGCATGCCGCTCGACAAACTGCCGCCCGAAGTCATCGGCGAAATCCTGCAGGGCGGCGCCGAAGTCTGCCGCGCCGCCGGCATCCCGATTGCCGGCGGGCATTCGATCGACGTCCTCGAGCCGATCTACGGCCTGGTCGGGCTGGGCGTCGTCGATCCGGCCCGGGTCCGCACCAATGCCGGCGCACACGCCGGAGACGTGCTGATCCTGTCCAAGCCGCTCGGCATCGGCATCCTGTCGGCGGGGCTCAAGAAAGGCCGGCTCTCCGCCCACGGCTACGCCGAAATGCTGCGCTGGACGACGACCCTCAACCGTGCCGGCGCGCACCTGGCCGACATCGACGGCGTGCATGCGGTGACCGACGTCACCGGCTTCGGCCTCGCCGGCCATCTGCTCGAGATGTGCCGCGGCGCCGGACTCGGCGCGGCGCTGCAGTTCGACCGCCTGCCGGTGATCGCGGAAGCGCTGGCGCTGGTTCAGGCCGGCGTCGCCACCGGCGCCTCGGAGCGGAACTGGGCGAGCTACGGCGAGGCCATCGATCTGGCGGACACGGCGCCCGAGTGGCAGCGCAGGCTGCTCACCGACCCGCAGACTTCGGGCGGGCTGCTGATCGCCTGCGCACCGCAGGCGGTCGACGCGGTGCAGGCGGCGATCCTGGCCGAGCAGGGTGAAGCCGGCGCCGTGATCGGCACGATGGAGGCCGGTCCGGCGCGTGTCGGCATCGCCTGAACGGGGGGCGCGGTCGGTGTATTTTCTACGCGGGGGCGGGCAAGCTTACCTTTCCGCCCTGCGCTTGGCGGTATGCCGCGGCGCGAGCAAGGGCTCAAGCCCCTGCCACACCGTTTCGAGCACGAGCGCCTGGGCCTCGGCGTTGGGATGGATGCCGTCGGCGAGGAACAGCTCGGGTCGATCGGCAAAGCCTTCCAGCAGAAAGGGGACCAGGGCCACGTCTTCGTTCCGGGCGACGTCGGCATAGGTCTGGGCGAAGCGTCGGGTATAGGCCGGGCCGTAGTTCGGCGGCATCTGCATGCCGATCAGCAGGACCCGGGCGCCGCTCTCCCGGGCGGTGGCGATCATCGCCTGCAGGTTGTCGGCGAGCAGCTGCGGGCGCAGCCCGCGCAGGCCGTCGTTGGCGCCGAGTTCGAGGATCAGGATTTCGGGCTGATGCTGTTCGAGGGCTTGCGGCAGCCGAGAGCGCCCGCCGGCCGAGGTTTCGCCCGAGATGCTTGCGTTGACCACCGTGTGGCGGAACCCTTCGTCCTGCAGGCGCGTCTGCAACAAGGCCGGCCATGCCTCTCCGCGGCGCAGGCCGTAGCCGGCCGACAGGCTGTCGCCCCACACCAGGATCGTTGCGGCGTGGGCCGTGCCGGCGAACAACACGATGAAAAAGAAGGTAGCGATGGATCGTAGCAAGGTCGAAGTCTCCATTCCGGTCGTCGAAGTCGACGGCCTGTGCCGTCAGGTCGAGCTGGCCGATGGCCATGGGGATCTGCACATTCTGCAGGATGTCAGCTTTGCCGTCGCGGCGGGCGAGTCGGTGGCGGTGATCGGCGCCTCGGGGTCGGGCAAATCGACGCTGCTGGGATTGCTCGCTGGGCTCGATGTTCCCACGGCCGGTTCGGTGCGCCTCGATGGCATCGACCTGTTCGCGCTCGACGAGGACGCGCGCGCCGCGCTGCGCGGCGAAACGATCGGCTTCGTCTTCCAGTCCTTCCAGCTGTTGCCCGCCCTGACCGCGCTGGAGAACGTGATGCTGCCGCTGGAACTGGCCGGCGCTGCCGACGCGAAGGCGGTGGCGATGCAGTGGCTGGAGCGGGTCGGGCTGGGAGGGCGGCTGCGCCACTACCCGAAGCACCTGTCCGGCGGCGAGCAGCAGCGTGTGGCGCTGGCGCGCGCCTTCGCCCCCGGACCCCGGCTGCTGCTCGCCGACGAGCCGACCGGCAACCTCGATGCCGAAACCGGGCAGGCGATCATCGAACTGATCTTCGCCCTCAATCGCGAGGCGGAGACGACCCTGATCCTGGTGACGCACGACGAGTCGCTCGCGCGCCGCTGCAAGCGGGTGCTGCGCATGAGCGCCGGGCGCCTGGCCGAGACCACGGTACGCTGAGCGCGGCGCGGCAGCCGGGTTGCACCGCGCGCCGGCTGTGCGTCGGTTTCGCCCCGTATCCTGCGGTCGGTGGCGGCGGGCTCAGCTACCGTCGCCGAAGAGGTCGAGGATGCCGTCCAGCCCGCTGTGATCGAGGCAGCAATGGGCGACGTCGCGCAGCACTGGCTTGGGACGGAAGGCGACGCCGAAGCCGGCCGCGCGCAGCATTGGGATGTCGTTGGCGCCATCTCCGGCGGCGATCACCTGGTCCTCGGCGAGGCCGAGTTCATCGCGCACGCGCTGCAGGTGGGCGGCTTTCGCCGCACCGTCGACGATGTCGCCGACGATGCGACCGGTGAGCCGGCCGTTGGCGACTTCGAGCGCGTTGGCGTAGGCGTGATCGAAGCCGAGCCGTGCCTGCAGGCGCTCGGTGAAGTAGGTGAAGCCGCCCGAAACGAGCATGGTGCGAAGCCCCGCCCGCTGCAGGCCCTGGAGCAGGCGTTCGGCGCCGGGGTTGAGCTGCAGGCGCTTTTCGTACACCTCGCCAAGGGCGCTCTCGGGCAGCCCCGCGAGCAGCGCCACGCGGCGGCTCAGCGACTCGCGGAAATCAATCTCGCCCTGCATCGCCGCCTCGGTGATCGCCGCCACCTCGGCCTTCAGCCCCTGCATGTCGGCGATCTCGTCGATGCATTCGATGTTGATCAGGGTCGAATCCATGTCGGTGACGAACAGGCCGAAATCGGCCAGGCGGCGCCCTTCGGGCAGCCAGGCGTGGTCGAGCCGGGCCTCGGCGCAGGCGGCGAGCAGCCCTTCGTGGGGGCGGGCGCCGGAAAGGCGGAAGGAGCGCGGCGTGATCTGCTCGACCGCATGGGCGCCGGTGAGCGTGGCGATGCGCTCGAGCGCGGCGCGGTCGACGTCGCGGGCAAGGACCACCAGGTTCATGCGCTGCGCTCCCGCTGCGGCAGGGCGGTGCGCAACACCGCGGCGGCGTTGCGGATCATCTCTTCGGTGGTGTCCCAGCCGACGCAGGCGTCGGTGACCGAGCAGCCGTACCTGAGCTGGCCGAGGTCGGCCGGAATCGGCTGGTTGCCCGCTTCCAGGTTGCTCTCGACCATCAGGCCGATGATCGACTGGTTGCCTTCGCGGATCTGGTGCATGACGTCCTTCATCACCAGCGGCTGAAGCTCGGGCTTTTTCCACGAGTTGGCGTGCGAGCAGTCGACGACGATGTTCTTCGGCAGCTTGGCCTTGGCGAGCGCCTGTTCGGCGAGTGAGATCGACACCGTGTCGTAGTTCGGCCGCCCGCCGCCGCCGCGCAGCACGACGTGGCCGTAGCGGTTGCCGCGGGTGCGGGTGATTGCCGACTGGCCTTCGCTGTTGATGCCGAGGAAGCTGTGCGGGCTGGCGGCCGAGATGATGGCGTTGATGGCGACGTCGAGATCGCCGTCGGTGGCGTTCTTGAACCCGACCGGGGTGGACAGGCCGGACGCCATCTCGCGGTGGGTCTGCGATTCGGAGGTGCGCGCGCCGATCGCGGTCCACGAGATCAGGTCGCCGTAGTACTGCGGCGCGATCGGGTCGAGCGCTTCGGTGGCGGTGGGCAGGCCGAGCTCGCAGACGTCGAGCAGGAACTTGCGCGCGCGCTCCATGCCGATGTCGATGCGGAAGGAATCGTCCATGAAGGGGTCGTTGATGAAGCCCTTCCAGCCGGTGGACGTGCGCGGCTTCTCGAAATACACCCGCATCACCAGCAGGAGACTGTCGGCGACCTCGTCGGCGAGCGCCTTCAGCCGGCGCGCATAGTCCAGGCCGGCCTCCGGATCGTGGATCGAGCATGGCCCGACCACCACGAACACGCGTGGGTCCTTGTGGTCGAGGATGTCCATCACCGCCTTGCGACCGGCCACCACCGAAGCCGCCGCCCGCTCGGTGAGCGGCACGCGCGCCTTGATTTCGTCCGGCGAGGGCATGTGGTCGAAGGCGACGACGTTGAGGTTTTCGGTCTGGGTGAGCGGCATTGCGGGGACTCCGGTTACGGCCAGGGAAACGGGTAATTGTAACTCCCGCAGCGGGGAGTGGTCGTGGCGATGTGAGCGTCGCGGAACGGCACGAGGGCCGGCGATCGGGCGCGAGGCCGTGAGGTGGGACCGCCCCCGGGGGACGGCCGCGGGCTAGAATTCCGCCAAATTATTCCGAACAGGAGCCTGTCGATGCCCGAACGCTGCGCCTGGTGCGGCAACGATCCGCTCTATGTCGCCTACCACGACACCGAATGGGGCGTGCCCAGCCATGACGATCGCCACCTGTTCGAGATGCTGGTGCTCGAAGGCGCGCAGGCAGGGTTGAGCTGGCTCACCATCCTGAAGAAGCGCGAGCACTACCGGCGTGCGTTCGACGGCTTCGATGCCGAGCGCGTCGCCCGTTACGGGGCGGAGGAGGTCGCCCGCCTGCTCGCCGATCCCGGCATCGTGCGCAACCGGCGGAAGGTGGAGGCGGCCATCGCCAATGCGTGCGCGACGCTGGCGGCGCACGAGCGCTTCGGTTCGCTCGATGCGTTTCTCTGGCGCTTCGTCGACGGCGTGCCGCGCGACGGCCGGCGCAGGATGGCAGCCGACGTCCCCGCCGAGACGACCGAGTCACGGGCGATGAGCGCCGAATTGAAACGGCTGGGGTTCCGCTTCGTCGGACCGACCGTGTGCTACGCCTTCATGCAGGCGGTGGGGATGGTCGATGATCACGTCGAGAGCTGTTTCCGCCACGCCGGGATCCGGTTATGAAGGTTCATCGGAGGGGCCAACCCAGAACAGTGGATTGTGTGCGATTTCCCATAGATAACCGTCAGGATCGGAAAAGTACCCTGCATAGCCACCCCACTCCGTCTTGCTGGCGGTCTTTGTGACCACCGCTCCAGCCGAGGCAGCCTGGGACATTACCTGGTCGACTTCGCGCTCTGAATTTACATTGTGCGCCAGAGCGAACCCAGCGAAGCCCCCCGAGGCTCCATCTACCTGCGCATCTGCCGCTAGAGCATCACGGCCGTACAAGCTCAGCCATGTGCCGTTCAAAGTAAAAAAGGCCACTTCCGGCGGAGAGTCCATTCGAGGAAAGCCAAGACCCCTTTCATAAAACTCAATCGAACGCTGCAAGTCACTCACGCCCAATGTAATCATGCTAATCCGTGGTTTCATGACTCCCTTCCCGCATAACGTAGAGCTGACCGGCGCTGCGCGGCCTCATCGCGCAGCGCCCAGCGACCGAAGGGAGCGAGGTCGAGCGACCTGTTAGCAGGATGTTGATTTAATAGGTTTTCCAGCATCCATGCGGGTTGTGAGGCTGATATAATTACATCTGCATTAAGAAACTGATTATTCTCATGCGCGGCATCGACCATAAACAGAACGCCCTGTTCAGCTACGTCAATATCGAAGACCGCATTGACCGGGATCATCCGTTGCGCCGGATCAAAACGCTGGCCGATATGGTTCTGCGCACGATGTCGCCGCAATTCGATGCGTTGTATGCCGATGGTGGCCGCCCGTCGATTGCACCGGAACGCTTGTTGCGGGCGTCGCTGTTGCAATGTCTGTTTTCGATTCGCTCGGAGCGTGCGCTGGTCGAGCATATCGATTTCAACATGATGTTCCGGTGGTTCGTCGGCATGACGCTGGACGAGCCGGTCTGGGATCACTCGACGTTCAGCGCCAATCGCGAGCGGCTCCTCAAGGAGAGCGTGATGCGCGAGTTCTTCGGTGGCGTGGTGGCGATCGCCGAATGGGCCGAGCTGGTGTCGGACGAGCATTTCAGTGTCGACGGCTCGCTGTTGCGGGCGTGGGCCTCGCACAAGAGCATGATGGCCCGGGACGGCTCCGACGAGCCGCCCGGACCGGATCAGGGACGCAACCCCGAGGTGGACTTTCGCGGCAAGAAGCGCTCGAACAAGACGCACGTCTCGCGCACCGACCCGCAGGCCCTGCTCGCCAGCAAGGGCGGCGGCGTGGCGTACCTGAGCTACACCACGCATGCGTTGGCCGAGAATCGTCACGGTCTGATCGTCGATGTCCACACTACGACCGCCACCGGAACCGCTGAGCGTGAGGCGGCGTTGGTGATGGCCAGGCGCAGCATCAAGCCCGGCAATTCGGCGCACAAGCCGACGCTGGCGGCCGACCGGGGGTACGACACCGCCGAGTTCATCGCCGCGCTCGAGCCGCTGGGCATTGCCCCGCATGTCGCGGCCAAGGTCAAGGGCAGCGCCGTGCCCAATGAGGTGAAGTCGTCCCCCGGTTACGCGGTCAGCCTGCGCCGACGCAAGATGATCGAAGAGGCCTTTGGCTGGGCGAAGGATATCGGCACGCTGCGCCATGCGATGGCGCGTGGGCTGGATCGAATCCGTGCGCATGCGTTGCTCAATTTCTCGGCTTATAACCTGACGAGATTGGGCAATCTGCTGGCGCCGTAATTCGCGGGCGCCCTGGCGCCCTGCGGATGGGAAACGTTGTAGTCGAAAAACCATGTCTTTGCGGCGACAGGAGCGCTGCTGATTTGCGGTAGCACAATCGACGGAAAAGTCAGCTTGAATCGGCATGATCACGGGGAAAGCGGGCGATTTTCAAAGTCGATTTTTCCCCGGGGACTGGAAACCGAAGGTGAACCCGAGATTTTCAACACCCTGTTAGGTCCACTGCTACGCAGTTGCACGCTTGTAGGCATCCACAATCCCCTGGTGGAAATACTTTCTGCATGTCGCCTGCTGTCATGAGGTGGGATTACACAAATGAACGGAGCCCGTCACAGCCATTTCGCTTTCCTGAAGCGCCACCACAGGAAGGCGCTCGTGCCTGCGATCGTGGCGATGCCGAAGGGGTAGCCGTACTGCCACTCGAGCTCGGGCATGTGGGCGAAGTTCATGCCCCAGATGCCGGCGAAGGCGGTGGCGACGGCGAAGATCCCGGCCCAGGCGGCGAGCCGCTTGGCGATCTCGGTCTGGTCGATGGCGACCATCGACAGGTTGACCTGGATTGCGGTGACGATGGTGTCGCGGATGCTGTCGAGCGAGGCGTTGAGCCGGGTCAGGTGGTCGTACACGTCTCGGAAGTAATGCCGGCTGTTGGCGCAGACTTCGGGCACGCGGCCGCTGTGCAGCTTGCCGGCGGCTTCCATCAGCGGCGTCACCGCATGCTTGAGGAGGGTGACCTTGCGTTTCAGGCGATACAGCCGGCGGATGCTGGAGTGCGCCGCGCCCTTGGTGAAAATGCGTTCTTCGAGCGCTTCGAGCTCGGATTCGAGGCCTTCGATGACCGGGAAGTAGCGATCGACGACGGCGTCCATCAAGGCGTAGAACACGTAGCCCGCGCCTTTCGCGAGCATTTTCGGCTCGCGCTCGCAACGGCGGCGCACGTCGAGAAAGCCGCGCTCGCTGCGGTTGCGCACCGACAGGATGTAGTTGGCGCCGACGAACACGTGCACTTCGCCGACTTCGAGGACGCCGTCCTTGTCCTCGATGAGGTGCATCACCGCGAACAGCTCGTTCTCGTATTCCTCGACTTTCGGGCGCTGGTGGCCGTGGTGGGCGTCTTCGACGGCGAGTTCGTGGAGGCCGAACTCCGCTTTCATCTGCGCGAGTTCCTCGGCCGTCGGGTCCTTGAGCGCGACCCAGATGAAGGTGTCGGCGCGCTGCAGGTAGTCGCTGATCGCCGCGACCGGGATGTCTGCGAGCTTGCGCCCGTGCTGGTAGGCGGTGCAGTTGATGAGCATGGCAAGCAGGCCCGGCGAGGACGCCGTCAGTAGGCGCCGGTCGGGGCGTCCGCCGTTTGCGGGCCGGGGGCGGGAGCGATGTCGCGCAGCAGCCGGCCGGGGTTTTCCCGGTCGTCGATGATCAGCATTTCCGCCTGGGCGGCGGTGACCGGACGCGAATACAGGAAACCCTGGGCGAATTCGGCCCCCAGTCCGCGCAGCAGCGCTTCCTGGGCGGGGAGTTCGACGCCCTCGCAGACGACTTCGCGGCCCAGCTTGTGGGCGAGGTTGAGGATGGTTTCGACGAAGCTGCGGTCGGCCGCCCGGTCGTGAACGTGGCGGATGAAGGAGCGGTCGACCTTCAGGGTGTCGATCGGCAGACGGTGCAGGTAGGACAGCGAGGAATAGCCGGTGCCGAAGTCGTCGAGCATCAGTTTGAGCCGGGTGCGCTTGAGGGCGGCCATCAGCTCGATCGCGCGATCACCGTCTTCCATCGCCGCGCTTTCGGTGATCTCGAGCTTCAGGTGGCGCGGGGAAAGTCCGCTCTCGCGCAGGGTGCGGCGGATCTCCGGCAGCAGGTCGGGGTGGGTGAGCTGGCGTGCGGACAGGTTGACGCTGACGGTCAGCGCCGGGCGGCGCGGGAAGGCGAGCTGCCAGCGGCGCATCTGGGCGCATGCGGTGTCGAGCATCCAGCGCCCGATGGGGACGATCAGGCCGCTGTCTTCGGCCAGCGGGATGAATTCGGCGGGGGAAATGAGCCCGCGGTCGGGGTGGTTCCAGCGCACCAGTGCTTCGAAGCCGACCAGCCGGGTGTCGCGCAGACGCACGATCGGCTGGTAATAGGCTTCGAATTGATTGCGCTCGAGCGCACGGCGCAGATCGAGCTCGAGGTCGAGCCGGCGCAGGGCTTCTTCGTGCATGCCGCGGTCGAACATCGCATAGCCGCCGCCGCCCTGGGTCTTGGCCCGGTTCATCGCCAGGCTGGCGTCGCGGAGCATGACGTCCGGGTGGTCGTAGTGGGAATTGTTCAGCGTCATTCCCGCCGACATGCTGGCGAAGACTTCATGTTCGTGCAGGTGGAAAGGCAGGACGCAGCTTTCCTGCAGGCGCTTGATGACCCGCACCGGGGAGGTGGGGTCCTTGATGTCTTCGAGCAGGATGCCGAACTCGTCGCCGCCGAGGCGCGCGATCATGTCGGTCGGCCGGGTGGAGCGGCGCAGCAGGTTGGCGATCTCGATCAGCAGCAGATCGCCGATGCGGTTGCCGAGGCTGTGGTTGATGACGCTGAAGCGGTCGATGCCGCAGTGGATGACGGCGAACTGGAGCTGCTTGTTGCGCTGGGCGCGTTGCATCGCATGATTGACGCGGTCGAGGAACAGGCCGCGGTTGGGCAGGCCGGTCAGTCCATCGACGAAGACTTCCGGCAGCCGGGCTTCGTGCTCCGACAGGTTCACCCCGGTCTCGTGCGCCGAAGCGTAGAACAGCATGTGGTCGGGGTCGAAGCTGACGCTCCACGCCAGGCCGACATAGGTGCCGTCGCTTCTGCGACAGCGGCACGAAAAGCGCACCGTCGACAACTCGTCGCCGATGCGGCACAGGCGGTCGATCATGTCCTCGCGGTCGAGTTCGTGCACGACCTCGATGAACGGGTGCCAGCGCAGTGCGTCCTGACCGAGGCCGAGCACTTCCTGCCATGACTCGCTCATCATCTGGATCACCCAGTTCTCGTCGAGAACCATCAGCAGGGCACCCGGCAGCCTGAAAAACGCACTTTCGACAGGAAAGGCCTGCGGAGGTTTTCGATAAACGGACATCATGGGCAGTTACTCGGTGGTTTTTCCAATGATACGGGGCTGAGCGGGGTTCAGTGAACGTATGTTCATCAAGTCCGGACCGCTTCGAGCAATTCGCGCACCGCCTTCACCCGCTCTTTCAGATCGGGCAGGCCGGCGCGGCGGATAAGTTTTTCCGGGCCCGCCATCCTGGTGTTGCGGTCCTTCTGGACCAGAAAGATCACCTTCACCGGGTCGATCGGGGCGTCCTTGGCGAACTGCACGCTGATCTGCGCCTCCGAGGCGTCGAGCTTGTGCACGCCGAAGGCCTTCACCAGCATGCGCAGGCGGTGGGTCTCGATCAGCGCCAGGGTCTGCGGCGGCAGCTCGCCGAAACGATCGATCAATTCCTCCTGCAAATCGCGCAGCTCGTCCTCGGTGTCGCAGTTGGCCAGGCGCTTGTACAGCGTCAGGCGCTCCTGCACGTCGGGGCAGTAGTCGGTGGGCAGCAGCGCCGGGGTGTGGAGGTTGATCTCCGACACCACCTCGAGTGGCTGGCTCAGGTCGGGCTCCTTGCCCGCCTGCAGGTCCTTCACCGCGCGCTTGAGCATCTCGGTGTACAGGCTGAAGCCGACCTGCTGGATTTCGCCGGACTGGTTTTCGCCCAGCACCTCGCCCGCGCCGCGGATCTCGAGGTCGTGCATCGCGAGGTAGAAGCCGGAGCCGAGCTCGTCCATCATTGCGATCGCTTCGAGGCGCTTCTGCGCCTGCGCCGTGGGCTTGGCGTGGGCGTCGGTGAGCAGGTAGGCGTAGGCCTGGTGGTGGCTGCGTCCGACCCGGCCGCGCAGCTGGTGGAGCTGGGCGAGGCCGAAGCGGTCGGCGCGGTGGATGATGATGGTGTTGGCGGTGGGGATGTTGATGCCGGTCTCGATGATCGTCGAGCACAGCAGCAGGTTGGCGCGCTGCTGGGTGAAGTCGCGCATCACGCGCTCGAGCTCGCGCTCGGGCAGCTGGCCATGGCCGACGACGATGCGCGCCTCGGGCAGCAGCTCCTCGAGCTCATTGCGCATGTTGTCGATGGTGTCGACCTCGTTGTACAGAAAGTACACCTGGCCGCCGCGCTTGAATTCGCGCAGCACCGCCTCGCGGATGATGCCGCGGCTGGCGCGCTGGACGAAGGTCTTGATCGCCAGGCGCTTTTGCGGCGCGGTGGCGATCACCGAGAATTCGCGCAGGCCTTCCATCGCCAGGCCGAGCGTGCGCGGGATCGGGGTGGCGGTCAGGGTCAGGATGTCGACCTCGCTCCTGAGCGCCTTCAGTGCCTCCTTCTGGCGCACGCCGAAGCGATGCTCCTCGTCGATGATGACCAGCCCGAGGCGCTTGAACACCACGTCCTTCTGCAGCAGGCGGTGGGTGCCGATGATGATGTCGACCTTGCCTTCGCCGAGCAGCTGCAGCGCCTCGGCCTGCTCCTTGGCGGACTTGAAGCGCGACAGTTCGGCGAGCTTGATCGGCCAGTCGGCGAAGCGGTCGGCGAAGGTCTGGTAGTGCTGCTCGGCGAGCAGGGTGGTCGGGCACAGCACCACCACCTGCTTGCCGTCGGCCACCGCGATGAAGGCCGCACGCAGCGCCACTTCGGTCTTGCCGAAGCCGACGTCGCCGCACACCAGGCGGTCCATCGGCCGCCCCGACTTCATGTCGGTGACGACAGCGTCGATTGCGGCCTGCTGGTCCGGGGTGGTCTCGAAGCCGAAGCCTTCGGTGAAAGCCTCGAGGTCGTGCTGGCGGAAGTCGAAGCGGTGCCCCGGGCGCGCCGCGCGCTGGGCGTAGAGCGCGAGCAGCTCGGCGGCGGTGTCGCGCACCTGCAGCGCTGCCTTCTTCTTCGCCTTCTCCCATTGCCCGGAGCCGAGCCGGTGCAAGTCCACGCCTTCCGGGTCGGCACCGGCGTAGCGGGTGATCACGTGCAGCTGCGCCACCGGCACGTAGAGCTTGTCGCCGCCGTTGTATTCCAGGTGGAGGAACTCGGTGTCGCCCTCGCCGAGGTTCATGTGGATGAGGCCGAGGTAACGGCCGATGCCGTGCGACACATGTACCACCGGGTCGCCGAGCTTGAGCTCGGAGAGGTCGCGCAGCCAGCCTTCCATGGTCGCCGCCTTGCGGCTGTCGCGGCGACTGCGGCTGCGGGCGGTGGCGGCGTAGAGTTCGGCCTCGGTCAGCACCGCCAGCCTGGCCGCCGGCAGCACGAAGCCGCGCGCGAGCGGAGCGATGCCCAGCGCCACCGGGCTGCCGGTGTTGAGAAAGGCCGCGAAGTCGGTCGTCGGCTCGGGCTTCACGCCGTATTCGGCAAAGAACTCGGCCATCGTTTCGCGCCGGCCGGGCGAGTCGGCGAGGAGCAGGATGCGGCCGCCGGCCTCGTCGATGAAGCTATCGATGAAGGCCTTGAGCCGGTGCAGCGGGTCGGAGGACTTGCGCTCGACGGCGACCTCGGGGGCGGGCAGGGCGAGCGCGGCGGCATCGCGATCGGCGCTGTCCACCGTGCCCGCCGCTTCGCCCGCGGCGGTGCCGCCGCCCGCTCCGGCGCCGTGCCGGGTGTCGCGCTCGGCGCCGATGTCGAGGCGCGGGCGGCGCTTGAGCGCGATGAAGAAGGCTTCGTCGCTGAGAAACAGCTGTTCGGGCGGCAGCACCGGGCGGCTGCGGTCGCCTTTGAGCAGGTCGTGGCGCGAGCGGGTGTCGCGCCAGAACTCGGCAATCGCCGCGGGGACGTCGCGGTGCAGCAATACCGGGGTGTCGGCGGGCAGGTAGTCGAGCAGGGTCGCGGTATCGTCGAAGAACAGCGGCAGGTAGTACTCGATGCCGGCGGGGGCGATGCCGTTGGAAATGTCCTTGTAGACCGCCGCGCGTGTCGGGTCGCCTTCGAAGGTCTCGCGGAAGCGGCTGCGAAAGCGGGTGCGCCCGGCTTCGTCGAGGGGGAATTCGCGCGCCGGCAGCAGGCGGATTTCCTTCGTCGGGTAGACGGTGCGCTGGGTATCGGGGTCGAAAGTCCTGATGCTCTCGACTTCGTCGTCGAACAGGTCGATGCGGAAAGGCAGTGGCGAGCCCATCGGGAACAGGTCGACGAGGCCGCCGCGCACCGAGAATTCGCCGGGGCTGACCACCTGGGTGACGTGGGCGTAGCCAGCGAGTGCCATCTGCGCCTTGAACTGCTCGCCATCCAGCCGCTCGCCCTGCTTGAGGAAGAAGGTGTAGGCGGCGAGATAGCTCGGCGGCGCCATCCGGTAGAGCGCGGTCGAGGCCGGTACCAGCACGACATCGGCTTCGCCGCGGCTCAGCGCGTACAGCGTCGCCAGGCGCTCGGAGATCAGGTCCTGGTGCGGGGAGAAGCTGTCGTAGGGCAGGGTTTCCCAGTCCGGCAGCAGGTGCAGGCGCAAGGCCGGTGCGACCCAGGCGATTTCATCCACCAGGCGCTGGGCATCGAGCGGGTTGGCGGTGACCACCAGCAGCATCCGCCCGCGGGCGGCGAGCTGGGCGATCGCCAACGCGTCGGCAGAGCCGGCCAGCGGCGGTAGCTCGAGGCAGGCGCCGGGCTTGGGCAGGGGCAGGGTGGCGAGGTGGACGAGGAGGGCGTCGAGCGGGCTTGGCATCGGGGGAGTTCATCTGCGGCAAGAGGGCGTTCGCCCGCGGCGCGGGGCTGCGGCGAGGAGCGCAATTATCCCGCAAACCGCGCCTGCGCGCCCTTCGCCACGCGAGGATCGCGGCAATCGAAGCGGCAGCGCGGTTGTTGCCGCGGCAAGGCTGGGGGGGAATTCAGGGGCGACGGTGGATCGCGACCGGAATCCGGCGCGCGCCGAAGGCCTTGTCCACCGCTGCGCCGACTGCGCCGTAGCGCCCCGCGAGTACGGTGCCGCAGTGCGGGCAGGCACCCCGGGCGTCGAGCCGGTAACTGCGGATCTCGTACCAGTCGCGCACGATCAGGGCTTCACCGCAGCCGGTGCAGCGGGTGGTGTCGCCGTCGATGTCGTGCACGTTGCCGGTGTAGACGTGCTGCAGGCCGCTATCGAGGGCGATGCGCCGCGCGCGACGCAAGGTGTCCGGTGGGGTGGGCGGAAGGTCGTCCATCTTGAAATCCGGATGGAAGGCGCTGAAGTGCAGCGGTACGTCGGCGCCGAGTTCCCTGCGCACCCAGTTGGACAAGGCAGTGAGTTCTTCGTCCGAGTCGTTGTGGCCGGGAATCAGCAAGGTGGTGAGCTCGACCCACACATCGGTTTCGTGCCGCAGCCAGCACAGGGTGTCGAGCACCGGCTGCAGGTGGGCGCCACACAGCTTGACGTAGAAGTCGTCGGTGAACCCCTTCAGGTCGACGTTGGCCGCATCCATCCGCGAAAAGAAGTCCCTGCGTGCCAGCTCGGTGATGTAGCCGGCGGTGACCGCGACCGTCTTCAGGCCGGCGGCGTGGCAGGCGTCGGCGACATCGATCGCATACTCGGCGAAGATCACCGGGTCGTTGTAGGTGAAGGCGACGCTGTGGCAGCCCCAGTGCTGTGCGGTGGCGGCGATTTCCTGTGGCGAGGCGGCGTCCATCAGCGTGTCGATATCGCGCGACTTGGAGATGTCCCAGTTCTGGCAGAACTTGCACGCCAGATTGCAGCCGGCGGTGCCGAAGGAGAGGACGCTGCTGCCGGGGTAGAAGTGGTTCAGCGGTTTCTTCTCGATCGGGTCGATGCAGAACCCCGAGCTGCGCCCGTAGGTGGTCAGCAGCATGTCCTCGCCTTCGCGCATGCGCACGAAGCAGGCGCCGCGCTGGCCGGGATGCAGCTTGCAGTAGCGCGGGCACAGGTCGCACTGGTAGCGGCCGTCGTCGAGCGCATGCCAGTAGCGGGCGGGATGGCGGCTGCCGGTGTCGGCGGTCGGCGAGGGGGAAGTCTTCATGGACGGTCGCTCCGGCTCGGGTGGGCGCAGGCGGGAAGGGCGCTCAGGAATGGGCCTGTTCGCTCTCCTTCCATTTCTGCACGTGGTAGCGGGCGGCCATCAGTTCCACCACCTCGCGGTTGGTGGGCAGGCCGGCCTTGTGCTTGAGCGCGTTGAGGAAGGCGCGCGGCTCGGGAAGCTGTTCCCACACCTGGGGCAGGAAGGTGGCGCTGCTGCAGCCCGAGAACAGGATCAGGCCGTCTTCGAAGGGGCGCAGCTGAGCGAGCAGTTCTTCTTCACCGAAAAAGTCGATGAACTCGGGCTCGGACAGCACCGAGACTTCGATCGCAATGCCGTCGAGCTCCTCGCCGGTGAGGGGCGGAAAGCGTGAATCCTTGCTCGCCGCGGCAATGGCGTTGGTCATCACGTCCTCTCCCAGCGGGTGCGAGCGCCGCAGGCTGCCGATGCAGCCGCGCAGCTGGCCGTCCCGGAGCAGGGTGATGAAGGAAGCGCCGCGCTCATGCAGGCGGGTGTCGTCCGGCACCTCGGGAGCGGGGGCGAGCCCGAGACGGTGGGCAATCGCCGCGCGGGCGAGCTTGAGCAGGATGGGGCCGAGGTCAGTGTCGGGCATGGTTGGGGTGCTCCGTGTCGGAAAAGGCGATGCTGGTGTAGCCGACCACCCGCGTCCGGTCACCGGCGGTATCGCCGGAATTGCGCAGGTCGAGCAGCTGGGGTTGAAGGTGATGGCGGCGAGCAGCGAGGACCAGGCCGTTGATTGGGGTGGCGCCGCACGCCTGCTCGTGATCGATGCCGTCGTGCAGGGTAAGGACTGCTTCGACGGTGGCCCGGTCGGTCCACTGGGCCTCGCGGTAAGGATGGTAATGAGACAGGTCGGAGCTGACGACGATCAGGGTTTCCGGCCCGCCCCACAGCGCCTCGAGCAGTTCTGCAACCGCCGCTGCGGGGGCGTCGCCGACCAGCAGCGGGACGATCTCGAAGCGTTCGAGCACCACCTGGAGGAAGGGGAGCTGGACTTCCAGGCAGTGCTCGAGGGCGTGGGGGCGGTCATCGACCTGCACATCCGGCCTGGCCTGCAGCGCCAGCCAGTCCGCCTGCGACAGGGACACTTCCCCCAGCGGCGTGGCAAAAGTCTGAGCCGCGGGCAGGGCGAAGCCGCGCACCGCCATCCGATGGGTGGGGCCGAGCAGCACCACCCGCCGGATGCGCTCGCGCAGCGGCGCGAGCAGGCTGTAGGCGCTCGCCGCGACCGGCCCCGAGTAGATGTAGCCGGCATGGGGGACGATGACGGCCTTGGGCATCGGCGCGGCTTCGAGCGGGACTGCGGTGGCCAGCAGCTCGGCGAGCTGGGTGCGCAGCACGCGCTCGTCGTGCGGATAGAACAAGCCGGCAACCGCGGCCGGGCGAATCGAAGCGGCAGCCATGTGTGCAATTCCTGCCTTCAAGTCTTCGGGGGAAACGACGATGCAATTATAGGATGCCGCTTGCGCGATGCAGGTTCCGCGTCGGGGCGCCATTGTACGCGGTGCTGCAGGGCGAAGCGGTGCCCCCTGATGCAGCCGGACCTGCGCCGGGAGAGGCCGTGCGGGGAACTGACGCGGCGCTCGCTCCCCGGCTAGAATCGGGCCATGCAGACCTTCCATCCTCGTCACTTCGCCATCGTCCCGGCGGCCGGCAGCGGTTCGCGCATGGGGGCGGTGCGCCCCAAGCAGTATCTGCCGCTGCTCGGGCGGCCGTTGATCCACCATGCCCTTGCCACGCTGTGCGCTGCGCCGGCGATCGACAAGGTCTTCGTCGTGCTCTCGGTCGATGATGCCGAGTGGGCGCGACACGACTGGAGCGCGCTCGGCTCCAAGCTGGTGCCGCTGTTCTGCGGCGGGGCGACGCGCGCCGACAGCGTGCTCGGTGGCCTGCGGGCGATCGCCGACGAAGCGGCGCAGAGCGACTGGGTGCTGGTGCACGATGCAGCCCGCCCCTGCCTGGCATCCTGGCACATCGACAAGCTGATCCGCGAGCTGGCTGGCGAGGAGGTCGGCGGACTGCTCGCGGTACCGGTTGCCGATACCCTCAAGCGCGCCGACGAACAGCGCCATGTCGTCGAAACCGTGGCGCGCGACAGCCTGTGGCAGGCGCAGACGCCGCAGATGTTCCGCTACGTGATGCTGCGCCGTGCGCTCGAAACCGCCCGCGAAGTCACCGACGAAGCCAGTGCGATCGAGATGGCGGGGCTGCGTCCGCGCCTGGTGCAGGGCGATGCGACCAACCTGAAAGTGACCTATCCGCTCGATCTTCACCTGGCCGAGTGGATCCTGCACAACCGCCGGGGCTGAACCCATGAACTTTCCTTTCCGCATTGGCCAGGGCTTCGATGTCCATGCCCTGGTTCCGGGGCGCCCGCTGATCATCGGCGGAGTGACGATTCCCTTCGCCTACGGTCTGCTCGGTCATTCCGACGCCGACGTGCTGTTGCATGCGCTCACCGATGCCCTGCTCGGTGCAGCCGGCCTGGGTGACATCGGCCGCCTTTTTCCCGACACCGATCCCGCCCATGCCGGAGCGGACAGCCGGGTGCTGCTGCGCGAAGCCTTTGCCCGCGTGCGCGCGGCCGGCTGGGCGGTCGTCAATATCGACGCCACGGTGATCTGCCAGGCGCCGCGCATCCTGCCGCACGCGGCGGAAATGGCGGCCAACATCGCGGCCGACCTCGGAATCGATGCCGCAGCGGTGAACATCAAGGGCAAGACAACCGAGAAGCTCGGCTTTACCGGCCGTGGTGAAGGCATCGCGGCCCAGGTGGTCGCCATGCTTGGATGCACGGGTGAGCCTTGAACGGACAGACGATGCCCGAGGCGCTTCTGCTTCCGCCCGTCCCGGCCCGTCGGCGGGTGTTCTTTGCGCTGTGGCCCGATCACGCGACCGCGGGGGTATTGCACAGCAGGGCGCAGGCGCTGTGGACGGCCTGCGGCGGGCGCTTGATGCGCCGCGATACCTTGCACCTGACGCTGGCCTTTCTGGGCGAAATTCCCGGTGCGGCGCTCGATCGGCTGCCGCGGGTGGCGGCGCAGCTCGAAGGCACGCCATTTACCCTGGAACTGGACCGGGTGGGGAGTTGGCACGGTCACCGCATCGTGTGGCTGGCGCCGAAAAATATCCCGCCCGCGCTGACGGCGCTGGTCGGGAGGCTCGGTTCGGCCCTGAACGCGGAAGGTTTCGAACTCGAAGCGCGCCCCTTTTCACCCCATGTCACCCTGGTGCGCAATGCCCGTGGCGCACCGCCGGCCACCGAAGCGGAGGCGGTGCACTGGCCCGTTGCCGCCTTTTCCCTGCTGGAGTCGGTCCACCGTTCGGGGGTGGCTGCTTATCGCCTGCTGGGGACTTGGCCGCTGGCCGGGGAATGAACCCCGGGCGGAAAAGACTCCGAAGCGTCGCGCCCCAGACGGTGCAAAAGGAAAACGGGGCGCACAGCGCCCCGTCCATTCTGGGCGTGTTCTGCGAACCGCCCGGTCTCCTGCGCGGAGACATCATTGTCGTGAAAGTGCTTCCATCAGAGAGAGGAATGCATCCTGGTCGATAGAGTCAAACACACCCTCCTGCAAAAAGGGCTGCCACGGCCCTGGATCATCACATGGCTCAGAGCAGGATTGCCGACCCGAGCCGAGCGCCGAGTTCGTTCTCTGGGGTCTTGGTGTAGTCCTTTTCGAAACGGTCGGTGATCAACTGCGCAGTTGGCCCGTCGATGACCGTGTTCAGCATGCCCATGAAGGCGGGCGGAGCGACCAGGATCGCACGCCTGAACGCATTGGCCGCACGTCCCTGGTACAGCTCCTGGGCGATCTGGTGGGCGAATACCTTGGCTTCATGGTGCTTGGGCAGCGTCTGGGGCTGCATCGATCCGCCCCCCGAACCGTTCGCTGCCATGGCGCCAGATCGGTCGGTGACGAGGTCGGCATTTTTCTGTCTGCTCTCGGGATGGATCAGTTCCTTCACCAGCGTCAGCCCCTTGTTGGGGCCGAGGTTCGCGTAGAGCTTCGCCAGGCTGGCGTTGGCAACCAGAATCCAGGTTATGGCCATGTGACACCCTCCATTGCTAGAAAAACCGCACTACCACGACGGGTATGGCGTGGGTGTGGTGGAAGCAGCTGCACTTTCAGCTTAGCCATTCCCCCGCACTCTGCCAATTGCAATTGTTGCCGCATGGTGAGATTTGTTTTTGCTGGCCGGGAATACAACCGACGGGAAAACCAGAAAATTCCCGTCGGCAGGCGCCTGGGGGCGTTCATGCCCTGTCTCCGTGCGGGTAGCGTGTCGCGGCGGCCGGATCGAGCCCGTAGAACAGGCGCAATTGCTTGTAGACGGCGGGGAAGCGGTCGCGCAGCGGGGCCGGGCATTCGAAGAAGGTCTCTGAGACGACGGCGAAGAATTCGCCCGGATCTTCGGCCGCATAGGGATCGATCACGGTCTCCACGCCGCGCTCGACTTCGGCGCAGAACGCATCGAAGGCTTCACCGAACGCCGCAGCCCAGGCGCTGCGCGACATGCCGGCGCGCAGGCGGGGCAACCCGTCGACACCGCCGTTTTCCATGTCGAGCTTATGGGCGAACTCGTGGATGACCACATTCACTCCGGGCGGGTGGGCGCCCTCGTCGAACCAGGCCACCAGCACCGGGCCGCCCTCCCAGGCTTCGCCCAGCACTTCGTCCTCGTATTCGTGGACCACGCCGGCTTCGTCGAACTCGCGCCGCGGGATGACGAAATCGCCGGGGTAGACGACGATGCCGACCCAGCCGGCGTAAGCCTCGAGGCCGATATCGAGTACCAGCAGGCAGGCCTGGAGCGCGATCGACAGCAGGATGTCGTCGTTCAGGTGCAGCCCGCGCGCGCCGTGGAACTGTTTGCACGCAAGGAACTCGAGCGCCAGCGCGCGCAGGCGGGTGCGCTCGGGCGGGGTCAGGAAGTCAAGAAAGGGCAGCGTGCGCTCGACCCTGTCCCACTGTTCAGCGGGGACTTCGGCTGGGTCGCGTCGTTCCAGCCCCAGCCAGCGTTGGATCCATTTCAGCATCGAATGGGGGTTCGTCGTTGTGTACGAGGTGTCGTCTCTGGCTGCGGATGATCGCACAGCAGGCCGCGGGAGAACGCGCCGGTGGCGGGGGCGGGCGGGGGGCGGCCCGATATGGGATAATCCGCCGCCATGGTCTCCGTCACTCATGCCATTTCCCAGGGCGATACCGCGCCCCCGATCGAACTGCTTGCCGCCGGCCTGGACGAAGTCGAGCGGGGCCGCATCGAGGCCGCGCTCGACTGGATCGCGACGCTCTACGAAGGCAAGGCACTCGGCACCGGCGAGTCGACCTGGACCCATGCGATCGGGGCCGCGCTGATCAGCGCCTCGCTGCGCCTGGATGTCGAAACGCGCCTGGCGGCGCTGCTGTTCGCCGTTTGGGACATGCTCGAGCATCCGGGCGAAGAGCTCGGCAAACGCTTCGGGCCGGCGGTGGCCGGGCTGGTGCATGGGCTGCACCGGCTCAACGGCCTGCGCGTGATCACGCGCATGACGGCAACGGCGAGCGCGCCCGAGATCCGCGCCCAGAACGAAGTGCTGCGCAAGATGCTGCTTGCCATGGTCGAGGACATCCGCGTGGTGCTGGTGCGTCTGGCCTCGCGCACCCAGACCTTGCGCTACTACGCCGACCAACCCGCCAACCAGCCCGCCGCAGGCTGCATCGAAATCGCCCGCGAGAGCCTCGACATCTACGCTCCGCTCGCCAACCGGCTCGGCGTGTGGCAGATCAAGTGGGAACTGGAGGACCTGTCCTTCCGCTTCATCGAGCCCGAGACCTACAAGCGCATCGCCAGGATGCTCGACGAGCGCCGGGTCGAGCGCGAACAGTTCATCCACGACGCCATCGAGCGCCTCGCCAACGAGCTTGCCGCGGCCGGGGTCAAGGCTGAAATCAGCGGGCGACCGAAGCACATTTACAGCATCTACAACAAGATGCGCAAGAAGCGGCTCGACTTCTCGCAAGTGTTCGACATCCGCGCCCTGCGCGTGCTCGTCGGCGAGATCAAGGACTGCTACACCGTGCTCGGCGTCGTGCACCAGATCTGGCAGCCGATCCCGAAAGAATTCGACGACTACATCACCAAGCCCAAGGGCAACAACTACCAGTCGCTGCATACCGCGGTGCTCGCCGGCGACGGCCGCGCGCTCGAGGTGCAGATCCGCACCCAGGCCATGCACAAGCACGCCGAACTCGGCGTGGCGGCGCACTGGCGCTACAAGGAAGGCGCCAGGAGCGGTAGCGACTACGACGAGAAGATCGCCCTGCTGCGCAAGCTGCTGTCGTGGCGCGACGAGGTCGCCGATGCCGCGCACTGGGCGGAGCAGTACAAGCGCGCTTCGCTCGACGACACGCTGTACGTGCTCACCCCGCAGGGCAGGGTCGTCGACCTGCCGCGCGGTGCCACCCCCGTGGACTTCGCCTACCGCCTGCACACCGATCTCGGCCACCACTGCCGCGGGGCCAAGATCGACGGCCACCTGGTGCCGCTCAACACTGCGCTGGAAAACGGGCAGACGGTCGAGATCGTTGCCGCCAAGGAAGGCGGGCCGTCGCGCGACTGGCTCGACCCGCGCCAGGCTTACGTGGCGACTTCGCGCGCGCGCTCGAAGATCAGGCAGTATTTCGCCCAGCTCGACGAGGAAGAGCTGCTCGCGCGCGGGCGCAGCTTCGTCACCCGGGAAATGCAGCGCGACGGCCACGCCCAGGCCAACATCGACGGGCTCGCCGAGCGCCTGGGTTTTCGCAACGCCGAAGCGCTGTTTCTCGCCGCCGGCCGTGGCGAAGTCGGCCCGCGTGCGCTGCAGGTGGCCTTGCGCGAAGGCGCTGCACCGCCGGCGGAGCCGGCGGCGGAAACCGGTTTCGTCGTCGGCCGCAGCCGCTCGGGGGACAATTCCGACAAGATCCTGATCGTCGGCGTGGGCAAGCTGATGACTTCGCTGTCGCGCTGCTGCAAGCCTGCGCCCCCCGATGCGATCGAAGGCTTCGTCACCCGCGGGCGCGGGATCTCGATCCATCGCATCGACTGTGGCGATTTCCAGCAGCTCGCCCGGGCCCACCCCGAGCGCGTGATCGCCGCCGAGTGGGGCGAACAGGGCGCGGACAGTCGCGATGCGCTCTACCAGGTCGACATCAACGTTCAGGCCGGCGACCGCCAGGGGCTGCTGCGCGACATTTCCGACGTGCTCTCGCGTGAGAAGCTCAACGTCATCGCGGTCAACTCGCTGACCAAGAAGGGCACGGCCTACATGCGCTTCACCATGGAAGTGCGCGGGATCAAGCAGGTGCAGCGGGCGATCACGCTGATCCGCGAGGTGCCGGGGGTGATCGACGCCCAGCGCCGCTGAGCCCGGTGCCCGCCGCGGCGCGCGGGAGGCGGTGCCGCCTTCCGCTGCGCGGACGAAAAGCTCAGCTGCTTGCCGCGAGTTCCTTGAGCAGGATCAGCTGTGCCGCGCGGCGAATGCTGCGCGGGTTCTTGCGGCGATAGCTGCCGTCGGCCTGCATGTCCCAGGCCTGGCAGTTGTCGCCGAGATAGGGGCGCAGGCCCTCCTTCATCACCCGGCGCTTGAGGCGGGGATCGAGCACCGGGAAGGCGATCTCGATGCGGCGGAAGAAGTTGCGGTCCATCCAGTCCGCGCTCGACAGGTACATCCGGTCTTCGCCGTCGGCGTGGAAGTGGAAGATGCGGTGATGCTCGAGAAAGCGCCCCACCACCGAGCGCACCCGGATGTTGTCCGACAGTCCGGGCACACCCGGGCGCAGTGCGCAGGGGCCGCGGATGATGAGGTCGATCTCCACCCCGGCCTGCGAGGCAGCGTAGAGCGCCTCGATGGTTTCCGGCTCGAGCAGGGCGTTCATCTTCGCCAGGATGCGCCCGCGCCGGCCCCCGCGGGCGATCTCGGCCTCACGCCCGATCGCGGCCACGACCTTGGGCTGCAGCGTGAACGGCGACTGCCACAGGTGGCGCAGCTCGGTCGCCTTGCCCAGGCCGGTGAGCTGCTTGAACACTTCGGCGACGTCCTCGCCGATCTCCTTGTTGCAGGTGAGCAGGCCGAAGTCGGTGTAGAAGCGCGTGGTGCGCGGGTGGTAGTTGCCGGTGCCCATGTGCATGTAGTGGCGCAGGCCGTCCTCTTCGCGGCGCACCACCATCAGCAGCTTGGCGTGGGTCTTGTAGCCGAACACGCCATAGACGACGTGGGCGCCGACTTCCTCGAGGCGGTTGGCGAGGGTGATGTTGGCTTCTTCGTCGAAGCGCGCCATCAGTTCGAGGACGACGGTGACTTCCTTGCCCTTTTGCGCCGCACGGGCCAGATGCTCCATCAGCACCGAGTCGGTGCCGGTGCGGTACACGGTCATCTTGATCGCCAGCACGTGGGGGTCGTCGGCCGCCGCACGCAGCATCTCGATCACCGGCGCGAAGCTCTGGAACGGGTGATGGAGCAGGATGTCCTGGCTGCGGATGGCGGCGAAGATCTGCTGGCGCTTTTCCAGGGCCTTGGGCAGGCCGGGCACGAAAGGCGGGTATTTCAGGTCGGCGCGCTCCACCCAGTCGGGGATCTGCATCAGGCGCACGAGGTTGACGATGCCCGGGGCGCGGTACAGGTCGTCGCCATCGAGGTGAAAGTGCTGCAGCAGGAAGGAGGCCATGTCCACCGAGCAGTTGTCGGCGACCTCGAGCCGCACTGCGCCGCCGAACTGGCGCTGCTGCAGTTCGCCCTTCAGCGAGGCGCGCAGGTCCTTGACTTCTTCCTCGTCGAGAAACAGGTCCGAGTTGCGCGTGACCCGGAACTGGTAGCAGCCCAGTACGTGCATGCCACTGAACAGTTCGCCGACATGGGCGTGCAGCACCGAGGACAGGAAGACGAAGCCGTATTCGTGCTCGCAGATCTCGCGCGGCAGCCGGATCACGCGCGGCAAGGCCCGCGGCGCCTGCACGATGGCGGCACCCGAGTCGCGGCCGAAGGCATCGCGCCCTTCGAGCTCGACGGCGAAGTTCAGGCTCTTGTTGAGCACGCGCGGGAAGGGGTGGGCGGGGTCGAGGCCGATCGGCGTCAGCACCGGCATCACTTCGTTCAGGAAGAACGTGCGGATCCAGGCCCGCTGCGCTTCCGACCACTGGTTGCGGCGCAGGAACACGACGCCTTCCTGCTCCAGTGCGGGCAGGATATCTTCATTGAGCAACTGGTACTGGCGGGCGATGATGGCGTGCACTTCGCGGCTGACGCGCTCGAGCAGCTCGGTCGGAGAAATCCCGTCTTCGCCCGACTTGCGGCTGCCGACGCGGATCTGTTCCTTGATGCCGGAGACCCGGATCTCGAAAAACTCGTCGAGGTTGCTGGAAACGATGCACAGGAAGCGCAGACGTTCGAGCAGTGGCACGGTCGGGTCGGCAGCCTGGGCGAGGACGCGGCGCTGGAACTGGAGCAGCGAAAGCTCGCGGTTGATGAAGTGATCGGCAGGATAGTAGTGGTCGTTTCTCATGGCGGTTCCGGCGTGGGTGGGCGCGAGTCGGCATCAATGATTATGTGACAGTTTTACTGCATGTTCATGACAGCTGCCGCGCACGAATATCGGCCAGGCGTATCGGAGCGGATTCGCGCCCGGCGCTCCTGCTCTGCAGCCGGGCGGGAGGCGGGGGAGCAGGGGGCCGATGGTGCTAAAATCGCCCCCTTCGGCGCCGGCGGCGTCCTCCGAATTGCGATGATGCGAGATCTAATTGCGGCCATCGATCTGGGCTCGAACAGCTTCCGTCTGCAGGTCGGCCGTATCGTCAATGACCAGATCTACCCGCTCGACGGCCTGAAGGAAGCGGTCCGGCTGGCGGCCGGTTTGTCGCCGGACAAGAAGCTCGACCTCGCCGCGCAGCAGCGCGGGGTTGCGGCGCTGCTGCGGTTTCATGAACGCCTGCACGATTTCGCCCCGCAGCGGGTGCGCGCGGTGGCGACCAACACCTTGCGCGTGGCGAAGAACGCCCCCGAGTTCCTGATCCGTGCCGAGGCGGCGCTGGGCTTTCCGATCGAGGTCATCGCCGGGCGCGAGGAAGCGCGGCTGATCTACGTCGGCGTTGCCCATACCCTGCCCGATCCGCACCGCCAGCAACTGATCGTCGACATCGGCGGAGGTTCGACCGAGTTCATCATCGGCAAGAGTTTCGAGCCCGTGCTGCTGGAGTCGCGCTACATGGGCTGTGTCGGCTTCAGCCTGCGTTTTTTCCCGGAAGGGCGGATCGACAAGCGCAGCCTGAGGGACGCCGAGCTCGCCGCGCGGCGCGAGCTGCAGACCATCGTCCAGGCCTACCGCGAGGCCGGCTGGGAAGAGGCGGTGGGTTCCAGCGGAACGGCCAAGGCCTTGCTCGAAATCCTCGAACAGAACGGTTTTTCCAGCGGCGGCATCACCCGCGACGGGCTTGAGAAGCTGAAGGCGGTGCTGCTGCGCGCGGGGCGGCTCGATGCGCTCGAGCTCGCCGGACTCAAGGGCGATCGCATTCCGGTGATCCTGGGCGGACTGTCGATCATGAGCGCGGTGTTCAAGGAGTTCGGCATCGAGCGCATGGTGTTCTCCGAAGGCGCGCTGCGCCTGGGCGTGCTCTACGATCTGCTCGGGCGCTACCACCACCACGATCTGCGCGACGCCACGGTGTCGGCCTTCGTTCGCCGCTACGGCGTCGATCCGCGCCAGGCACAGCAGGTCGCCGACACCGCCTGCCACCTGCTCGGCCAGCTCGAGCCGGAAATGGCCGACCCCGAGCACCTCGACCGCCGCTTCCTGCGCTGGGCTGCCCTCCTTCATGAGATCGGCATTTCAGTGGCGCATTCGAGCTACCACAAGCACAGCGCCTACATCGTCGCCAACGCCGACATGCCGGGTTTTTCACGGATGGACCAGGCCCGCCTGGCGCGCCTCGTGCTGTCCCACCGCGGCAAGCTCGAGCGGGTCTCGTCGATCGACGCCGACAGCGTGGACTGGCTGCTGGTCGCCTGCCTGCGGCTGGCGGTGGTGGTCCATCGTGCCCGCGATGCGCGCGGCATCCCGCCGCTCGAAATGCGCCGCGAGGGCAGGGGGTTTTCGGTGAATACCCCGGCCAGCTGGCTGCAGAAGCTGCCGCTGACGGCCGCGGCGCTCGAGGAAGAGCGCCGCCAGTGGGTCGCGCTCGGGCGCGGACTGTACGTGCGCGCGCTGGGCGCGCGCAGCGCGGCGGCCTGAACCGCAATGAGCACCATGGCCGCGGGCATCGATAACGGGATCGTCATCGACCGTGCCGCGGGGACGGTGCGCCTGGCCGGCGAGTGGACCCTGAGGGCGTTGTCCGTGCGGCTTGCCGCGCTGCGGCGCGAGCTGGCGACGGCGCAGGGCTGTGCGCACTGGTCGCTGTCCGCGGTCGATCGCCTCGACAGCTTCGGCGCCCTTCTGCTGTGGCGCGCCTGGGGGCGGCGATGGCCGGCGCAGGTGGACCTGAGCGAGGCCCACCGCGCCGCCATCGAGCGCGTCGCCCGCGCTGCGGCGCGCCCGCTCGTGCTCGCGTCCGCGTTCACGATCGCGGACGCGGTGGGGATGCTGGGCGCGGCGATCCTCGGCCTGGCAGTCCATCTGCGCGATTTCGTCGCCCTGCTCGGCCAGCTCCTGCTCGATCTGCTGCACCTCGTCCGCCATCCGCGCGAATGGCCGATGCTGGAAATTTCGGCCAACCTCCACAAGGTCGCGGTCAAGGCGATGGCGGTGACCGCGCTGGTGGGCTTTCTGATCGGCGTCGTGCTGTCCTATCTGTCGGCCCTGCAGCTGAAGATGTTCGGCGCTGACACCTTCATCGTCAATATCCTCGGCCTGGGCATCATCCGCGAGCTCGGGCCGGTGCTGGTGTCGGTGCTGGTGGCGGGACGCTCGGGGTCGGCGATGACGGCCCAGCTGGGGGTGATGCGCGTTACCGAGGAAATCGATGCGCTCGCGGCGATGGGCATTTCGCGCTCGCTGCGCCTGGTGCTGCCCAAAGTGATCGCACTGACGCTGGCGATGCCGCTGCTGGTGCTGTGGACCTCGGCGGTGGCGCTGCTCGGGGGCTGGCTGTCGGCCTGGATCGAGCTCGACCTGTCGTTCCGCTACTTCATCGATGCCTTGCCCGATGCGGTGCCGGTGGCGAACCTGTTCATCGGCCTGTCCAAGGGGGCGGTGTTCGGCTTGCTGATCGCCCTCATCGCCTGCCATTTCGGCCTGCGCGTGCAGCCCAACACCGAGAGCCTGTCGGCCAACACCACGGCCTCGGTGGTATCGGCGATCACGGTGGTGATCCTGGTCGATGCGATCTTCGCGATCGCCACCCGTTCGATCGGGATTCCGGGATGAGCGCCGGCCGGCCGCAGGGCGCTCCGGTGGTCTCGCTGCGTGGCGTGGTGACGCGCTTCGGCGCCAACGTGGTGCACCAGGGGCTCGACCTGGACATCGAGGCCGGCGAGATTGTGGCCCTGGTGGGCGGCTCGGGCAGCGGCAAGACGACCTTGCTGCGCCATGTCATCGGCCTCACCCGGCCGGCCGCGGGCGAAGTGCGGCTGTTCGGCGAAGCGCTGCACGCCGGCACGGTGCACGAGCGCATCGCGCGCCAGCGCCGCTGCGGCGTGCTGTTCCAGCAGGGGGCGCTGTTTTCCGCGTTTACCGTGGGCGAAAACATCGCCTTTCCGCTGCGCGAGCTCGGCATCGTGCACGAGGATGAAATCCGCGACCTCGTCGCCCTGAAGCTGGCGATGGTCGAAATGGAGCCCGAGCACGCGCGGCTGATGCCGGCCGAGCTCTCCGGCGGAATGGTCAAGCGCGCGGCCCTCGCCCGTGCGCTGGCGCTCGAGCCCGAGCTGTTGCTGCTCGACGAACCGACTGCGGGTCTGGACCCCGACCGCAGCGCCGCCTTCGTGCGTCTGATCCTGGCGCTGCGCGGCGAACTGGGGCTGACCGTGGTGCTGGTCACGCACGACCTCGATACCCTGGCGGCAATGGCCACCCGGGTGGCGGTGCTGGCCGACAAACACATCCTGAGTTATGCCACGCTGGAAGACACGCTGAAGCTCGAGCATCCGTTCATCGAGCGCTTCTTCCATGGAGAACATGGTCGCCGGGCTCTGGCCCGGGCACAGGGAGGTCGCTGATCATGGAAAACCGAGCCCACGCCCTTGCGGCGGGCCTGTTCGCACTCGTCCTCGGGGCCGCGCTGCTGGGCGCCCTGTGGTGGTTCTCGGACGAGCGCGAGCCGATGCGCGATCTGGTCCTCGTCGCCCGCGGCGACATCAACGGCCTCGGCCCCCAGGCCCGGGTGCGTTACCGCGGGCTGGCGGTCGGGACGGTGAGCGCGGTGCGCATCGACCCGCGCGCCCCGCACGACATCCTGGTCCATGTCCGCGTCGCCGAGGATCTGCCGCTGACCCGGGGAACGCGCGCCACCCTCGGCACGATGGGGGTGACCGGGCTGGCCTACGTCCAGCTCGACGATCGCGGCGAAGACCCGGTGCCGCTCGCCGGCACCGCCGACGCCCCGCCACGGATTGCGCTCGAGCCCGGCCTGCTCGACCGGATCGCGGAGCGGGCGCTCGCGGCAGTGGACCGTTTCGATACGGTCGGCGCCCAGGTTGCGCAAATGTTCGACGCTGAAAATGCCGCCCGTCTGCGCGCGACCCTGCAGCGCCTGGAGTCGGCTGCCGAGGGCATGGACCGCAGCTTTGCCGATGTGCCGGAAACGCTCCGGGCGCTGCGCGCAGTGCTGAGCCCGGCCAACCTCGCCAGCCTGAAGGCGACCCTGGGCAATCTCGAGCAGGCCAGTGCCGAGGCTACGCCGGCGGTGGTCGAGCTGCGCGGGCTGCTGGCCCGCATCGAGCACATGACGGTGCGCCTGGACGAGGCGGCGACGGCCACCAGCAGCGGCCTGATCGATGGCACCTTGCCGCAGCTCAACGCGCTGCTGCGCGAACTGACCGCGACTTCACGCAGGGTCGGGCGCCTGGTCGAGGAGGTGGAGAGCACCCCGCAGGTCCTCCTGACCGGCCGGGCGGCGCGCGAACCGGGGCCGGGAGAGGCCGGCTTCGGTTCGCTCCCACGCTGAGCATTGACATTCGACACGGACAGCAAAAAGCATGATCTCAGGCCTATTTCCAGAATTTCCCCGCCTGCGCGGCATCGTGATCGGTCTTGGGGTGGCCGCCGCGCTGGCCGGCTGCAGCGGCCTGAATCTGAAACCCCCGCCGATGGCCTTCTACGATCTGGGCCTGGGCGCGCCGGCCGGGCTCGATCCGCGCCTTGCGCCGCTGCGCATCGAGGTCGCGGCCCCGCCTTGGCTGGCAAGCAGCGCGCTGCAGTACCGCTTGCAATGGGATGACCCCCTGCGCCGGCGCAGCTACGCCGAAAGCCGCTGGGTCGCCCAGCCTTCCGACATGCTGGCGCTGGCCTTGGAGCGGGCGCTGAAACCCGGCGGCAGCGGTAATCGCTGCCGTTTGCAGATCGAGGTGGACGAATTCGTCCAGGTGTTCGACAGTGCCGAACGCAGCCGGGTGGAGGTGGTGCTGCGCGCCGGGCTGGTGCCGCCACGCAGCGACGAGGCCCTGGCGCAGGGCGAATTCCGCGCTGCCGTGCCGGCGCCGAGCGGCGATGCGGTCGGCGGCGTCGGCGCATTCCGGACCGCGGCGGATCGGCTCGCCGGCGAGCTGGCCGGCTGGATCGCGACGCTTCATCGCGCAGGGTCGCCAGTGGACGCGGACGCGCGCTGCCGGGGCTGAGCGCCGGCAGCGCCGGGGGCGATGGCCGCACATACGACAGGAAAGGAGGAGAGGATGAGCGGGAGCGGAAGTTCGCCCTACGATGTGGGGCTGGAGCGCAATGCCGCCAATTACGTAGCGCTCACGCCGCTGACCTTCATCGAGCGCAGCGCCGCGGTCTATCCGCAGCGGCTCGCCGTGATCCACGGGCGGCGGCGCCATACCTGGGCCGAGAGCTTCGCCCGCTCGCGGCGCCTGGCTTCGGCGCTGAAGCAGCTCGGCGTCGGCCGCAACGATACCGTGGCGGTGATTCTCAACAACACGCCCGAGATGTTTGAATGCCATTTCGGCGTTCCCGCCTGTGGCGCGGTGCTCAACACCATCAACACCCGGCTCGACCCCGAGGCCGTCGCCTTCATCCTCGCCCACGCCGAGGCGAAGGTGCTGCTGGTCGATCGCGAATATTCGCCGGTGGTGAAGAAGGCGCTCGCCCTCGCCGGGCGCAGCGGCCTCGTCGTGATCGATGTCGACGACCCTGAATACGCCGGCCCGGGCGAACGGCTGGGGCGGATCGATTACGAGACGCTGCTCGCCAGCGGCAGCGAGGACTTCGTCTTCGAGCCGCCGGCCGACGAGTGGGATGCGATCTCGCTGAACTACACTTCGGGCACCACCGGCGACCCGAAGGGGGTCGTATACCACCATCGCGGCGCCTATCTCAACGCCTTGTCGAACATCGTCTCGTGGGGCATGCCGCCGCACGCGGTCTACCTGTGGACGCTGCCGATGTTCCATTGCAACGGCTGGTGTTTCGCGTGGTCGATGGCGGCCAACGCGGGCACCAACGTCTGCCTGCGCCGGGTCGATCCGCGCCTGATCTTCGACGCCATCCGCGCGCATCGCGTCACCCACTACTGCGGCGCGCCGATCGTGCATTCGATGCTGGCGAATGCGCCCGCGGCCTGGCGCGAGGGGATCGACCATACCGTGCATGGCCTGGTCGCCGCCGCACCGCCGCCGGCCGCGGTGATCGAGGGCATGGCGAAGATCGGCTTCGATCTCACCCACGTCTATGGCCTGACCGAAACCTATGGTCCGGCGGCGGTGTGCGCCAAGCACGACGAATGGGCCGATCTGGCGCTGTCCGAGCAGGTCGCCCTCAACGGCCGCCAAGGCGTGCGCTACCACGCCCAGGAAGCGATCACGGTGATCGACCCCGACACCATGGAGCAGGTGCCGCGCGACGGCCGGACCATGGGCGAAGTCATGTTCCGCGGCAATCTGGTGATGAAGGGCTACCTGAAGAGCCCGCGGGCGACCGCCGAGTCGTTCCGCGGCGGCTGGTACCACACCGGCGATCTGGGGGTGCTGCAGCCCGACGGCTACGTCAAGATCAAGGACCGCGCCAAGGACATCATCATCTCGGGCGGAGAGAACGTGTCATCGATCGAAATCGAGGACGTGCTCTACCGCCATCCCGCGGTGATGGCCGCGGCGGTGGTCGCGCTGCCCGACGGGAAGTGGGGCGAAGTGCCCTGCGCCTTCGTCGAACTGCGCGACGGGGCCGAAGCGGACGCCGCGGCGCTGCTCGCCCATTGCCGTGCCCACCTGGCCGGGTTCAAGATGCCGAAGAAGGTCGTCTTCGGCGCGTTGCCCAAGACCTCGACCGGCAAGATCCAGAAGTTCATGCTGCGCGAACGGGCGAAGTCGGCGAGCGCGTTCGACTAGCGTTCAAGGGCGAGTGATGCCGAGCCTCCGATGCTGATCGACACCCACGTCCATCTCGATGCAGCCGAGTTCGATGACGATCGCGCGGCGGTGATTGCCGCGGCCCGTGCCGCCGGCGTGGACGGCTTCGTCGTGCCTGCGATCGGGGCCGACAACTTCGATGCGGTGGCGGCGCTGGCTGCGGCCCGCAGCGATACCGCGTGTGCACTCGGCATTCATCCCCTGTACGTGATGCAGGCCCGTGCGGAAGATCTCGATGTGCTCGACCAGCGCCTGGGCGAAGGGCGTGCGCTGGCGGTGGGCGAGATCGGCCTCGACCATTTCGTGCACGAGGCCGATCCGGCACGCCAGCTCGAATTCTTTGTTGCCCAGCTCGGCCTTGCGCGCAAGCATGGCCTGCCGGTGATCCTGCACGTACGCCGCGCGATCGATCCGATTCTCAAGCAGCTGCGCCGCATTGCCGTTCCCGGGGGCATTGCCCATGCCTTCAACGGCAGCCGCCAGCAGGCCGAGATGTTCATTGCCCTCGGCTTCAAGCTCGGCTTTGGTGGTTCGATGACCTTCGCCGGCTCGACGCGGATCCGCGCGCTCGCGGTCAGCCTGCCGCTGGAGGCGATCGTGCTCGAGACCGATGCGCCCGACATCCCGCCGGCCTGGGGGCAAGGGCAGCGCAATACGCCCGCAAACCTGCGGGCCTATGCCGAACTGCTCGCCGGGCTGCGCGGCCTTTCCGTGCAAGAAGTCGTCGCCGCCACCGGGCGCAACGCCAGCGCCGCGCTCGGCGGCTGGAAGCCGTGCTGACCCGGGCTCAGGCCGGAGAAGGGGCTCTGGCGGCCCCCGAGCGTGCGATCAGGTCGGCGATGTCGCGCTTGAGCCGGGCGATGTCGCTGTCGAAGCGATCGTAGATCATCAGCGACACGCCGAATACGTAGGCGTAGAGCAGCATGCAACGGCTGGACGCTTCCTCCATCGGCACCCCGCAGGCGAGGAACAGCTCACGCGCGCAGCGCAGACGGACATCGTCGACTTCGGCGACGATCGCTGCGGCCTGGGCGTCGCGGCGCGCCCAGTCGCGCACCGCGAGTTCGATCATCATCCCGCGCCGGCTGCGGCTGGCGCCGTACACGTCGATGACATGGTAGATCTGCTCGAGCTCTCTCCCCGGCTGGGCCCGCGTCTGCTTGCGGATGTCGCGGATGCGCCCCTCCTGCCAGTGGTGCAGCACCCCCATCAGCAAATCGCGGCGATCGGCGAAGTGCCAGTAGAAGCTGCCCTTGGTGACCTTGAGCCGCTTGGCGAGCACTTCGACGCGCAGCCCGGCGATGCCTTCCTCGGCGAGGACTTCGGTGGCGCCCGCGACCCAGGCATCGCGATCGAGCTGCACCCGCGGTTTTTTGGCTGTTTTTTCCATACGGTATAGTATTGACGATTCCTTCACCATACGCTACCGTATGTATCCATACCGACAAGTATGGACGCGACGCTGGGGAAGGTGCGCGGCGCAGCGCGCGGCAAGCCGGCGGTGCAATAAAAAAATTTGAGTACAGCGCGTTCGTCGATGCGGCGGCCCGGAGTGAAAATGCCTGAGCAAAAGGAGCACACAACTTGAAGATCCTGGTACCTGTCAAACGCGTGGTGGACTACAACGTCAAGGTGCGCGTGAAGGCCGACGGCAGCGGCGTGGACATCGCCAACGTCAAGATGAGCATGAACCCGTTCGACGAGATCGCGGTGGAAGAGGCGGTGCGGCTGAAGGAAGCCGGGGTGGCGAGCGAAGTGGTGGCGGTGACCTGCGGCCTCGGCGCGTGCCAGGAAACCCTGCGCGCGGCGATGGCGATCGGTGCCGACCGCGGCATCCTGGTCGAGTGTGGTGAACTGAGCGACGTCGAGCTGCAGCCGCTGGCGGTGGCCAAGCTGCTGAAGGCGGTGTGCGACAAGGAAGCGCCGCAGCTGGTGATCTGCGGCAAGCAGGCGATCGACGACGACGCCAACCAGACCGGGCAGATGCTGGCGGCGCTGGCGGGCTGGCCGCAGGCGACCTTCGCCTCGAAGCTGGTGCTCGAAGGCGGCCGTGCGCAGGTCACGCGCGAGATCGACGGCGGGCTGGAAACCCTGTCGGTGAGCCTGCCGGCGGTGGTCACCACCGACCTGCGCCTCAACGAGCCGCGCTACGCCACTCTCCCCAACATCATGAAGGCGAAGAAAAAGCCGCTCGACACGGTCAAGCCGGCCGAGCTGGGCGTCGATGTGGCGCCGCGCCTCACCACGCTGAGCGTGTCCGAGCCGCCCAAGCGCAGCGCGGGCGAGCGCGTCGCCGACGTCGCGCAGCTGGTCGACAAACTGAAGAACGTAGCGAAGGTGATCTGAACATGCCGATTCTCGTCATTGCCGAACACGACAACCATTCGATCAAGGCCGCCACCCTCAACACCGTGAGCGCGGCGGCGAAGCTGGGCACGCTGCTGGCCACGGACATCCACGTCCTGGTGGCCGGTGCCGGCTGCGGCGCGGCGGCCGAGGCGGCGGCGAAGATCGCCGGCGTGGCCAAGCTGCGGGTGTGCGATGCGCCGCACTACGAGGCGCAGACCGCGGAGAACGTCGCCGAGCTGGTGCAGGGGCTGGCCGGCGACTACAGCCACGTCCTCGTGCCGGCCACCTCGGCGGGCAAGAACATGCTGCCGCGGGTGGCGGCGCTGCTCGGCGTTGCCCAGATCAGCGACATCGTCGCGATCGAAGCGGCCGATACCTTCGTGCGTCCGATCTACGCCGGCAACGCCCTCGCCACGGTGAAGAGCGCCGATGCGATCAAGCTCATCACCGTGCGCACCACCGCGTTCGATGCCGCCGCTGCAGCGGGCGACGCCGCCCCGATCGAGGCGGTCGCTGCCGCCGCCGATCTGGGCGTTGCCGCCCTGGTCGGGCGCGAGATCACCAAGAGCGCCCGCCCCGAGCTGGGGGCGGCGAAGATCATCGTCTCCGGCGGTCGCGGCCTGGGCAGCGGCGAGAACTACCACGCCCTGCTCGAGCCACTCGCCGACAAGCTCGGCGCCGCGCTCGGCGCCAGCCGCGCCGCGGTCGATGCCGGCTACGTGCCTAACGACTACCAGGTCGGCCAGACCGGCAAGATCGTCGCCCCCCAGCTCTACATCGCAATCGGCATCTCGGGCGCGATCCAGCACCTGGCCGGGATGAAGGACTCGAAGGTGATCGTGGCGATCAACAAGGACCCCGAAGCGCCGATCTTCCAGGTCGCCGACTACGGCCTGGTCGGCGACCTGTTCGAGATCGTCCCCGAACTGGTGCGCTCGCTTTGAGCACCCCGGGAAACAGCTTTGCCGTTTCCGCCCCCCCCGAGGGGGACAAGAAAACCTGGGGTGGCCCCAGGTTTTCCTGAGAGGGCAGAAGCCGGAAAAGGGCGGTAACACAGTGCTCCGCCAGGAAGCCCCACCGCCCCCTCCGGTGGGCGCCCGATCCGGCGTACGGCACTTGCCACCGGTGCCGGAAATCCGATTCACCATCTTCTGGAGTGATTCCACTCATGAGCAATTACAGCGCGCCTCTCCGTGACATGCGGTTCGTGATGCGCGAACTCGCCGGCCTCGACGAGATCACCCGGCTACCGGGCAACGAGGACGTCACTCCCGACCTGGTCGATGCCATCCTCGAGGAGGCCGACAAGTTCGCCGCCGGCGTTCTCGCGCCGTTGAACCGCAGCGGTGACCAGCATGGCGCCAGATGGCACGACGGTGAAGTGACCACTGCGCCGGGCTGGAAGGAGGCCTACCGCCAGTTCGCCGAGTCGGGCTGGACCGCCGTGGCCTGCGATCCACAGCATGGCGGGCAGGGCTTGCCGAAGCTGGTGTCGACCGCGGTTATGGAAATGTGGAAGTCGGCCAACATGGCCTTCTCGCTGTGCCCGATGCTGACCACGGGCGCGATCGAAGCCCTGATGCTGCGCGGCTCCGACGCGCAGAAGGCGATGTATCTGCCGAAGATGGTGTCGGGTGAATGGACCGGCACGATGAACCTGACCGAACCCCAGGCGGGCTCCGACCTGGCCGCGGTCCGTACCCGCGCCGAGCCGCAGGCCGATGGCAGCTACCGGCTTTTCGGGCAGAAGATCTTCATCACCTACGGTGAGCATGATCTCACCGACAATATCGTCCATCTCGTACTCGCCCGCCTGCTGGGCGCTCCCGAAGGGGTGAAGGGGATCTCCCTGTTCGTCGTGCCGAAGTACCTGGTCGATGCCGGCGGCAATCTGGGTGCGCGCAACGATGTGCGCTGCGTGTCGATCGAACACAAGCTCGGGATCCACGCCAGCCCGACCTGCGTGCTCGCCTTCGGCGATCAGGGCGGTGCGATCGGCACCCTGGTGGGCGAACCGAACCGCGGTCTCGAGTACATGTTCATCATGATGAACGAGGCCCGCTTCGCGGTCGGCATGGAAGGCCTGGCCCTGTCCGAGCGCGCTTATCAGCATGCCTTGCAGTATGCGCGGGAGCGCGTCCAGGGTACCGAGGCCGGAGTGCGTGGCGGCCCCAAGGTCAGCATCATCCGCCACCCCGACGTGCGCCGGATGCTGATGTCGATGAAAAGCCAGACCGAGGCGATGCGCGCACTGGCCTACGTCGTCGCCGCCGAGACCGACAAGGCGCACCACCACGTCGATGCCCAGGAGCGTGCGTGCAGCCAGGCGTTCGTCGATCTGATGATTCCGGTGGTGAAAGGCTGGCTGACGGAAAACGCGTTCGAGATCGCCTCGACCGGCGTCCAGGTGCACGGCGGCATGGGCTTCATCGAGGAGACCGGCGCGGCGCAGCATCTGCGCGACGCCCGCATCACCTCGATTTACGAGGGCACGACGGCGATCCAGGCCAACGATCTGATCGGGCGCAAGATCGCCCGTGACGGTGGCGCGGCCATCGGTGCCGTGATGCAGCGGATGCGTGCGGTCGAAGCCGAGCTTGCTGCGGTCGGCGACGAATCCTTCGCCGCCATCCGCCGTGCGCTGGGCAGCGGGATCGCTGCGCTCGAGGAAGGTGTGGCCTACCTCCTCGCCACCTACGACCAGGACATCAAGGCCGCCTCGGTCGGGGCCGTTCCCTTCCTCCGGCTGCTCGGCATCGTCGCCGGTGGCTGGCAACTGGCCCGCGCCGCGCTGGCGGCCCGGCGCAGGCTCGAAGCCGGCGAGGGCGAGGCGGATTTTTACCGGGCGAAGATCGTCAGCGCGTGCTTCTATGCCGACCACGTCATGGCACAGGCGCCCGGCCTGGCCTACACGGTGGCGAAAGGGGCGGCGGGCGCGCTCGCCCTCGACGAAACGCAGTTCTGAAGCGCCGCACCGGCGGGTGACGATTGCCGCTTCCGCCGCCGTCGAGCCGAACCCCGCGTTGTCCGCGCCGCCGGTCCTGCGGCCGGTAGTGGCCGATTGCCTGCACGGAAAAAAACGGCGCCGGACCCGATGCGGGGCCCCGGCGCCGATCCTTCCCGCCGTGGCGGGAGAGGCGCGGTCGGGCTTATTCGACCTTGGCCTTCTCGCGCAGCGACTGGATGTGCTTTTCCACTTTCTGCTGCTGCAGGCGTTGCTGCAGTTGCGGCTTGACTTCGTCGAGCGGGGGCGGCTGCACGTCGCGCATATCGTCGAGCTGGATGACGTGGTAGCCGAAGTCGCTCTTCACCGGAGTGGCGGTGTATTTGCCTTTTTCCAGCTTCACCATGGCATCGGAGAAGGGCTTCACGAACATGCCCGGGTTGCTCCAGCCCAGTTCCCCGCCGCGATCCTTGGAGCCGGGATCGAGCGACTCCTTGGCGACTTCTTCGAACGGCGTGCCGTTCTGCAGGCGGGCGATGATCGCCTTGGCCGCGGTTTCGGTTTCGACCAGGACGTGGCGCGGCTTGTATTCCTTGCTGCCCAGGCGCGCCTTGATGGTTTCGTACTCGGCCTTCAGCTCGGCGTCGGAGACCGGGTTGGCGCGCACATACTCCTGCAGATAGGCGCGGATCAGGATCGCCTGGCGGGCCATGTCCATCTGGGCCTGGACTTCGGCCTTCTTGTCCAGCCCCTTGCCGGTCGCGGCCTGGCCCAGGATTTCACGGCGGATCAGCTCTTCGCGGACCGCTTCGTTCAGCTCCGCGCTGTCCGGCGTGCCCTGGGCGCGCTGCTCGGCGAGCATGGTTTCGGCGCGCGAGGCCGGAATGGCGACGCCATTGACCTTCGCCACCGGATCGGCTGCGAGCGCAGGCCAGGCGAGAAAACCGGCAAGCAGGGTGACGGCGAGACGGCTCGGAAACAGTTTCATCGAGTATTCCTCAGGGGGTAGATTGCTTTGCGGCCTCGGTGGCCGAAAAGGCGCGAATGGCCAGGGCGTGGATGTCTTTTTTCATCATCCCGCCCAGTGCCTGGTAAATCATGCGGTGACGGGCCACCGTGCCGTGCCCTTCGAATGCGGCGGACACCAGGGTCAGGCGGTAGTGCCCGCCACCGTCGCGGGCGCCGGCATGGCCGGCATGCAGTGCGCTGTCGTCGCCGACCTCGATCAGCTCGACCGGAAAGGCGGAGCAGAGCGTCGCGCGGATGCGTTCGGCCACTTCGGCGCTCACGGCAGGACCTTCCTGAATGGACGGACAGAGGTGCGAGCGAACACGCCTTGCCTGGCGTAAGGGTCTTCGGCGAGCCAGTGTTCGGCGCTGGCGAGCGAATCGAATTCGGCGACGACCAGGCTGCCGGCAAAACCGGCCGGGCCGGGGTCGGGGGAGTCGATCGCCGGCATCGGTCCGGCCAGCAGCAGGCGGCCTTCGTCGCGCAGCGCCTCGAGGCGGGCGAGGTGCTCGGCACGTACCGCGAGGCGGGTTTCCAGCGTCCCCGGCGCGTCCTCGCCGATCAGGGCGTAAAACATCAATGGCTCTCCTCTTCGAGATGGCGGGACAGGTAGAACCCCTGGCCCAGCACGAATGCCAGCATCAGGCCGATGCCGCCGAACAGTTTGAAATCGACCCAGGTTTCTTCGCTGAAGTTGTAGGCCACGTACAGGTTGAGCAGGCCCATGGCGATGAAGAAGCCCGCCCATGCCAGGTTCAGCCGCCCCCATACCGGATCGGGAAGGCGGATCTGCGCCTCGAGCATGTTGCGGATCAGGTTGCGGTGCAGCAGGGCGGCCGAGCCGAGCAGCACACTGCCGAACAGCCAGTACAGCGCGGTCGGCTTCCACTTGATGAAGGTGGGGTTGTGGAAGAACAGGGTGGCGCCGCCGAACACGGTGATGATCGCCAGGCTCACCCACAGCATGGTGTCGACCCTGCGGTGGCGCAACCAGACCAGCACGATCTGCAGCGCGGTTGCGGCGATGGCGACGGCGGTGGCGATCAGGATCGGCGCCTGGGTGACGGTGATCCCGTCGCCGAGCCAGCCGCTGAGCAGCGCATGCGCAGCTTCCGGGTGGGCCCCGCCGAGCTTGTACGCGGCGAAGAAGAGGATGACCGGCAGAAGGTCGAAGAGGAATTTCATGTGGCGGGATTATAGCGGGTGTCGGTTCCGGCGGCGTCCGGCAGATTGAGGATGGCGCGCAAGCCGCCGCCCGGGCGCGGCAGGAGATCGAGCCGGCCGTGGTGGGCACGCATCACCCGGTCCACGATGGCCAGGCCGAGCCCCGCGCCCTTGGTGTTGCTGCGTGCCGCTTCGAGCCGGGTAAAGGGGTGGCGCATGCGTTCGACCTGGTCTTCGGGAATGCCCGGACCGCGGTCGGCGACCTCGATGCAGGCGAAGCCCTCATGTTTGCCGATATCGACGTCGAGCGGGCCGTCGTCGCCCGCGTAGCGCAGCGCGTTGTCGATCAGGTTGGCGAGGGCGCGGCGCAGCGGCAGCACGTGGGCAGCCACTTCGAGGCGGCCCGCGCCGAGGATGCGGATGTCGATTCCGCGCAGGCGGTAGGGTTCGGTGACCTCATGCACAAGCCGCACCAGGTCGACCCGCTGCAGTGCCTGCTGCGGCTCGCCCCGGCCGAAATCGAGGAACTGGCCGATGATCCGGTCCATCTCCTCGATGTCGGCGACCATCGCCGAGACTTCGCTCGCCGGCGCGCCGGACATCTCGATGCCCAGGCGCAGGCGGGCGAGCGGCGTGCGCAGGTCGTGGGATACCCCGGCCAGGATCAGCGCGCGGTCGGCGTCGTTGCGTGCGAGGTCCCCCGTCATGCGGTTGAAGGCACGGGCGACGACGGCGATCTCCTGGGCTCCGGACTCCTCGATCAGCGGCGGTGTGCGTCCGCTGCCGATCATGTTGGCGGCGCGCGCGAGCTGGCGCAGCGGGGCGCTGACCCGCGACACGATCAGGTAGGCGCCGAACAGCGCCGCCACCAGCGCGCCGCCCGCCCAGCCCAGCCAGCCGAAGGTATCGGGGTTGTCGATGCGTTCGGGCGGCAGCATCACCCAGTATTCGTCTTCCTCGTCTTCGGGGTGAAGGCGGAAGCTGACCCAGAAGCCTTCGAGCGTCTTCCACTTCGATGCGAAGCGGGTGTGCCCGCCGAGCTGGCGGCGGACGTCGGCCATCAGCAGGCGCAGGGGGCGGGTGTCGTCGAGCGCGACCAGTTCGTCGCTGGCCTCGGCGGGATAGATGCGGATGCCCTCGAGCGCGGCGAGTTCGATCAGCAGGTCGGTCCGGCGTTCGATGTCGGCGTTGATCAGCGCGGTACGGGTGAGGTTGACCACCGAGACCACCATCTGCGCCACATCCCGCGCCCGCGCCGGCTCCTGCATGTAGCGGAAGATCTGCGACCACGCCCCGAGGGCCAGGGTCAGCAACAGCGCGACCAGCAGGAAGGTCTGCCACAGCAGCGTGCCGGGCAGCACGCGCGCGAGCAGGCGGCCCGGCGCGGGCAGGCGGGAAAGGGTCTGACCCCCGGGCATCGGAGCTTCAGTCGCCGGTCGCCACCGGCTCCTGGCCACCGTTCGCCGCACGCGGGTCTTCAGGCACGAATACGTAGCCGAAGCCCCATACGGTCTGGATGTAGCGCGGCTTGGCGGGGTCGTCTTCCACCAGCTTGCGCAGGCGCGAGACCTGGACGTCGATGGCGCGATCGAACACGCCGTATTCGCGCCCGCGCGCCAGTTCCATCAACTTGTCGCGCGACAGCGGCTGGCGTGGATGGGTGAGCAGCACCTTGAGCAGGGAAAACTCCCCTGTGGTGAGCTGGATTTCTTCCCCGCCGCGGGTCAGGGTGCGCGTACCCAGGTTCACCGCCACCTGGCCGAAGCTGACGATCTCGTCCTCGGGCGTCGGTGCCCCGGGCAGGGTCTGCGGCTGGCGCCGCATCACCGCCTGGATGCGGGCGACGAGTTCGCGCGGATTGAACGGCTTGGCGATGTAGTCGTCCGCTCCCATCTCGAGCCCGACAATGCGGTCGACGTCGTCGCCCTTGGCGGTGAGCATGATGATCGGGATGGGATTGTCCGCCGCCCGCAACCTGCGGCAGATGGTCAGTCCGTCTTCGCCCGGCAGCATCAGATCGAGCACGATCAGGTCGAAATGTTCGCGGTGCAGGGCGCGATCCATCAGCGGCGCTTCGCCAACCGCCTTGACGCTGAACCCTTGTTCCTGAAGGTAGCGCGACAGCAGTTCGCGCAGGCGTGCGTCGTCATCGACGACGAGGATCCGATAGCGTGTTTTCTGATTCATGGCGAGAATCCTACCCTTGCTCCCGCAGCCTTTCCAGCGCTCCGCAGCAAACACGATGCGGGTCGTGGGTAACGCTTCGTAAGAGCGCCGGCCGGAAGCAATATCGACTTACAAAGCGGACTTCCACGGGCCCTCGGGGACTACCCACGAAATCCGTATTGCCGTATGTTCGGGAACAACTTCGGAGGTCTCCCGCGCCCCGTGTCCTTTCCACCAGCGTTCTTTCCACCTTGTCCGGCCTGATCCAGCGCCTTGTGCGTTCCCTCTTCTGAAGTTTCCCTTGCCGCCATGTCTGCCCCTGCCGCCTCCGCCCGCTCGCCTTCCGTGCCCCTCCTGGGAGGGATGCTCGCCGCAGTGTTCGCCACCTTCGTCGCGATCGCGCCGGCACACGCTGAGCCATCGGGGCGGGAGAGCCCGCACGCGGAGATCGAAACCTCGGCCCACCCGTCGCGGGCCGGCGATTTGCGCCATGTGCTGAATTCGGGCAGGGAGATCGAAGCGGCACCGCGGAGCCGGCGCCCGAGCAAGGACGAGCGCGAAGCGCTGCATCGCGATCTGCGCAGCGCCATGCAGGACGTTTACGGTGAACCGCCGCGCGCACGCGGCCGGCGCTGAACGGGCTGCGAATCCACGCCGAGCCGGTAGAATACCGGCACCATGAAAGTACTCGCGATCGAAACCGCCTGCGAACAGGGCAGCGTAGCCCTGCTCTACGAGGGCGAACTGCTGTCGCGCCGCATCGAAGGGGCGAAAAACCATTCCGCAGCGGTGCTGCGCGATATCCGCGAACTGCTGGGCGAGGCCGGCCTGGTGCCGGCGCAGCTCGACGCGGTTGCCTTCGGCGCCGGGCCGGGCGCGTTTACCGGCCTGCGCCTGGCTTGCGGCGTGGCCCAGGGGCTTGCGCTGGGGGCTGGTCTGGGGGTCGCAGCCATCTGCAGCCTGCAGGCGCTTGCGCTGCAGATCGAGGCGGCGCGCGTGTTCGTCGCCACCGACGCCCGCATGGGCGAGGTCTATCACGCAGCCTTTGTGCGCGACGCCGAAAACGAGCCCCAAGCGGTGACCGGGATCCGCTGCTGCGCCCCCGGGGAGGTCGTGCTCCCCCCCGGGCGCTGGAATGCGGCCGGATCGGCATTCGCGGCATGGCCGGAAGCCTTGCGCCAGCGTTTTGACGACCGCCTCGATACCTGTCTGCCATTGCTGCTGCCCGATGCCGCCGAAGTGGCCCGCCTCGCCGTGCGCAGGGTGGAGCAAGGCGCCTTGCTCGCCCCCGAACATGCTGCGCCCCTTTATGTGCGCGACAAGGTCGCCCTGACCACCGCCGAACGGCTCGCCCGCGGAGGCCGCGCCTGATGACGCTGTCGCAGGCGGTGTTGCGGCCGATGCGGGGCGAGGATCTCGACTGGGTCTGCGCGCGCGAAACCGAGCTCCACGCCTTCCCGTGGACGCGGGGCAATTTCAACGATTCGCTGGCGGCCGGCCACGAGCTGTGGGTCTGGGGGGCGGAGCATGGCCCGGATCCGGCGCCGCTCGGTTATGCAGTGGTGCGGCGCGCGGCCGACGAAGCCGAGTTGCTCGACATCGGCGTGGCGCATCACGCCCAGGGCCGGGGAGTGGGGCGCGCGCTGCTCGCACGTCTGATCGATCATGCGCGCGAACATGGCGCGACCCAGTTCTTTCTCGAGGTGCGGCCGTCGAATGCCGCCGCGCTCGCCCTCTACCGCAGCGCCGGCTTCGAGGCGGTTGGCCGCCGGCGCGGCTATTACCCTGCCGCTCAAGGGCGCGAGGACGCCCTGGTGATGAGGCTGGCACTGTGATCGCCGGGCGGGCGCCTTCGCGCCGTGCCGCGGTGCTGCGCGAGATGGGGCTGGGGCCGCTGTGGCGGCTGCGCACGCACGGCACGCCGCGGCCTGAAGAGGGTGCAGGCGAGGGGATGGACGCGAGAACTGGGGAGAGGACCGGCGACAGGGCAGGTGAAGCCTTCCCCGACGCGGCGGCGCTGGTGGCGGAGGCGACTCATGCGCTCGCGGCGGGGGCGTCCACGCCGCAGCCCGGCACCGCTTCGTCCGCAACCCTCGCCCCAGTCCTGCCCCCGCAACAGCATGCTCCGCAGCGCCGGAGGGCGCCGGCCGTGGCCGGCGAAGCCTCTCCCCACGCCGACTCCACGCGCAATGCGCGCATCGCCACGCTGGGGTGGGACGCGCTCGAAGAGGACATCCGCCAGTGCCGTGCCTGCGTGCTGTGCGAACGGCGCCGGCAGGCCGTGCCCGGCGTCGGTGATCGACAGGCGCGCTGGATGCTGGTCGGGGAGGGGCCAGGGGCCGAAGAGGACCAGCGCGGCGAACCTTTCGTCGGCCAGGCCGGTCGCCTGCTCGACAACATGCTGGCGGCGCTCGGCCTGCGGCGGGGAGAGGATGTCTATATCGGTAATGCGGTGAAGTGCCGCCCGCCGCACAACCGCACCCCGGAGGGCGCCGAACTGGCCGCCTGCCGGCCTTACCTGGAGCGCCAGATCGCCCTGGTCCAGCCACGCCTCCTGGTGGCGCTCGGGCGCCCGGCGGCGCAGGCCCTGCTCGATCGGGAAATCGCCATTTCGGCCGCGCGCGGCAAGCTCTTCGATCATGCCGGCGTGCCGGTGGTGGTCACCTATCACCCCGCCTACCTGCTGCGCAACCCGCGCGACAAGGCCAAGGCCTGGGAAGACCTGTGCTTCGCGCGCCGGTTCATGGCGGGTACGGCGGCGAACGGCTGATTCGCGGCGGCGGGGTCTCTTTCTGCCGGCTTCTCAAGAAAACACAGGGCCGCCCCAAGTTTTCTTGTCCCCCTCGGGGGGGTGGAAACGGCAAAGCCGTGTCCTGGGGGCGCTCAATGCGTGGAGTGTTCGTCGAGCAGGGCGACGTCGTCGAATTCGCGCTGGTTGGCTTCGTGGCGACGCTTGATCGCCAGCATCGTACCGGCCACGAAGAGGCCGAACAGACCGATGACGATGTCGATCGACAGGCCGGCCATGAGCAGCAGCGCGTAGGTGCCGGTCATCACCAGGATGGACAGGTTCTCGTTGAAGTTCTGCACCGCGATCGAATGGCCCGCCCCCATCAGGATGTGGCCGCGATGCTGCAGCAAGGCGTTCATCGGCACCACGAAGAAACCCGCCAGTCCGCCGACCAGTACCATCAGCGCCATCGCCATCCACGCTTCGGTGATGCCCACCATCGCGATCACGCCCACGCCCATCGCGATGCCGAGCGGGATCACCCGCACCGCGCGGCGCAGCGAGATGTAGCGCGCCGCGAGCACCGAGCCGGCGGCGACGCCCAGCGCGACCACCCCCTGCAGCATCGACGCCTGCGACAGGTTCATCCCCAGGCTGTGCTCCGCCCACTTGATCACGATGAACTGGAGCGTGGCGCCCGCCCCCCAGAACAGGGTGGTCACCGCCAGCGAGATCTGGCCGAGCTTGTCGCGCCACAGCAGGCGCAGACAGTGGTTGAAGTCGTGGATCAGGTACAGCGGGTTGCTCTTGAGCGGCTTGTGATCGACCCCGGTGTCGGGGATGTAGGCATTGAAGGCCGCGGCGATCAGATACAACGTGCCGATGACCAGCACGGCTGCTTCGAACGCCGTATCGGCGAGAGGCAGCTCCAGCGCCATCAGCGCATCGCCGACGTCGTTGCGGATCATCGCTCCCCCCATCATCGTGCCGATAATGATCGCCGCCACGGTGAGGCCTTCGATCCAGCCGTTGGCCAGCACCAGCAGGCGGTGCGGCAGGTACTCGGTGAGGATGCCGTATTTGGCCGGTGAATAGGCGGCCGCGCCGAGACCGATGACCGCGTAGGCGAACAGGGGGTGGGTGCCGAGAAAGAGCATCAGGCAGCCGCCGATCTTGATCGTGTTGCTGATCAGCATCACCCGCCATTTCGGCATCGAGTCGGCAAACGCACCGACGAAGGCAGCCAGGCCGACGTAGGACAAGGTGAAGAAAAGCTTCAGCAGCGGCTCGTACTCGGACGGCGCGGCCATGTCGCGCAGCAAGGCGATGGCGACGATCAGCAAGGCATTGTCGGCGAGCGCGGAAAAAAACTGCGCAGCCATGATGATGTAAAAGCCTAGCGGCATCGTCCAGGATCCGGAGTATGGCAACTCGAGTTCGGAGGCCGGTTTATATCATGAAGCCGTGCTCGCGGTGATTGACTGCGCGCAAGAGCGCTGCAGGAGAATCCGGCCGCGCCACGTCGTTACCCGGATGAGATATTCACGGAGCCGGGTTGACGGGATCGCGCAAAGCGTAAGTTTTGTGCTTTAATTGGCAATAAATCATACTTATCCACACCAAATGGCAGATCGTAGACTTCAGGTGTTCCACGCGGTGGCCAAGCATGGGTCATTCACCCGCGCCGCCGAGCACCTTCACATGACCCAACCGGCGGTCACGTTCCAGATCAAGCAGCTCGAAGAGCATTTCGACACCCGCCTGCTCGACCGCGGCCACGGCAAGATCACCCTGACCACGGCCGGCGAGCTCGTGCTGGCCTACGCCGAACGGATCCTCGGGCTGTCGGCCGAGCTCGACTCGCGCGTCTCCGAACTGACCGACGAGCTCGCCGGCCAGATCAAGATCGGCACCAGCACGACCATCGCCGCCTACTGGCTGCCGCAGATCCTGGAAGGCTTCAAGCGGCGCTACCCGCGCGTCCTGCCGCGGGTGCTGGTCGGTACCTCCAAGCTCACCGAAGACCGCGTCGCGGCGCGGGAACTCGACATCGGCCTGATCGAGATCGCCACCGAGCAGCATGCGATCGAGCGCCACAGTGCGGCGCGTGACGAACTCCTGGTGATCTGCCGCCCCGACCATCCGCTGGCGCGGTTCGAGCGCCTGAGCGCGAAGGATCTGGTCGGATATCCCTTCATCGACCGCGACCCCGGGAACGGCATCCGCCAGATCGCCGACGAGTTCTTCGAGACGGCCGGGATCGCCGGCAGCGAGATCACGCTGTGCGCCGAACTGGGCAGCCTGGCCGCAATCAAGCAGCTGGCCGCGGCCGGGCTGGGATTCGCGATCGCGTCCCGGCGCGCGATCCGGCGCGACGTCGAAGAAGGACGCCTGGCCGCGGTGCCGCTCGAGCCGCGTACTTATACGCCGCTCGAAGTGATCGTCCCGCGCGACAAGTTCCGCTCGCGCCTGATCACCGCCTTCGCCGACTACGCCTGCGAACAGTTCGCCCTCATCGCCGAGCAGGAAGAGCGCGAGCAGTAAGGCTGCCCATGGCCAAACCCAAGAGCGCCTTCGTGTGCACCGAGTGCGGTGCGCAGGCCCTGCGCTGGCAGGGCCAGTGCCCGCAGTGCCAGGCCTGGAACACACTGGTGGAGACGCTGCTGGAGCCCGCCACACCTGCCGCCGGCAGCCGTTTTGCCGCGCTCGCCGGGGTCTCCGGCCGCCTGCAGCCCCTTGCCGCGCTGGCGCCGCGCGAAGAACCGCGCCAGCCCACCGGGCTGGACGAGTTCGACCGCGTGCTCGGCGGCGGCCTGGTCGCCGGTGGGGTCGTGCTGATCGGCGGCGACCCCGGGATCGGCAAGTCCACGCTGCTGCTGCAGGCACTTTCCAACCTCGCCGGCCTGCCCGCTACCGACGGCGGCAGCCCGGCGGACGGCGGCGTGGTCTATGTCAGCGGCGAGGAATCGGGCGAGCAGGTCGCATTGCGCGCCCAACGCCTGCAGCTGCCGCCATCGACGCTGCAGATGCTGGCCGAGATCAACCTCGAGCGCATCCTGCACAGCCTGCGTGAAGCCCGCCCCCGGGTTGCGGTCATCGATTCCATTCAAACCGTTTATTCCGAAGCTCTGCAATCGGCCCCCGGTTCCGTCGCCCAGGTGCGCGAATGCGCGGCCCAGCTCACCCGCTTCGCCAAGCAAAGCGGCACCAGCCTGATCCTGGTCGGCCACGTCACCAAGGACGGCACGCTCGCCGGGCCGCGCGTGCTCGAACACATCGTCGACACCGTGTTGTATTTCGAAGGCGACTCCCATTCGAGCTTCCGCCTGATCCGCGCATTCAAGAACCGCTTCGGCGCGGTCAACGAGCTGGGCGTGTTCGCGATGACCGAGCGCGGCCTGCGCGGCGTCTCCAACCCTTCGGCGCTCTTCCTGTCGCAGCACTCGCAGCAGGTCGCCGGCAGCTGCGTGCTGGTGACGCAGGAAGGCACGCGTCCGCTGCTGGTCGAGATCCAGGCCCTCGTCGACAGCGCACAAAGCCCCAACCCGCGCCGCCTGTCGGTCGGCCTCGAGCCGACCCGGCTGGCGATGCTGCTCGCGGTCATGCACCGCCATGCGGGGATCGTCTGCTTCGACCAGGACGTGTTCGTCAACGCCGTCGGCGGGGTCAAGATCGCCGAACCGGCAGCCGACCTGGCGATCCTGTTCGCGATCCACTCTTCGCTGCGCGACCGCCCGCTGCGCCGCGGCCTGGCGGTGTTCGGCGAAGTCGGCCTCGCCGGTGAAATCCGTCCCGCGCCGCGCGGCCAGGACCGTCTGCGGGAAGCCGCCAAGCTCGGCTTCGACACCGCCATCGTGCCGCGCGCCAATGCCCCCAAGCAGGCGATCGAAGGCCTCCGCGTGATCGCCGTGGAGCGTGTCGACGAGGCGCTCGAGCAGCTGCGCACGCTCGACTAGCATGGCCCCCGGCGCCTGCCGGAAGCCGGGTGCGGAGCCTTCCGCGCACGCGCCGGCACAGTCGATCGTGAAGGCGGAGCCCCTGCCGCGCGGGACGCCGGGATGCGCGGGGCCGCGCCGTGTTGTGCGCCCGCCCGCCAGGCCTTAGACTCGCCGCCCCGTCGATCGGCATCGTTTCGCATGTCTGCGCCTGCGCCCACCTCCGGCTGTTTCGCCCTCCTCGATGATTGTCACGCCAGCCCGGCACAGCCGAGCAGCCGCCTGTATACCGGCTTCGTCCGGGAGCGGCGTTGCACCGACCCCGTTGCCCTCGAAGAAGTCTGGGCCGGGGTCGCGGGCGACATGACCGCCGGCCTGCACGCAGTGCTCGTCGTGGATTACGACTGGGGCCGTGCGCTGGAGCGGCACACGGGCGCATCCTCCGCTCCGCCTCTGTCGCGATCGCCGGAGGGGACGGGAGCGCAGGCGGGCCATCAGGCGCCGGCCGCATCTGCCGGAGCCCTGCGCGTGCTGCTGTTCGCTGGCTGCAGGTCGCTGACGCAGGCCGAAGTCGACGCCTGGCTCGCCGCCCAGGAGGCCGCCGCGACCGGCGCCTGCACACAGACCGGGCCGGGCGCGGCAGGGACGCTGGCGCTGCAGCCGGGCATCGACCGGGCGGCGTTCGACGCGGCGTTCGCCCGCATCCACCGCGCCATCGAAGCCGGCGAGACTTATCAGCTCAACTACACGTACCAGTTCGGGGTCCGCGCCTTCGGTGCACCGGCCAGCCTGTATCGCCGCCTGCGCAGCCGCCAGCCGGTGGCGTATGGAGCGTGGATCGCCCTTCCTGACGAGGTCCCATTTCCGCCCTCCGGGGCGGGCGCTGCCGGGAGCGCGCAGCCGCTGCGCCACATCCTGTCGTGCTCCCCCGAGCTTTTCGTGCGCCATGCCGGCGGGCGCCTGCTGGCCCGGCCGATGAAGGGCACGGCGGCGCGCGGCGGTGATGCCGAGGCGGACGCACGGGCGGCCCGCAGCCTTGCCGCCGACTCCAAGAACCGCGCCGAAAATCTGATGATCGTCGATCTGCTGCGCAACGACATCGGGCGGATCGCGTGCACCGGCTCGGTGACCGTGCCCGCCCTGTTCGACGTCGAGCGCTATGCCACGGTGCTGCAGATGACCTCGTCCATCGAGGCCGCGCTGCCTGCCGACACCGGCTTCCCGGCCGTGCTGCGCGCGCTGTTTCCCTGCGGTTCGATCACCGGCGCGCCGAAGCGGCGCACGATGGAGCTGATCGACGCCCTCGAAACCGGCCCGCGCGGGCTGTACACCGGCAGCATCGGCTGGATCGAGCCGCCGCCGCCGGGCCGCGCCTGCGGCGATTTCTGCCTCTCGGTGGCGATCCGCACGCTGTGCCTGGGCGAGGCGCAGGCCGACGGTCTGCGACCCGGCCAGCTCGGCGTCGGTGCCGGGATCACCATCGACAGCCGCGCCGCCGACGAATTCGACGAGTGCCGGCTGAAGGCGCGCTTCCTCTCCGCTCTCGACCCCGGCTTCAGCCTGTTCGAGACGATGCGGGTCTCGCCCGCCGGCGAGATCCCCCTGCTCGACCCGCACCTCGCCCGGCTGGAGTCAAGCGCCGCGGCGTTCGGCTTTGCTTTCAACCGCGCGGCGATCCTGCACGCGCTCGCTGCCCGCAGCAGCGCCGACCCGGCGGGGCAGCCGATGCGTCTGCGTCTGGCGCTGTTCAAGGACGGGCGCAGCGAGATCGTGCTCGCCCCGCTCGAAGAGCTGCCGCCGGGGCCGGTCGGGGTGCGGCTCAGTGAACTGCCGATCGATGGGCGCGACTTCTTCCTGCGCCACAAGACCAGCCTGCGTGCCCGCTACGACGCCGCGGTGGCGCAGGGGGCGTTCGACGTGCTGTTCCACAACCACGACGGCGAGCTCACCGAAGGCGGGCGCAGCAACGTCTTCGTGTGCATCGACGGCGAGTGGCGGACGCCGCCGCTGCAGGCCGGGGTGCTGCCGGGGGTGATGCGCGCGCGCCTGCTCGCCGATCCGCGCTGGCAGGCGCGGGAAGCGCCGCTGCGCGTGGCCGACCTCGAGCGCGCGCAGCGGATCGTGCTGTGCAATGCGTTGCGCGGGCCGCTACCGGCGGTGCTGCGACGCTGAAACAGCGCGTGCGGGAGGGGCCGCGGGCGCCTTCCCGGGCGAGGGCTTCAGGCCGGCTGCGCGAGCCAGCGTCGCGCCCAGCCCAGGGCCGCATCGAGATGGGTCAGGGCCTCGTCCCCCGGGGGCTGGCCGAGTTCCCACTGGCGGCCGGCGATCGCCAGCAGCCAGGCGGGCGGCGGCGGGCCTTCGAGCTCGCGGTACACCGCGAGCAGGGTCGCGGGCGACAGCGCGTGCGAGGTGAAGCCGAAGCCGGCCGCGGCCGCCGGCGCCAGCGGTGACACGGCAAAAGGCGCGGTGGCGTCGACCGTGGCGTCGACGAACAGCACGCGGCTGCGGTTGCGCAGGTCGAGCACATGCTCCACCTGGAGCTGGAAGTCGGTCAGGCATTCCACTCCCACCAGCCCCATCGCCTCGACTGCTTCGGCGAACCGCGGCCCGAGGGCATCGTCGCCGCGGCTCGGGTTGCCCCAGGCGAAGACCAGCGTGGGCGCGTTCACCGGACCGCCCCCTGGCTACTATGCGCGCGCCTTCCCGGGGGCGATGGGGGTTTCCCTTCGGGCGGCCGTGCGGGCGCGCTCATGCCGGGGCGCGCAGCCTGCGTTCGAGTTCGGTGCCGCCGGCGTCGACCAGCACCACTTCGAGCGGCATCTTGCCGAGCGCGTGGGTGGCGCACGACAGGCAGGGGTCGAAGGCGCGGATCGCCACCTCGATGTGATTGAGCAGTCCCTCGGTGAGCGTGCGGCCGTCGAAGTACTGGCGGGCCACTTCGCGCACCGCGGTGTTCATCGCCTGGTTGTTGTGGGTGGTCGAGACGATCAGGTTGGCCATGCTGACAAGATCGTCGTCGCCGACTTCGTAGTGGTGGATCAGGGTGCCGCGCGGCGCCTCGATGACGCCGACGCCGCTGCGCCGGCGCGCGCCGCTCGTGACCAGCTCGCCGCCTTCGAGCGCATCGTCGTGCAACAGGGTTTCGATCGTCTCGGCGGCGAACAGCATTTCGATCATCCGCGCCCAGTGGTAGGCGAGCGGGGCGTGGATCGGCGCGCCGTCGCCGTGGGCGAGAAATTCGCCGCGCTCGGCTTCGGCGAGCGGGGTCGGGATGCGGTCGCAGACCTGCAGCCGGGCGAGCGGGCCGACCTTGTACCAGCCGTGCTCGGGGCCGAGCGCGCCGAGGTAGGGAAACTTCATGTAGGTCCAGGGCTTGACCGCCTCGGTGATCAGGCTGGCGTAGTCCTGGACATCGACCTGGTCGTACAGCATCGCGCCGTCGGCGTCGCGCACGCGCAGCGCTCCGTGGTAGAGGTCGAGGCTGCCGTCGGCGGCGACCTGGCCCATGAAGCCGGAGCGGAAGTGGCCGAAGCGGTCGTAGAGCGCCGGGTCGCTGCGGTGCAGGCGCTTCACCAGCGCCACCGCCTCGCGGCTCCAGGCGATGACCTGGCCGAGGTCGCGGCGCAGCTCGGCGCGCTCGGCCGCGCTCAGCGCGCGGTTGACTCCGCCCGGCACCGAACCCGTGCCATGGACGCGCTTGCCGGCGGTGAGGCGGATGACTTCCTGGCCGTACTTGCGCAGCAGGATGCCTTTGCGGGCGATGTCCGGATAACGCTCGAGCACGCCGACGAGGTTGCGCCGCCCGGCGTCGGCGTCGAAGCCGAACAGCAGGTCAGGCGAGGACAGGTGGAAGAAGTGCAGCGCGTGCGACTGCAGGATCTGGCCGTAGTGCATCAGCCGGCGCATGGCTTCGGCGGTGGGCGTGAGGTGCTCGGCGCCGAGCACGCGGTCGAGTGCCTTGCTCGCCGCAAGGTGGTGCGAGACCGGACAGATCCCGCACAGGCGCTGCACCAGCACCGGCACTTCCCAGTACGGCCGGCCCTCGATGAAGGCTTCGAAGCCGCGGAATTCGACGATGTGCAGGCGCGCCTGATGGACGCGGCCCTGTTCGTCGAGAAGCAGGGTGACCTTGCCATGGCCTTCGACCCGCGACACCGGATCGATGGCGACGCGGCGCAGGGTTTCGGGCGGGACGGCAGCGGTTTCGAGGTCGGGGCGCATGGTCGTGGCGAAGAGTCGGGTTGCAGGCGAGGGGGCGGGCGGCACGGTTCGGGTGTTGCGCCGTCGGCCGCGGCGCGACCTCAGTCGTAGCGCAGCAGCGGACCGTCGAGCCGGGGCGGACGGCCGGCGATCAGGGCGCCGAGAAACTCGCGGAAGGCGTCGGCCGAGGGCGGGCAGCCGGGCAGGAAGTGGTCGACATGGACGAGCTCGTGCACCGGGCGGACCTTGTCGAGCAGCAGCGGCAGTTCGGGATCGTCGGGAATCGTGCTGCCCGCGGCGAGGCCGCGGCCGTCGCGGTAGACCTGGTGCAGGATCGCGCCCAGCGCGAGGTGGTTGCGCTGCGCCGGCAGGCCGCCGTTGATCGCGCAGGCGCCGACCGCGACCAGTACCTTGCACTGGCGGCGGAATTCGTGCAGCATATGGATGTTCTCGGCGTTGCACAGCCCGCCTTCGATGAGGCCGAGGTCGCAGGGACCGCAGTGCTTGAGATCGGTCAGCGGCGAGCGGTCGAATTCGATGTGTTCGAGCAATTCGAGCAGATCCTCGTCGATGTCGAGCAAGGACATGTGGCAGCCGAAGCAGCCGGCCAGCGAGACCGTGGCGACCCGCAGCTTTGCGCTCATTGTCCTTTCTCCACCGCTGCGGCGGCGCCGGTGCCGCCGCCGGCCTGTTCGAGGTCGCAGGTGCGCGCACCGATCGGAACCGCGAAGCCCACCCGTTTGTGCAGGATCGCCCCCACCGGGCACACGCTGGCGGCACGGTCGGAGGCCGCGAAAGCGGTGTCGGCGAGACGCCCGGAAGGGGCGCCGACCACCAGGTGGGCCTGTACGCCGCGGCCGGCGATGGCGAACACGTCCTTGCCGTCGAGGTCACGGCTGGCGCGCACGCACAACTCGCACAGGATGCAGCGGTTGAAGTCGATCAGCACGTCGGGGTGGGAGGCGTCGAGCGGACGGTCGGGGTAGAAGTGCTCGAAGTGCGGATCGCGCATGCCGAGCCGGTAGGCGGTGCTCTGCAACAGGCAGTTGCCGCTCTTCTCGCACGCCGGGCAGAAGTGGTTGCCCTCGACGAACAGCAGCTGCAGTAGCGTGCGCCGGGTGGCGTCGAGCTCCGCACTGGCGTTTTCCACCTTCAGGCCGGCCGCCGCGAGCGTGGTGCAGGCCGCCACTTCACGCCCGCCGCAGCGCACGATGCACAGCCGGCACGAGCCATGGGCGCTGAAATCGGGATGCCAGCACAGGTGCGGAATGTACTTGCCCGCTGCGCTGGCGGCCTGGATCAGGGTCTGGCCGGGCGAGAACGGGATCGCCTCGCCGTCGAGGAAGAAGATGTCGCTCATCGCAGCGGTTCGTCGGGGATGGTGTCGGGATCTGGATGGAAGTGGGTTCGCGGGTCGTCGTGGCCGGTGGCCTGCCGTGCCGGCTCGAGTGCGGCGTCGAGGTCGAAAGCGGGAACGAAGCCGTCGGTGCGCAAGCGGCGGCTGAAGGCCGGGCGGAACTTGTCGACGATGTCGGTGAGCGCCCGCGCCGCCGTGCTGCCTAGGCCGCAATGGCTGGCGCTGCGCATCAGACAGTGCATCGCCGCGAGCTCGTCGAGGTCGTCGGCGGTGCCCCGGCCGGCAGCGATCCGGTCCATCCGGCGGCGGTTCACTGCGGTGCCGACACGGCACGGAGTGCAGAAGCCGCAGCTTTCGTGGGCAAAGAAATCGACGAAGGCGTGCGCGACTTCGAACAGGTCGCGGCCCTGGTCGAAGACCATGAAGGAGCCGCCGGTGGACACGTCCTCGAAGGCGATGCGGCGGCCGAACTCGGCCGCTGCCAGGCAATGGCCGGCGGCGCCGGCGATCTGCACCGCCTGCGTCGCCCGCGCACCGCAATCGGCCAGGACCTCGGCGACGGTGACGCCGAACGGATATTCGTAGATCCCCGGCCGATCGACGTCGCCCGACACCGACAGCAGCTTGGTGCCGCTCGACTGCGCGGTGCCCACGGCACGGAAGGCCTCGCCGCCGTGCACCGCGACGAGACAGGCGAGGGCGAGGGTTTCGACGTTGTTCACCGTGGTCGGCTGGTCGCGATAGCCGCGGCTCACTGGAAAGGGCGGGCGGATGCGCGGCCGGCCGGGGCGGCCTTCGAGCGACTCGAGCAGCGCCGATTCCTCGCCGCAGACATAGGCGCCGGCGCCGAGGTGGATCTCGATGTCGAAGTCGAAGCCGCGGCCGAGGATGTCCGTGCCGAGCAGGCCCTGGCGGCGACGCTCGGCGAGCAGCGCCTCGAGCGGGGCGAGCAGGTGGCGGTATTCGCCGCGCAGGTAGATGAAGCCGCGGCGCGCGCCGACGGCGTGGGCGGCGATGCCCATGCCGTCGATGACGAGCTGGGGGAAATCGCTCAGCAGCACGCGGTCCTTGAACGTGCCCGGCTCGCCTTCGTCGGCGTTGCACACCACGTAGTGCGCCTCGCCGGGCGCGGCGCGGCAGGCCCGCCACTTCGCCGCCGTCGGATAACCGGCGCCGCCGCGCCCGCGCAGGCGCGAAGCTTCGATCTCGGCCAGCAGGCCCTCGGGGCTGCGGGCGAGGGCGGCGGCCAGCGCCTCGCCGGGGGCGAGGCCGGCGCCGAGCAGGGCGTCGCGGCGGCGGAGGTTGGGCTCGATGCGGAACCACTCCGCCGGCCAGTCATCGACCGCGACCCCGCGCCGGATCAGTTCGGCCATCGGCGCCACGCGCTCGGGGCACATCCGTGACAGTGCGCGCTGGTTGACGAGCAGCGCCGGCCCCTGGTCGCACAGCCCGGTGCAGGAAGTGGTGCCGACGCGGACCCGGCCGTCCCCGGCGGGCAGGCCGGGGGCCAGCCCCAGTGCCCGGCACAGGGACGCAGCCAGCGCCGGGCCGCCCTGCATGCGGTCGGTGATGTTGTCCGCGAACAGGACGTCGTAGGCGGGCGCCGGGCCGGTGCGCAGCAGGCTGTAGAAGCTCGCGGTGGCCACAACCCGGGCCAGCGGCAGGGCGAGTGCGGAGGCGATCCGTTCGAGCAGGGCCGGCGGCAGGTGTCCGGCCCGCTCCTGCGCCTGGCGCAGGATCTGCAACAGCCGCCGCGGGTCGTGGCGGTTGGCGGCGAGAATCGGCTCGAGTTCGGCGTCGCTCATGGCCGTGGGGGCGTGGGCAGAATCCGCTCGGCCCGGCCCGCCGCATCCTGCGGTTTGCGGATCCGCCGGGCGATCAGCGAGGCCAGCACCAGGCCGGAGAGCGAAGCGGCCCCGGTGACGGCCCAGGTCCAGTGCCAGCCCCCGCTCAGCGCCGCCACCCAGGCGATCAGCGGTGGCCCGAGGAACTGGCCAGTCGAGGACCACTGCTGCATCCAGCCTACCGTCGCCGAGACCGTCCGCTCGCTCGGCGCCACCTGGACGGCGAGCGAGAACAGGGCGCCGGGAATCAGGCCGCCGATCGCCGAGAACAGCAGCACCGCCACGTAGCGCACGGCGAACAGCCCGTCGAACGCACTTCCGAACGCGACCACCGTCCCCAGCGCCATGGCGATGAATGCGCCGTGGAGGATCTGGCGGGCCTGGATGCCATGGTGGAGCAGGCGGCCGGCGGCGACATTGCCGACAACGTTCACCAGGCAGACGAGTGCGGTCAGCGCGCCGCCGAGTCCGCTGTCGAGCCCGGCCTGGTCGTAGATCGAGGGGAGAAAGCCGACCACCCCCAGCCACTGGCTGGAATACATCGCAAAGCACAGGGCGACCAGCCAGGGACCGCTGCTGCCGAGGGTCAGGCGCAGGCGCTGGCGCCAGTCGTCGGTGGCGGCCGCGGCCGCTGCTGCAGGCTCGGCTGGCACGGCGGCACGACGCGAGCGGTCCGAAGGCACGCTCCGCCACAGCCACAACGCCATGCCGAGCGATGAGGCGGCGAGCAGCCACCACCAGCCTTGCCAGCCCACCGCGGCCATCACCCACGGAGCGCAGAACAGGGCGAGCGCGGTGCCGATCCCCATGTAGCCGCCCCACATGCCCAGGTACAGCGCCAGCCGCTGCGGCGGTACCAGCGCGCGCAGCAGCGCCGGCGCGGGCAGCACCGTGAGCAGGAAGCCGAAGCCTTCGACTGCCCGCAGTCCGAGCAGCATCGGCGCATCCTGCGCCAGGCCTCCGGCCGCGCTCGCGAACGCGAGCACGCTCAGCCCGATCAACATGCTGCGCCGCAGGCCGAGCCCTTCGACGGCGATGCCGGCGAGCAGCCCCAGCGCCATCCCGGCGAACTGCACCAACGACAGCAGGAAGCCGGCCTGGAGCAAGGTGACGCCGAGCGCCTCGCGCAACACCGGAATCGCCGGCGGTAGCTTGCCGACATGCAGTGCGGCGCCGATGCCGACGAGGATCACGACGAGCGCGGGCGCCCCCTTCGGAAAAACCTGTGTTGCCTTCATTCTCGATGCGCCACGCCTGATCAACCGGGAAAGTCTAACAGTACCATCGGCACCGCCCCGGCGGCGCGCCCGAAGCTACGACGTTCGAATGATTTCGCCGGTATCGGGCAGAAAACGCAGGGACTGCAAACGCCGATCCTGTGGTCGTGACGGGAGGGGCAGTCGAGTATCATCGACCATGGGCGCAGGGCCCGGAGCCGGATCGCAGCATGGACCAGGAGGCCGAAAATGAGGTGTGACAGCAGCCCGCATGCGGGCCGGACGGACATCGCGCAGGAGCATCCCGGCTGATGCTCTGGCAAGCCATCGGTGCGGCGCGCGATCTTTCCCGTGCCCATGAAATCGCTTCCGTCCTGATCCATTACGGCTTCAGCGATCTGGTGCGGCGGGTCGGCCTGGGCAAGGTCCTCGAGCGCGCAGGCCGGGTGCTGCACTGGCGCACACCCGAGGAGTTCGCCCACCTCGAGCCGCCGGAGCGGGTCCGGCGCGCGCTCGAAGAGCTCGGCCCCACCTTCATCAAGCTCGGTCAGGTGCTCGCCACCCGCGTCGATCTCTTCGCGCCGGAATGGATCGCCGAGTTCGGCAAGCTGCAGGATGCCGCGCCGGCGGCAGCGTTCGATCACATCCGCGCCCAGCTCACAGAGGACCTCGGCCAGGCGCCGGAAGCCGTGTTCGCCGAGCTCGAAGCCGAGCCCCTGGCGGCGGCCTCGCTCGCCCAGGTCCATCGGGCGCGGCTCGCCGACGGGCGCACGGTCGTGCTCAAGGTGCGCCGCCCCGGCATCCGCCCGCGGGTCGAGGCCGACCTCCACCTCCTCGCCCGCCTGGCCGAGCTCCTCGAAGCCGAAGCTTCCGAGTTGCGCCGCTACCGGCCGCGCGAAGTGGTGCGCGAATTCACCCTGTCGTTGCGCCGCGAACTGGACTTCGCCGCCGAATGCCGCAACGCCGAGCGTATCGCGGCAAATTTCGCCGGCCACCCCGAAGTCGTCATTCCGGCGATCCACTGGAACTGGTGCGGCGAGCGCCTGAACGTCCAGGATTACGTCGCCGGCATCGCCGGGCGCAACCTCGCCGCGCTCGATGCCGCCGGCCTCGACCGCAAGCTGCTCGCCCGCCGCGGCGCCGCGGCGGTGCTCAAGATGATGCTCGAGGACGGCCTGTTCCATGCCGACCCGCACCAGGGCAACGTCTTCTACCTGGCGGGAAACCGCATCGCCTTCATCGACTTCGGCATGGTTGGGCGCCTCACCGAAGAACGCCGCCACGAAGTCGCGGTGATGCTGTTCGGGCTGGTGAGCGGCGACTCGGAAGCGGTTGCCGACGTGCTGCTCGAATGGCGTAGCGGCGACGAAGGCGACAGCGCCGCCGACCCCGAGCGCCTGCGCCGGGACATCGACGCCTTCGTCGATCAGTACAAGGGGGTGCCGCTCAAGCGCCTCGATCTCGGCGCGATGCTCTCCGACCTGATGAGCCTGCTACGTGAGCACGGCCTCGCCTTGCCGCCGGAGCTGTCGCTGCTGGTCAAGGCCTTCATCACCCTCGAAGGCATGGGGCGCCAGCTCGACCCGGATTTCGACATCGCCGCCGAAGCCCGACCGCTGCTGCAGCAGGTCCTGCTCGCGCACCGTTCACCGGCCGCTGCCGCCCGCCGTGGCTGGCGCAGCCTGGGCGACGCACTCGGACTGCTCGCCGGTCTGCCGCAGGACCTGGGCGGCCTGCTGCGCGCCGGGCGGCGCGGCAGGCTGCGGCTGCAGATCGACGTGGTGTCGCTCGCGCAGGCGGTCGACCAGCTCGACCGTGCGATCAGCCGCATGACCATCGGCATCGTCACCGCGGCGCTGATCATCGGCACCGCGATCCTGATGACGGTGGTACGCGACCCGGCGCTGGCCGGGCTGCGCACCTTTGGCCTGCTCGGCTTCCTCGGCACCGTGTTCGGCGGACTGTGGGTGCTGCTGTCGATCTGGCGCAGCGGCCGGCGCTAACCCGGACCCGCCCGGTGCGGGCTGGAGGCTCGGCCGTGGATGACAATGTGGTCGGCGTTGGGCATGATCCGGGCGATGCCGGCGCTGTCGGCGGGCAAGGTGGCGGAGGTATTGGGCAGGATTGCCGCTGCGTCCTCACGCTGCCGGGGGAGGGCAGAGCATGATCGATCAGGTCGCGGAAAGGATCGCCCGCCGGGTGATTCTCGGCCTCTTGCTGGGTGGACTGCTGGCCCTGGGCTACGCGGTGCTGCATCTTTTCATCGTCCCGGTGGCCTGGGCGGTGATCATCGCCTTCGCCACCTGGCCCCCCTACCGCCGCCTGCGCGCCCGAATGCCGCTGCGCCCGGGGTTGGCCGCGCTGATCATGACCCTGCTGCTGACCGCGGCCTTCGTCCTGCCCGCCCTGTGGCTGGTGATGCTGATGCGCAGCGAGGTGGGGGTGGTGATCGCAGCGGCAACCGAGCTCCTCAAGCAGGATGCGCCCCCGTTGCCGGATTTCATCCGCACGCTGCCGTGGCTGGGCGATTTCCTCCAGGGCTTGATCGGCCAGATCGCCGGCGATCCCGAAGCCTTCCGCGGGCAGGTGAGCGAGTGGGTCAGGCAGGGGGCCGACCGGGCGGTGGCCCTGATCGGCGATGTCGGGCGCAACGCGGCCAAGTTCGGCTTTGCCCTGATCACGGTGTTTTTCCTCTATCGGGATGGCGACCGGGTCCTGGTGCAGGTTCATCGCGTGCTGCACCGCTTCCTGGGCGTGCGCGTTGATCCCTACCTGGCGGCCGTCGGCGGGATGACGAAGGCGGTGGTGTGGGGGTTGGTGATCACTGCGCTGGCGCAGGGCCTGGTCGCCGGCCTCGGCTACTGGTGGGCCGGGCTGCAGGCGCCGGTACTGCTCGGTGCGGTCACCGCGCTGATCGCGATGGTTCCGTTCGGGGCGCCCCTGGTCTGGGGGTCGGCCAGCCTCTGGCTGCTGGCCGAGGGCGACATGCTGGGCGGGATCGGGCTGCTGCTGTGGGGCGCCCTGGTCGTGAGCTGGGTGGACAACCTGGTCCGTCCGCTCGTCATCAGCAATGCCACCCGGATTCCGTTCCTGCTGGTGATGTTTGGGGTCCTCGGCGGGCTCGCCGCCTTCGGCCTGGTCGGCCTGTTCCTCGGCCCCGTCGTTCTCGCGGTGTTGATGGCGGTATGGCGGGAATGGATCGAGGAAGCCGAGCTGTAGCTCGTTAAGGTGCCGTTAATATAAAGTTAAGCATATGTATATAAAAGGAAAAGTCGTCCAGGCGTAAGCCCCCTGTAAGCCTTCCGGCATAACGTGCGCCGCACCGGGCCTTGCCCGTTCCGTTCGTCGACGCAGGAGGGAGACATGAAAAACGATCTGGCGGAAAAGATTGCCGCCAACCCCAAGTATCAAATGCTGGTCAGGACGCGGTCGCGTTTCGGCTGGACGCTCACCGCGGTGATGATGCTCGTCTATTACGGCTACATCGCCATCATCGCCTTCGACAAGGAACTGTTTGCCGCTCGACTCGGAGCGGGAGTGACGACGGTCGGCATTCCGGTTGGTCTCGGGGTGATCTTCTTCACCATCCTGATCACCGGGTTCTACGTGCGCCGGGCGAACTCCGAGTTCGACCGCCTGACCCGCGAGATCGTCCAGGAGAGCGCCAAATGAGCGCCCGTCATCCCCTTGCGGCAGGCGCCGCGCTGCGTGCCGCGGCACTTGCGGCGACGCTCGGCCTGCTGTCCTCGGCGGTGCTCGCCGCCGGCGGCGATCTCGGCCAGGCCGAAAAGCAGGCCACCAACTGGACGGCGATCCTGATGTTCGGCGTGTTCGTCGTGTTCACCCTGTTCATCACCAAGTGGGCGGCGGCGAAGACCAAGTCGGCGGCCGACTTCTACACCGCCGGCGGCGGCATCACCGGTTTCCAGAACGGCCTGGCGATCGCCGGCGACTACATGTCGGCGGCGTCCTTCCTCGGCATCTCCGCCGCGGTGATGATGAACGGCTACGACGGGCTGATCTACTCGATCGGCTTCCTGGTCGGCTGGCCGGTGATCACCTTCCTGATGGCCGAACGCCTGCGCAACCTGGGCAAGTTCACCTTCGCCGACGTCGCCGCCTACCGCTTCAGGCAGACCCCGATCCGCGCCTTCGCCGCCTCGGGCACGCTGGTCGTGGTCGCCTTCTACCTGATCGCGCAGATGGTCGGCGCCGGTCAGCTGATCAAGCTCTTGTTCGGCCTCGAGTACTGGATGGCGGTGGTCATCGTCGGCGCGCTGATGATGGTCTACGTCCTCTTCGGCGGCATGACCGCGACCACCTGGGTGCAGATCATCAAGGCCTGCCTGCTGCTCGCCGGAGCAAGCTTCATGGCCTTCATGGTGCTGCTCGCCTACGGCTTCTCACCCGAGGCGATGTTCGCCGACGCGGTGCGGATCAAGGTCGAAACCGCGATCGCCGGGGGCAAGAGCGCGGAAGACGCTGCCACCATCGGCCAGGCGATCATGGGTCCGGGCTCCTTCATCAAGGATCCGATCTCGGCGATCTCCTTCGGCATGGCGCTGATGTTCGGCACTGCCGGCCTGCCGCACGTGCTGATGCGTTTCTTCACCGTGCCCGACGCCAAGGAAGCGCGCAAGTCGGTGTTCTGGGCGACGACCTGGATCGGCTACTTCTACATCCTGACCTTCATCATCGGCTTCGGCGCGATCGTGCTGGTGTCGACCAACCCGGACTTCCTCGATGCCAGGGGGGGGCTGATCGGCGGTGGCAACATGGCGGCGATCCACCTCGCCAACGCGGTCGGCGGCAACGTCTTCCTCGGCTTCATCTCCGCGGTCGCGTTCGCCACCATCCTCGCGGTGGTGGCCGGGCTGACCCTGTCGGGCGCCTCGGCGGTGTCGCACGACCTCTACGCCACGGTGTTCAAGAACGGCAACGCCGACTCGGCGTCCGAGCTGCGGGTGTCGCGCATCACCACGGTGGTGCTGGGCATTGTCGCCGTGGTGCTGGGGATCGCGTTCGAGAAGCAGAACATCGCGTTCATGGTGTCGCTCGCCTTCGCCATCGCCGCTTCGGCCAACTTCCCGGTGCTGTTCATGTCGGTGCTGTGGAAGGACTGCACCACCCGCGGCGCGACCATCGGCGGCTTCATCGGCCTCGCCACCGCCGTGGCCCTGACCGTCGTCTCGCCGTCGGTGTGGGAAGCCACGCTCGGCAATCCGGCCGGCTCGGCGCTGTTCCCCTACGCTTCGCCGGCGCTGTTCTCGATGGCAGCGGGCTTCATCGGCATCTGGCTGTTCTCGGTCCTGGACCGCAGCGCCCGTGCCGCCGAAGATCGCGCCGGCTACCTGGCGCAGAAGGTGCGTTCGGAGACCGGCATCGGCGCGGCCGCCGCGTCCAGCCACTGAGTGTCGCACCCGGCGCCCGGAACCGGCGCCGGCTCGATTCGCGGGGCGGTGGGCGAAAGCTCACCGCCCCGCGTCGTTCACGCGTGGCAGCCGGACCCGGACCTGGGTACCGCGGCCGTGCACAGCGCTTTCGATGACGATGCTGCCGCGATGGCTGCGGACGATTTCGCGCGCGATCGACAGCCCCAGGCCGCTGCCGCTCGCGTGCGCGCCGGGGTGGCGGTAGAAGCGCTCGAACACCCGTTCGCGGACCGCCTCCGGAATGCCCGGGCCGTCGTCGATGACACTGAGCTCGACTTCGTTCTCGCTGCCCGCGCAATGCAGGGTGACGCGGCCGCCGGGCGCGGTGTATTTGAGTGCGTTGTCCATCAGGTTGGCGATCAGCTCCTGCAGCAGGGTGGGGTCTCCGGCGACGACCGCCGGCCGGCGGTGGATGCCGAGGTCGATGTCGCGCTGGTCGGCGATGCGCAGCCAGTCCTCGACCATGTCGTCGATCAGGCCGTCCACCGCCACCGGGGTCGAGGTTTCGACCAGGCGGCCGCCGGCCTCGGCGCGCGCCAGTGCCAGCAACTGGTTGGCAAGGCGGGTAATACGCCGCACCGAGTGCCGCAGCCGGCTCCTCGCTTCGTCGTCGAACGGCCTCGACTCCAGCAGTTCGAGCTGCATCTGCAGCCCAGCCAGCGGCGTGCGCAGTTGATGGGCGGCATCCTGCAGGAACTCGCGCTGCTGTGTGCTGAAGTCGCGCAGGCGACCGAAAAGGACGTTGAGGGCGGCGACGAGCTCACCGATCTCGTCGGGCACCGTGGCAGGGTCGATCGGCGACAGGTCGGAACCCGAACGCTTGCGCAGCGAGCCGGCGAGGCGCTCGAGCGGTGCCAGCCCCGACGGAATGCCAAAGCGGGCAGCGACCGCCGCGGCCAGCAGCAGCAGCACTCCGGCCGAAACGAAGCCCAGCACCAGCCGATCCATCGCCTCGCGCCGCTTGTCGAGGGTCTCACCGACGGTGACGTAGACCCCGTGCCGTTCCAGTCTGCGATAAAGCCGCACCGCGCGCAGGGCCTGCCCGTGGTGCAGGAGGTCGCGGAAGATCGGTTTTGCCGACGGCGGGCGCGGCGCGGCCGCACCCTCGTCCTGGCCCGGCGACTGATAGGGAACGGGGAGGGCGGAAAGCTCGTCGATTTCATCGAGTTGCGGCAGGTCGGCATCGCCTCCGAGGTGGCGGCCCTGTTCGTCGCGCACGCGGAAGAAGATCTCGTCTTCGGTATCGGTGCGCAGCATCACCACCGCCTCCGGCGACAGCCCGAGCGCGAGCCCGTCCGGCACCGGGCGGACGTGGGTCGCGACCCCGTGCGCGAGGTTCACCAGGTTCTGGTCGTAGGCGCGGTTGACGACGGTCTTGGCCGTGCCGTAGGCGATCGCGCCGGCCGCCAGCAACAGCAGCGCGGTCGGTCCGGCGAGGGTGTGCAGCAGGTTGTGGCGGAGGCTAGGCGGTGCCGTCACGCGGCCCCCTGGCGTGCTCGAGCCGGTAACCGAAACCGCGCACGGTGCGAATCAGCACACCGGCCGCCTCCAGCCGCGGACGCAGACGCGAGACATAGACTTCGAGCGCGTTGCCGCTGCCTTCGCCCTGCAGGCGTTCGCGGGCGACCGTGCGGCCGTCGGCACGCACCAGGGCTTCGAGCAGCTCCCATTCGCGCCCGGTCAGCATCAGCGGCGCGCCGGCGAGCGTTGCCAGCCGGCCTTCGCCATCGAGCGCCAGAGGGCCGAAGCTCAGCCCGGCCGTCGTGGTGCTGCCGCCGCGGCGCACAACGGCGCGCATCCGCGCGGTGAGCTCGGCCAGCTCGAAAGGCTTGAGCAGATAGTCGTCGGCACCGAGGTCGAGCCCGTAGATGCGGTCGTCGAGCGCATCGCGCGCGGTGATCAGGATCACCGGCAGCGCCTGGCCGCGATCGCGGATGCGGCGTACCACCTCGTAGCCTCCGAGGCCGGGGAGGCCGACATCGACCAGGGCGAAATCGAAGCTCCGCTGCTGCAGCAGCCGGTCGGCCTGCATGCCGTCGCTCTCCAGCGTCACGCTGTCGCCCTGGCCACGCAGGAATTCGGTAATTCCGGCAGCCAGCGCGGGGTCGTCCTCGACAAGCAGGATCTGCATGATGTCCTCATCGGTTCTCGGTCTCGCCGCCGGCAATTTGTCTCGCGTGCGGCAGCGCAGCCGCAATCGTAGCGCGCCCCGCGGCGGGCGAACACCGCCCGCGCTGCGCGCGCCGGGACCGGTGCGGTAGCGGCCCCGCATTCCGGAAGGCGGGAGGGAAGAGGTATGATCATCCGGTGTCCACCCCCGTCCGGGGGACGCCCCGGCCAAGCGTATGCCGCACGACCTCCCACTCGATATCCCGCTCGATGCCGGTCAGATCGAGGCGTTCCTGATCGCGACCGGGATCGGCCTGCTGATCGGACTCGAACGCGAGCGCGTGCCATCGGCGCGCGCCGGCTTGCGCACTTTCGCCCTGGTGGGGATGTTCGGCGCATTGACCGCGATGCTCGGCCAGCAACTGAACAGTTTCGCCCCTTTCGTGGCCGGGTTGCTGATCGTCGCACTGATGATCATCACCGCCTATCTGCGCCATCCCGACCCGTCCGATCCCGGCACCACTTCGGTCGCCGCCCTGGTGGTGTGTTACTGCTTCGGGGCCGCAACCTGGTTCGGCCATGCCCAGCTGGCGGTGATGCTGGCAGTGGCGACGACCGTGCTGCTGTACTTCAAGGCCCAGTTGCGCGGGATCGCGAGCCGGCTCGACGGCCGCGACTGGATCTCGATCCTGCAGTTCGGCGTGCTGTCGCTGGTCATCCTGCCGATCCTGCCGAACGAGGAGTTCGGCCCCTACGGCGCGCTCAATCCGCACCAGATCTGGTGGATGGTGGTCCTGATCTCCGGCGTGGGCCTGGCCGGCTACGCGGCCTTGCAACTTGTCGGCGTCCGTTACGGCTCGGTCTTCGTCGGCATTTTCGGTGGCCTGGCTTCGAGCACCGCGACGACGATGGTGTATGCCCGCCAGGCCAATGAATCACCGGCGCTGACCGCGACTGCGGCACTGGTGATCGTGGTGGCAAACCTGGTGATGGTGCTGCGGGTCGGCGTGATCGCGGCCGTGGTCGCACCCGGAGTCGTGCGTTCGCTGCTGCCGGTGGTGCTCCCCGGCCTCGTCTTCGGGGTGCTGGGCGCGGTGTGGCACTGGCGGCGGCTGCTCGAACGCGGGGAAGCGGTGCTGCCGGCGACGAACAACCCCACCGAGCTCAGGACGGCGCTGGGCTTCGGCGCACTCTATGCGCTGGTCCTGCTGTGCGCGGCCTGGCTGTCGGACTTCGCCGGCAACCGCGGGCTGTACGTGCTCGCCCTGGTGTCGGGCCTGACCGATGTCGATGCAATCACCTTGTCGAGCCTGCGGCTGTTCTCGCTGGAACGCCTCGAGCTGGTGCCGACCGTGATCGCGATCGGGATCGCGATGATCGGCAACCTCGGCTTCAAGCTTGGCATGGCGGTCGCGATCGGGGGCCGGGCCCTGGGACAGAAGGCGGCCGCCGGGATGGGGGCCGTGGCCCTGGGGCTGGGCAGCGGAATGGTCTGGGTCGGGCTGCGGGGCGCCGCGCTTTGAATCCGCAAGCCCTGCGCCGGGGACGTGCGCGGGTCAGCTGCACTCGATCAGCGCGATGACATCGCCTTCGTTGACGGGCTGGTACTCGCCGACCCGCACTTCGGTGATCACGCCCTCGTAAGGGCAGGGGATGTCGAGTGCCACTTTGCCGGTTTCGAGCACGATCAGGGTATCGTCGCGCGCGACCCGGTCGCCCACCGCGATCAGCACGCTCTGGACGATGATGTCGCCGTTGGCGCAATTGCCGCAGCTGCTCCAGCATTCGGGATACTTCGGAACCCTGATTCCCACGGCTGAAAGCATCGAACGCTCCGCGGTCGTGTAAAGCGTGGACTATACGTCCGCCCACCCCGCCCGAGGAGCGTTCCCGGTTTCCGTTCGATGCTTTCCGGCCTTGCCCGGCCCGCCGTGCCGCTGCCCGAAACCCGCCTCGCAACCTGGAAAGGCGGGCAGGGGGCGTCAGTCCACTTCCATCTTGCCGCTTTCGGCAGCAAACGCCAGGTTCTTCTTCTCGATCGGGGCATGCCGCGCGCTGCGCCCGACCAGCGAGATCGCCAGGCCGGCAACCACCCCGGGAACGGCGAAGGCGAGGAAGTTCATCTGCAGCGGCAGTTCCGCCGCCATCAGCATGCCGCCCAGGATCGGGCCGAGGATCGCGCCCATGCGCCCGACGCCCGAGGCCCAGCCCAGGCCGGTGGAGCGGATGTGCATGGGATAGTACTGGGCGACGTAGGCGTACAGCAGGATCTGCGTGCCGATCGTGGTCGCACCGGCGATGGCGACCACGCCATACAGCACCACGGTCGGGTTCTTGAAGCCGAGCAGGCTGATCGAGACCGCGGCGATGGCGAAGAACACCGTCAGCACGCGGCGCAGGTGCAGGCGGTCGGCGATCCAGCCGCCGCCGATGGCGCCGAAGATCGCGCCGAAGTTGAGCACCAGCAGGAAGCCCAGGCTCGAGCCCAGCGCGTAGCCGGCCGAGTTCATCAGCTTCGGCAGCCAGGAGCCGAGCGCGTACACCATCAGCAGGCAGCAGAAGAAGGCCACCCAGAAGCTCACCGTGCTCAACAGCCGGCCCTCGGTGAACAACTGCCCGAGCGAGCCTTTCTGTCCCTTCGCGGCCTCGATCACGAAGCGGTCGCCCGGCTGCGCGCGGAACGACGGCTCGACCCGGGCCAGCATCCGGCCGGCTTCATCCTCGCGTTGGTCACGGACCAGGAAGCCGACCGACTCGGGCAGGAAGCGCAGGATCACCGGCAGCAGCAAGAGCGGGATGATGGCGACGAAGAACAGCGACTGCCAGCCGAAATTCGGCAGCATGTAGATGCCAAGCCCGGCCGACAGCATGCCGCCGACCGCATAGCCGCTGAACATGATCGCCACCAGCGTGCTGCGCATCTTGCGCGGTGCGTATTCGCTCATCAGCGCGACCACGTTGGGCATCACCCCGCCGATGCCGAGCCCGGCAAGGAAGCGGCACACGCCGAATTCGAACGGATTGCGCGCGAAGCCGTTGATGAAGGTGAAGCCGCTGAACAGGACCACGCAGATCGCGATCGCCCTCTTGCGCCCGATGCGGTCGGACAGCGGGCCGAAGATCAGCGCTCCGAACATCATGCCGAACAGCGCGTAGCTGCCGAGGGCCCCGGCCTGCAGCGGCGGCAGCTGCCATTCCTGCATCAGCCTGGGCAGGACGACGCCATAGATCACGAGATCGTAGCCGTCGAAGATGATGATCAGTGCACACCAGAACAGTACGGTCCAGTGGAATCGGTTGAACTTCGCTTCATCGATGATCTTGTTGACGTCTACGGCTCTCATGCGAACTCCGGGTTCTGTTTTCGAGATGTGGCCGAGGCGGGGGTATCACGGAAACAAATACCGCCTCATTCGGAAGTTGAATGCTCGTTCATTAGATATGGGGTGTCAATGAAGGTATCAGTAATTTTTTTATATAACGATCAACAAATAAATAAATAACAAGCCCTGAAAAGCCTCTCTGCATCGACTTCTCTTTCTGTCCGGACTGAATTCGGTCGACAACACCCGTTTTTTCGAGGCACCTTGAAAATATAGTTGGAAATCAATCAATCCTGTTTATTTGTATACATGAATACAGATAAATTTTGCGAATTGTTTGGTGTCGAACGATTTTTCGGCTTTTTTATGGCGTTCTTTTGATAAATATCAACCTGTTGTGAAGATTGGCAAAACTTCCGGTAGCGGTGATTGACCGCCATTCTGTCGAGTTGTATACATCTACCTGTCGGAGCCGGTCGGCGCCTGGCGCTTCAAAAGCCGTATCGACGGCTTTCCGGTCGCAATCACTCTCAGCGGGAGTCTGTATACGATGTACTCGGTGCGTCTCTGGTCGGTTCGCAATGCTCGCGCGCTGCATCGGCTGTATGCCTTCTTCTCGCGCCTGGCACCCCGGCTCGCGCCGCTGGTGCGACGCATCGGCGTGCAGCATGTCGAAACCGTGCTGCGCCCCCTCGAACAGGGGGCGAAAAACGTCTTTTTCGACTGCCGGATGTGCGGCCAGTGCGTGCTGTCCTCGACCGGCATGGCCTGTCCGATGAACTGCGCCAAGCAGATGCGCAACGGCCCGTGCGGCGGGGTGCGCGCCGACGGCCACTGTGAAGTCGAGCCCGGGATGCGCTGCGTCTGGGTGGAGGCGACCGAAGGCACGAAGCGCATCGCCGCGGACCACCTCGCCCATCCGACGCCGCTGCTGCCGGCAATCGACCAGCGCCGCCGGGGACGTTCGACCTGGCTCGAAGTCGTCCATGGGCGCCCGGCGCCGGTGTTCCAGCCCCCGGTGGGCGAGCGCATCACCCCCGAGGGCGAGCAGAGCCAGTTCGAGCGCAGCTGCGCTTCGGGACGCCCCGTGGTGACGGTCGAGATCGCCCCGCCGGATTCGGCCGATCCGGCCGCGCTGCTGGCGCGCGCCGAACTGTTCCGCGGCCTCGTCGATGCGATGAACATCACCGACGGTGCCGGCGGCAACTGCCACATGTCGAGCGTGGCGGCCTCGGCGATCCTTGCCACCCACGGCTTCGAGCCGGTCTATCAGATCGCCTGCCGCGACCGCAACCGGATCGCGATCCAGGGCGACCTGCTCGGCGCCGCCGCGCTCGGCGTGAAGAACATCCTGTGCCTGACCGGCGACGACGTCAGCCGCGGCGACCATCCGCAGGCCAAGCCGGTGTTCGACCTCGACGCTGTGTCGCTGCTGCATGTGGCGCGCGGCATGTGCGACCGCGGCGAATTTGCTTCCGGACGCAAGCTCGAACAGGCGCCCGACCTTTTCATCGGCGCCACCGTCAATCCCTTCGTGCCCCCTTATGTGGACCGGGTCGCCAATCTCGAAAAGAAGATCCGCGCCGGGGCACGCTTCATCCAGACCCAGTTCTGCTTCGACGTCGAGCGTTTTGCCGACTTCATGACCGAGGTACGCCGCCGCGGCCTGCACCGCCAGGCGCACATCCTCGTCGGCGTGGGCACGCTCGGTTCGGCGAAGGCCTTGCGCTGGATGGCGAACAACGTCCCCGGGGTGTGCATCCCGGAAGCCTTGCTCGCCCGCATCGAGGCCGCGCCCGACCAGAAGGCCGAAGCGAAACAGGTGTGCATCGAGATCATCCGCGCGGTGACCGCGATCGAAGGCGTGGCCGGGGTCCATCTGATGGGCCACCGCAACGAAGCGGTGCTCGCCCGCATCATCGTCGATGCCGGCCTGCGCGCGCCGCCGCCCACCATGGATGAGGCCGATCCTGCCGCCGCCCCGGCGACGTCGCGGCGGGCTGCAGCGTGACACTTGAATGACCGACAAACCGAAGGAGGAGACACCATGAGTGAACAGGACATTTTGAACGCCCTGGAAGGCGAAGAGCGCGAGCTGGTCGAGTGGCTGGCCGACATGAACGAGGACGACGCCCTGGCGCTGGCCAGGCGCATGCTGCTCGAAGACAGGAAGAGTCCGCTGCGCGTGCTCGAACTGTGCCGGATGGCGATGGATATCGTCGGCAAGCGCTTCGAGGAAGGTGAATACTTCCTCCCCGAGCTGGTGCTCGCCGGCGAGATGCTCGAACTGGTGGGGGGCATCGCCAAGCCGCTGCTGGTCGACGGCGAGGGCGAAGGCACGAAGAAGCTCGGCCGCGTGCTGGTGGGCACCGTGCAGGGCGATCTCCACGACATCGGCAAGAACATCGTCAGCTTCATGCTCGACATCAACGGCTACGAGGTCAAGGACATCGGCATCGACGTGCCGGTCGCTACCTTCGTCGACGAGGTGCGCAGCTTCAAGCCCGACGTGGTGGCGCTGTCCGGCTTCCTGACCCTGGCGTTCGATTCGATGAAGGAGACGGTCGAAGCGTTCGAGAAGGAAGGGCTGCGCGACCAGTTCAAGATCATGGTCGGCGGCGGCCAGATCGACGAGACCGTGCGCGCCTACACCGGCGCCGACGGCTTCGGCGTCAATGCGGTGGAGGCGGTCAACCTGTGCAACCGCTGGCTGGGGGTGGCGGCATGAACGCGCCGATCGAACCGAGCGCCGCCGCCCAGGTGGCCTACGACGAACGCTGGCAGCGCATCCTCGACTGCGTCGCGCTGAAGCAGCCCGACCGCATGCCGACCGCGTTCTACGCCACCTTCTGGCTCGCCAAGAAATACGGCGGCATCAGCTGCAAGGAGCTGATGTACGACTACGAACAGACCAAGGAACTGGCCGAGCGCGCGGTGCTCGAATTCGAGCCCGACGCCTGCGCGCCGATCGTCGCCGCAGTGGCCTCGGGACGCTCGCTCGAGGCGATCGGCTTCAAGCAGCTGCAGTGGCCCGGCCACGGCGTCGACGAGAACCAGCCGTTCCAGTACCTCGACCGCGAGTACATGCTGGCCGACGAGTACGACGAGTTCCTGTTCGATCCCACCGGCTTCTACCTGCACAAATACCTGCCGCGGGTGGCGAGCGCCTTCGAAGGCATCGACCAGCTGCCGATCTTCCCCGGACTGCATTACTTCCGTCTCATCAACGGCATCCGCCCGTTCGCCAAGCCCGAGCTGCGCGCCAGCCTGGAGCGCATCATCCGTGCCGCCGAGGAGGTGGAGACCTTCGCCGCCCACGGCGCCGACTTCAACGCCCGCATCAAGGCCCACGGCTTCCCGCTGATCAACGGCGTCAATGCGGTGTCGCCCTACGACTTCATTGCCGACTACTTCCGCGGTGCCACCGGCATGATGAAGGACCTCTACCGCAACAAGGACAAGCTGCTCGCGCTCCTCGACAAGGCCTCGATCTTCCTCACCCGGCAGACCATCACCACCGCCCAGGCCTCCGGCCACCCGATCGTGATGATCCCGATCCACTGGGCACCGGACGCCTTCATGTCGGACAAGCAGTTCCAGACCTTCTGGTGGCCGCCGTTCCGCAAGATGCTGATCGGCCTGATCGACGCCGGCCTGATCCCGATGCCGCTGTGGGAAGCCGACTGCACCAAGCGCCTGGAGACGATCCGCGACGTGCCCGCGGGCAAGTGCATCTACTGGTTCGAGCGCACCGACATGGTCAAGGCCTTCGAGGTGCTCGGCGACGTGGTCGCGCTGCGCGGCAACCTGTCGCCGTCGCTGCTGACCACCGGGCGGCCGGAAGAAGTCGATGCCGCGGTCAAGCATCTGGTGGACAACGTCTGGAACAAGGGCGGCAAGCTGATCCTCGACGCCGCCTTCGGCATTCCCGACGAGACCCCGGTCGACAACGTGCGCGCGATGTACGCCGCCGCGCGCAAGTACGCCGGCTGAAGCACGCGCGCGCCTGGAGTCCGCCACCATGTCCGCCCCGAGCTGCGCGAGCCTGCTGCGCCAGCTGCCCCCGCCGGCGCCCGACGAGCGCCCCGGAGCGCAGCGCCGGCGCGCGGCGGCGCTCGACGAAGTGTGCGCCGAGGCGCTCGTCGAGCCCGCCTGGCGCGCCCGCATCGTCGCCCTCGACGCTCCGCCGGGGGCGACCCTGCGCGCCGGCGGCCAGTGCCTGCATGCCCCGCGCCTGGTGCCGGCCGCGGGCCGGCTCACCGCCCTCGGGGCGGTCGCATGCACGCTCGGGCCGCGCCTGGAAGCGCGCGTGCGGGCCCATTTCGCCGCCCGCCGCCCGGCCGCCGCGCTCGCCCTCGACGAGCTGGGCACCGCGCTGCTGTTCGCGCTCATGCGCCACGCCCAGGACCGCCTGGTGGCGCAGGCCGCCCGTCGCGGCCTGAGCGTGGCCGGCGAGCTCGCCGCGGGCGACCCCGGCCTCGCGCTCGATGCCCAGGCCACCGTGCTGCAGCTTGCCGACGGCGCCGCGATCGGGATGCACGCCAGTGCCGCGGGCGCGCTGCATCCGCTCAAGTCGTGCACCAGCGTGCACGGGGTCGGCATCGCGCTCCCCGCCAGCGCCTGGTCGCGCTGCGACGACTGCCCCTCGGCGCCGCGGTGCACGATCGCGCGCCGGCGCAAGGAGATCCCCGCATGAACCGCAGCCAGGAGCACGCCCCCGCCGCGGACGCGGCGCCCGGGTCAAACCTCCCCGCGGACGCGGCGCCCGAGTCCGGCCGTCCCGCCGACTCCGGCGCCCCCGACGCGCCCAACGCGTCCTACCGCCTGTATTTCCCCCAGCTCGAACGCGAGATCGCCTGCGCAGCGGGCGAGAGCCTGTTTCACGCCGCCCGCCGCCACGGCGTGCGCATCGTCGGCGCCTGCGGCGGGCGCGGCACCTGCGCGAGCTGCATGGTGCGGGTCAGCGCAGGCGCGCTGCGCCCGCTCGAAGGGCGCGGCGCGCCTGCGTTCGAGATCGAGCTCGACGAAGCCGGGCACCCGCTCAACCCGCGGCGCTGGATGCGCGCCTGCCGCATCGGCGCGCGCAGCGACTGCACCGTCGAGATCGGCGCACGTTCGCTGGCGCCGGTGGTGCGCGCCGAGGAAGAAAGCGCGCTCGCCGACGAAGACGCCGGTTTTACCCTCACTCTCGACCCCGCCGTCCGGGCGCACGAGCTCGACCTCCCCACGCCCAGCCTCGCCGACGATCGCGCCGATGCCGACCGCGTGCTCGAGGCCTGCCTCGAGCATGAAGCGCACGCAGCCGGGCAGCGGACGACTCCGGCTGCGCAAGACGCCGCCACCCCCGCAGCGCCCCCGCACGCGCTCACCGTCGCCCCCGCCGCCACCGCCGAGCTCGCCGCGGTGCTGCGCGCCGGCAGCGGCCCCCGTTGCCGCCTGCGCGCCTGGCAGCGGGGCGGGGCGCTGATCGCATTCGCCCCGAGCGGGCGGCGCAGCCTGGGGCTCGCGGTCGATCTGGGCACCACCAACCTCGCCGCCTTCCTCGTCGATCTGGACGACGGCCGCACGCTCGCCCGCCTCGGCGTGGAGAACCCGCAGACCGCCTGGGGCGCCGACCTGGTGAGCCGCATCGACCATGCGGGCAGCGATCCGAAGGTCGCCGAAGCCCTGCGCGCTGCCGCACTTGAGGCGATCGATGCGCTCGCCCACGACCTGTGCGCCAGCATCGGCCAGCGCCCGCAGGACATCGTCGATGTCGCCGTGTGCGGCAACACCGCCATGCACCACCTGCTGCTCGGCCTGCCGGTGCGCCAGCTCGGGCGCGCGCCCTTCGTCGCCGCGCTGCGCGACAGCGTCGACCTGAGCGCGCGCGAGCTCGGGCTCGCCGTCGCCCCCGGCGCCTGGGTCCATGTCGCCCCCAACATCGGCGGCTTCATCGGCGGCGACCACGTCAGCGCGCTGCTCGCCACCGCCTCGCGCTGGCGCGAGCATGGATGCGCGCTGGTGATGGACATCGGCACCAACACCGAGATCAGCCTCATCCACCACGGCCGCCTGTGGTCGGCGTCCTCGCCCTCGGGGCCGGCGCTCGAAGGCGGGCACATCGGCTGCGGCATGCGCGCGGCCGAAGGCGCGATCGAGAAGGTCACCGTCGACGGCGGGCGTCTGGCGGTGCGCACCATCGGCGGCGGTGAGGCGGTCGGGCTGTGCGGCTCGGGCGTGCTCGACACCGTGGCCGCGCTGCGCCGCGGCGGCCTGCTCGATGCCCGCGGCCGGCTGTGCGCCACCCACCCGGACATCGTCACCGCTGAAGGCGGCCAGCGTGCCGCCCGGCTCGCCCCCGACGTGCTGTTCACCCAGGCCGACGTGCGCGCGGTGCAACTGGCCAAGGCCGCGATCCGCAGCGCGACCGAGCTGCTGCTGGCCGAAGCCGGGCTCGCCGAGGACGCGATCGAGTGCTTCATCCTCGCCGGCGCCTTCGGCGCCTACCTCGACATCGACAGCGGCATCGACATCGGCCTGTTCCCGCCGCTGCCGCGCAGCCGCTTCGTCCAGGTCGGCAACGCCGCCGGGCAGGGCGTGCGCCGCCTGCTGCGGTCGTGCGCCGAGCGCGACCGCGCGCGCGAACTGGCGCGCACCACGCAGGCGTGCGCGCTCAACGCGCGTGCCGATTTCCAGCGCAGCTTCCTCCGCCACATCGGCTTTGCCGTGCCCCCCGAACCCTCCGAGGCCGCCGCAACGACGGCCTGCGCCATCCCCAGCACCGTCACTGAAGAGAGTCCGTCATGACTGAAAGCACCATCAGCGAAACCAACCGCTTCGGCATCCGCATCATCGGCGAGCGCATCAACCCCGGCTTCAAGAGCACGCGCGCGATGTTCGAGGACAAGGACCTCGCCGCCATCCAGGCGCTCGCGCTCAAGCAGGTCGAGGCCGGCGCCTTCGCCCTCAACGTCAACATCGGCCCGCAGGCGATGACCGACCGCGCCTTCCTGGTCGACGTGATCCGCGCCATCCAGGACGTGGTCGCGGTGCCGCTGTCGTTCGACGTGCCCACCGCCGAGCTCTTCGCGCTGTGCCTCACCACCTACGACCGTACCCGCACCGGCGGCGAGCTGGCGATCGTCAACTCGATCACCGAACACCGCTGGGAAGCGATGCAGCTCTACCGCGACCTGCCGTTCCGGGTCATGGTGATGGCCTCCGAGCGCGTCACCGACGGCGTGGCGAAGAACAACAAGACCGCCGAGGACATCGCCGCCACCGCGCGCCGTGCGGCGCTGCGCCTGCGCGACGAGTACGGCATGGCGCTCGATCACGTCTTCGTCGACCTGTCGGTGAGCGCGATCATCGCCGACACCGAGGGCCTGAACCGCGCCACCCTCGACGCGGTGCGCCTGATCGGCGCCGACCCGGAGCTCAAAGGCCTGCACATGATGGGCGGACTGTCCAACATCGGCCAGCAGCTCCCGCCCAAGGCCGCCGACGGTTCGGACCTCAAGCACGGGCTGGAGAACGCCTTCCTCACCCTGGCGGTGCCGCACGGCTTCGACACTGTGCTCGGCACCCCGTGGCGCGGCTATGCGCCGCTGGCCGAGGACGACTACGTGCTCACCGCCTACCGCAACTTCCTCGACACCACCGGCAGCAACGCGCTGCGCGCGGTGCGCAAGCTCTACAAGGCCTGACCATGACCCCGACCGATCGCTTCGCCGTCGTCGCCGACGGCTGGTTCGACGGCGAGCGCCTGCACGCGCACGGCCCGTTCACCTTCCGCATCGAGGAGGGGCGCATCGCCGACATCGCCGCCGGCGACTTCGGCGCCACCCTCGCCACCCAGGGGATGGAGGTCGTGCGTGGCGGCTTTCTGATGCCCGGGCTGGTCGATGCCCACGTGCACCTGTTCCTCGACGGCGCCCCGACCGACGGCGCCCAGCGCGCCGCCCACCTCAAGAAACCGGTCGAGGACCTGGTCGACGCCGCCCGCGCCAGCGCCCGCCAGGCGCTCGCCTGCGGCGTGACCCTGGTGCGCGACGCGGGCGATCGTCACGGCATCAACCACCGCCTCCGCGACGAAGCCGCCCACACCCCGGGCCTTGCCCAGGTGCGCTCGGCCGGGCTCGGGGTCAAGCGCCCCAAGCGCTACGGCGCCTTCATGGCGCGCGACGTCGCCGACGACGCCGCGATCCGCGACTCGGTGCGCGAATTGGCCCGCGACAGCGACGAGATCAAGCTGATCCTGACCGGGATCATCGACTTCGACGCCGGCGCAGTCACCGACGAGCCGCAGTTCGATCTCGCCGCGGCACGCCTGGTGGTCGACACCGCGCGCGCCTGCGGGCGCACCACGATGGTCCACTGCAGCGGCGCGGCCGGACTGGAGATCGCCGCCCGCGCCGGAGTCGGCTCGATCGAGCACGGCTTCTTCATGCGCCGCGACCTGCTTGCGCTGATGGCCGAGCACGACGTCGCATGGACGCCGACCTTCTGCCCGGTGCATTTCCAGTGGGCGCAGCCCGCGGCGGTGGGCTGGTCGGCACAAACCGTGGGCAACCTGCGCCGCATCCTCGACGAACATGCGCGCCACCTGCTGATCGCCCGCGAGCTGGGGGTGCGCCTGCTGCTTGGCACCGACGCCGGCAGCATGGGAGTCGAGCACGGCCACGCGGTGCACGAGGAGATCGCGCGCTACCTCGAGGCGGGCCTGACCACCGCCGAGGTGCTGCAGGCCGCCACCGCCACCGCCCGCCGCCACTTCGGCCATCCCCATCCGCGCCTCGAACGCGGCGCGCCCTTCGATGCGCTGCTGCTCGAACGCTCGCCGTTCGAGGACATCGGCGCGCTGCGCACGCCCTTGCACGCGTGGGCGGCGACGGCAGGCGCGGGGATCGGGGTGACATGAGATGCGCATGGCGGCATGACCCGGGCGGGGGCGAGCGCAGCCGCTGCCGCAAACGGAGGCGAAACGTGTGCCGGATGCAGGAAGGGGGCTGCCGAGGCTCATGCGTTGCTCTGTCGGCTGGCTGTTGGCTGGCTTGACGGGTCGGTGCCGGCCTTCTAGAATGCGCGCTCTTTGTCGGAAGGGCGGTTAGCTCAGCGGTAGAGCACTGCCTTCACACGGCAGGGGTCACTGGTTCGATCCCAGTACCGCCCACCAGTAAACTCAATTACTTACTGAGCCTTCCGCAAAGCCGCACGGGAACCATACGGAAAAGGTTTTCCACAAGGGGCGATTAACTCAGCGGTAGAGTGCCACCTTCACACGGTGGAAGTCAGTGGTTCGATCCCACTATCGCCCACCAGAACACCTGCAAAAAGCCAGTTCTTGCGAACTGGCTTTTTGCTTTTCAAGCCGAACTTTGGCCTGCCGGGAGATCACCCCGGTGATACTCAGGCTTTCAACACTTCGGTACAGAACACGGCCGGCGTCAGGATGCGGGTGCGGCCCAAGTGGCCGCGCTGCAGCAGGCCAGCCCGGCGATCGCCGGTCACCAGATAGTCCGCGTTGCCCACGCCGGCCATGGCCAACAAGAAAGCATCGTCTGGGTCGTCCGCCTCGAAATGGTGCGGCAACTGCTCCAGCACGAGGGCCCGCTGCAGGTTGTTGATCATCACCCCCACCTTGACAGGTTGCAGCACCGCCTGCAGCTTGGGGTAACGGCTGGCGCGGCGGATTTCCTCAAGTTGCGCGCGGGAGGTTACGAGCTCGAAGCGCGCGCTGCGCCAGGCACGGTAAATCGCATCTGGTGCCCCGTGTGGCGAAATCAGCGCACTGAACAGGATGTTGGTGTCGAGCACCACCCGCATTACTGCGCCCTGGCCCAGTCAAGCGCCTCGTCAACCATCGCGGCAAGATCCGCCTCGCTTACGCCAGCGCTGGCGGCCTTGGCTTCCTCTACGCTCAGTTCCAGAATGTGCGCCCGCACCGCTTCTTCGATGAAGCGCGACAGATCGCCCTTGCGCCCGCCGCCCTGGCTTGCTAGAAACATCCGCAATGCCTGGTCGGTTTCGGTGGAGACCGCCACGTTCCAACGTGTGCTTGCCATCTTTGACTCCTGAGATCGGTGTTTATGCGTTCAATTGTGCCACGATACCAGCCTCTCGTCACTGCGCACCTCGTCCTGCAGGCGCTAACATCCTCCACCACCGTTACCGATCAAGGAGTGAGCGTGACCGATCCCGCTGGAACCGAGCGCAGCCCGTGGGCTGTCTTTCTGATCTTTCTTCGGCTGGGGCTGACTTCTTTCGGCGGCCCGGTTGCCCACCTGGGCTACTTCCGCGACGAATTCGTCACCCGGCGGCAGTGGCTGAGCGAGCGCAGCTACGCGGATCTGGTTGCCCTCTGCCAGTTCCTGCCGGGGCCGGCCAGTAGCCAGGTGGGGATCGCGCTCGGGCTGTGCCGCTCCGGTTATGCCGGAGCCTTGGCCGCGTGGGCGGGGTTCACCTTGCCGTCGGCGATTGCCCTGATCCTGTTCGCGCTGGGCATCGCCGGTTACGGCGAGGCGGTGCCGTCCGGCGTGCTGCACGGCTTGAAGGTGGTGGCCGTGGCCGTCGTCGCCCAGGCGGTATGGGGCATGGCCCGCAATCTCTGCCCGGACGCGCCGCGCATCACCCTCATGGCGGCCGCGACCTGCGTCGTTCTGCTGCTGCCGTCGGCCTGGGGGCAGGTGGGCGTGATGGCGGTCGCGGCGCTCGTCGGCCTCGTGCTGTTCAAGCCGCAGCAGGGTTTGGCGCATGACGCACTGCCGACCGTGGTCGGGCACCAGGCGGGCCTGTTCTGGCTGACGCTGTTCCTTGCCTTGTTGATCGGATTGCCGCTGCTGTCGGCCTTGTTCCCGAGTCGGGCGCTGTCGCTGGTGGATGCCTTCTACCGCGCCGGGTCGCTGGTGTTCGGTGGCGGGCATGTCGTGCTGCCGCTGCTGCAAGCCGAAGTCGTGCCGGGCGGCTGGGTCGGCAACGAGTCCTTTCTGGCGGGCTATGGCGCGGCGCAGGCCGTCCCGGGGCCGCTGTTTACCTTCGCCGCGTTTCTCGGCGCCTCGATGAACGATTCCCCCTCCGGCTGGCTGGGCGGGGTGATCTGCCTGCTGGCGATCTTCGCGCCATCCTTCCTCCTGGTCGTGGGCGCATTGCCGTTCTGGGAGCGCCTGCGGCGCAACGTCCGCACCCAGGCCGCACTCTCGGGGATCAATGCGGCGGTGGCCGGCCTGCTGCTGGCGGCGCTCTACCAGCCGGTATGGACCAGCGCGATTCACGCACCACAAGACTTCGGCCTGGCGCTGGTGGCGCTGGTCGCGCTGATGTTCTGGAAACTGCCGCCGTGGCTGGTCGTGATCGGCAGCGGGGCCGCGGGATGGTTGCTGAGCGCGGCGTAGGTCGAGCCATTGCGGCTCGAGCTCGATCCGCCGCTCAAACGCCGGGAAGCAGTCCGTGCAGCCGTGGCAGGTCGGCGGGCAGATCGACGTCGTGGACGGATGGAAACGACGCCACCGTCCACCCGAGACGGCCGATCCGACGCAGCGTCTCGCGTGCGACGACGTCGGTGCTCCAGGGCATGGCGGTGAACAGCAGGGGATGAAAGCGCCGGATCGCCAGCAACGCGTAGCCGCCATCGGCGCTCGGCACAAGGGCGGCATCGTGCTCGTGCAGCGCCGCGGCGGCGGCCTGCAGATGCGTCGGGGTCAATTCGGGGCAATCCGTGCCGATCAGTATCGCCGTCTCGCCTGCCGCAATCGTGCGTTGCGCTGCACGCGCCAGGCGGGCGCCGAGATCGCCTTCGCCCTGTTCACTCCAGTCGAGTCCGGCGGGAAGATCGAGCGTCGGCCAAACCGGGTGCTCGGGCGCCGGGGTGACACAGAGCTCGACCGCGCCCAGCCGGGCCTCGAGCGCCGTCCGCACGGTGCGTTCGAGCAGGCGCCGGGCGAGCCGGGCGGCCCCATCGGCGCCGAGCGCCGGAATCAGCCGGGTCTTGGCGAAGCCCGCGATCGGCGCTTTGACGATGATGACGATGCGGGCCGGGCTCATCGCCGGTAGGCCCGCGCCAGTTCGCTCGCCGGCCGTCCCCGCCAATAGGCCCAGCGCAGCCGCCACATCAGGAAGATGGTTCGCCAGACGCCGTGCGTTTCCCAGCGCCGGCCCAAAGTCGTGACCTTGCTCGTGCTGCAGGCGGGGGGCGATTGCGCACGCAGGCGCCGGGACATCTCGATATCCTCCATCAGCGCCAGATCGGGAAAGCCGCCGGCGGTGCGATAGGCTTCGCGGGTCATGAACATGGCCTGGTCGCCGGTGGCGATTCCAGTCAACCGCGAGCGCCAGTTGATCATCGAGGCAACGACCTTCAGCATCGCCGGGCGCCCGGCAATCCGCACGTCGAAGCGCCCCCATACCCGGCCAGCATGGAGGCACGAGCCGATCCGGGAGATCGCGTCCGCCGGCAAGGTGGTATCCGCATGGAGGAACAGCAGGACTTCGCCGGAGGTGTGTGCCGCGCCTGCGTTCATCTGCCGGGCACGGCCTGGTTCAGCCGTGATCGACGGCAAGCCCGCGAGCCGCGCCAGTGCAGGCGTGCCGTCCACGCTGCCGCCATCGACGATCAGCACTTCCACCCCCTGGCGCATAAGCGGGGCGAGATGCGCGCCCAGGGCGGCGATTGTCCGTGCCTCGTTCAGCGCGGGAACGACGATCGAAATCTTCATCGCGGCCATTCTCCTTGCCGATCCCGGCGCGGCTTGTTCAAGCGCCATTGGTGGAAACGCCCCACCCATTGCAGCAGCTTTTGCGGCGCGTGGGCGCGTTTCCATTCGCCGGCGGCATATTTGTTGGCTTCGGCGAGCGTCGGATAAACGTGGATGGTCGCGAGGATCTTGTTCAGGCCCAGCCCGTGGCGCATGGCGAGGACGTATTCGGCGAGGAGGTCGCCCGCATGTTCGCCGACAATGGTAACGCCGAGGATCCTGTCCTTGCCCGGCACGGTGAGGATCTTGACGAAACCGTGCGCCTCGCCATCGGTGATCGCGCGGTCGAGATCCTCGATGCCGAAGCGGGTGACTTCGAACGGGATGCCGCGCTTGCCGGCCTCCTGCTCGTTGAGGCCGACGCGCGCCACTTCCGGATCGACGAAGGTGGCCCACGGCACCGCCGAGTAGTCGACACGGAACGTCCTGAACGGCGCGAACAGCGCATTCACCGCCGCATACCAGGCCTGGTGGGCGGCGGTATGCGTGAACTGATACGGGCCGGCGACGTCGCCGGCGGCGTAGATGTTGGGGTAACGGGTCTGCAGGTAGTCGTTGACCGCCACCGTATGCCCGGTCGGGATGCCCAGTTCTTCCAGGCCATAGCCCTCGAGGCAGGCCGCGCGGCCGACGGCGACGAGCAGTACGTCGAAGGGGATGCGGACCTCCTGGCCCCGGTGTTCGGCGACCAGGATCTTCTCGCCCGCGGCGACGATGAAGCGTTTCGCCGCATGTCCGGTGCACAGCACGAGCCCTTCGGCGCGAAACCGTTGCATGACGATTTCCGACACCTCCACGTCCTCGCGCGGCAGGATGCGCTCGCCCCGCAGCAGCATCGTCACGCTGGCACCGAAGCGGGCGAAGGTCTGCGCCAGCTCCGCGCCGATCGGTCCGCCGCCGAGCACGAGCAACCGGCGGGGCAGTTCGCGCAGGTTCCAGATCGTGTCCGAGGTGAAGTAGCCGACGTCGTCGATGCCGGGGATGGGCGGCACCGAGGGGCGCGCCCCGGCGGCGATGATGATGCTGCGCGTGGTCAGCGTCTCGCAGCCGCCGTCGCGGCGGGTGATCTCGACGGCCCAGGGCGAGACGATCTTCGCCCGGCCTTCGATCACCTCGACGCCGAGGCCGGTGTAGCGCTCGATCGAGTCGTGCGGCTCGACGGTCTTGATGATCGACTGCACGCGCGCCATCACCTCGGCGAAGTCGAACTCCGCGCGCGCGTCGCGAATGCCGAACTCGTTGGCGCGCCGGATGTGCGACAGCAGCTTCGCCGAGCGGATCAGCGCCTTCGAGGGCACGCAGCCGGTATTGAGGCAGTCGCCGCCCAGCTTGTGTTTTTCGACCAGCGTCACCCTGGCCTTCACCGCCGCGGCGATGTAGCTGCTCACCAGCCCCGCCGCGCCGGCGCCGATCACGACCAGGTTGCGGTCGAAAGTCGCCGGTTTCTTCCATCCGGCATAGACCTTGCGCGCCTTGACGAAGGCGACGAGCTTCTTCGCCAGCAGCGGGAAAACCCCGAGCAGGGCGAAGGAGGCCAGCAGGGCGGGGGACAGGATGGCGCCGGCCGAGTCGATCTGCGCGAGCTGAGTGCCGGCGTTCACATAGACGATGGTGCCGGCGAGCATGCCGAGCTGGCTCACCCAGCAAAAGGTCCAGCTGCGGATCGGCGTCAGCCCCATCACCAGGTTGATGACGAAGAAGGGGAACAGCGGCACCAGACGCAGCGTGAACAGGTAGAAGCCGCCGTCCTGGTCGATGCCCGCGTTGATCGCACGCAGGCGTTCGCCGAAGCGGGCTTGCACCGCGTCGCGCAGCACGAAGCGGGCGGCGAGAAAGGCCAGCGTCGCGCCGATCGTGGAGGCGAAGGACACGATCAGCACGCCCCAGCCGAGGCCGAAGATCGCGCCTGCCGCGAGCGTCATGATCGCCGCGCCGGGCAGCGACAGCCCGGTGACGGCGACGTAGAGGGTGAAGAAGAGCAGCGCCGCGGCGAGCGGGTGCGCCTCACGCCAGGCCTCGATGGCGCCCTGCTGCGCCTTGAAGAAATCGAGACTGAAGTAGCGCCCGAGATCGAAGGCGAAGAAAAGGACGATCGCAAGGACGAGCGCGGCGAGCAGTACAAGTCGGCTGTGCTTCATGCTGTGGGCCCGGTCGGTTCATGGCTGGCGCAAGCGCCGCGGATGGCTTGGTCGTGCGCCCGATCACACATCATCACCGCCTTGCGTTCGCCGGCAGCGCCTCGCGCCACTCGAAGAGCACGTATTCCGAGGCCTCGGCGTCGGCGAGGGCCTGGCGCATCATCCCGGGGTCGGCGGGGAGGCCGTTGCCGCTCAGCACGCCGCGATAAAAGTCGGCGTAGAAAGCATCGGGTTCGACGCGCACGCGATAGACGAGTGCGACCGCCTCGCGGCGCAGGGGCGCGTCGTAGCCCAGAACGGCTTCGGCTCCCGGCAACAGGCGGGTATCGGACAGCTCCGCGGCGAGATCCGGGCTCACTTCGCGGGCGATGCGCTGGCTGCGCAGGGTGCCGGCGAGCGGGCGGGCGCGGGCATCGACCTGGAACGCTTCCATCGTCACCCGCGGCGTGACGTAGGTCGGGAAGGCGTGGCCGGTGCCGGTATTGACGACGCGCAGCCGCCCGCCGAGACGTCCGGCGCGCGCTTGCGCCGGCTCCGCTTCGATCGTGACCCCCGCGGCCGTCATCTGCGGGTCGTGGATGCCGCGCCACAGATGGCGCCGATCCGGCATGTGGCACGATTGGCAGCTGCGTCCCTCGCGCGCGGCGGGGCTGGCGCGCCACTCGGCGTAGGTGTTCTCGAGCAGCTTGCCGTTGAGGGCGTAGCCGTCCTCCTCGAACTGGTGACAGGCGGCGCAGAAGCGGCTGTCGGCAAAGGCAGAGGTCGCCCGCCAGCCGTCGTGCGGCAGGCCGGCCCCGACAGGCGCAACCGAGCCGTCCCGGCGCGGCGGGCCATAACGGACGTGCCCGCGCACATGGCAGCCGGCGCAGGTCAGTCCCTGTTCGTGCCCCCGGCCGCCCGGCTGCTTGCGGATCGCGGCGACCAGCGACGAGGCCTGCTCGGCGAGCGGTGCGTGGCAGCGCAGGCAGGACTGGTGTTCGTGGTCCGCCTCGGGGGCCATCGCGAGGAGCTGGCCGAGCACGCCGGGCCCCATCGCCCGGGCGTGGTAACTCGTGCGCCAGTCGTCGAATTGCACCGCATGGCAGCTCCCGCAGGCGGCCGGATCGAGCGTGGCCTCCTGCGGGGAAAACCGCGCGGGTGCTTCGCCCTGTGGCGCGAGGGGGCGCTGCCAATGGCGGGCGAGAAACCCCCCGCTGTCGGCGACCGCCAGGCCCGGCAGGAGCGCCAGCAAGGCGATGAGGAACCCGTGCCGGCTCCGCATTTACGCAGCCACCCGCGGCACGTCCGCTCCAGCCCCCATCACTTCTTCGCCGCGCAGGGGTTCATCGCTGCGCAGGGGTTTTTCGCCGCGCAAGGATTCTTCGCTGCGCAAGGGTTCTTCGCTGCGCAAGGGTTTTTTGCGGCGCAGGGGTTCGCGGCGGCACAAGGATTCGTACCGGTAGCGACGAGCATGGGCATGGCTTTCGAGGGCGCGATGCCATCCGGCGCCGCCTGCACGGCGGCAGGCATGCCGAGCGCGGCGCTCAGGACGGCGGCGGAGAACAGCGTGCTCAATGTCTGACGGGGGTGGCTCGTTTTCATGGTCGGATCCTCTTTGTCGATGGGCGTGACCGTGGACGGTTCCGGTGGTCACAGCACTTGGTCGTCGGGAGGGGGCGAATCCTTACGCCGGCATGCACTCAGCGTGGATCGCTCCCGCGGCGTGCGGGAGAGGTGGTTCGAGTAGTTGCTCAGCGTCTTCATAGCATTTCATTCTCCTTCTGGTTGATCATGTCGTGCGTCCGTCGGGCAGCGCTGCAAGTATCTGCGAGAGCGGGGCACGGGCGGCGGCGTCCTGCACGACCCGCGCTCCTCCTCGATTCGCCGCCCGGGCCACGGCAGAAGCGACAAAGGAAAACGAGGGGCAGATCTGCGATGGCTCCCGATGGAGGTAGGCATGCGACACCGTCTTCTTCGCCTTGCCGGCGCGATCTGCGCATTCATTCGTGGCGATGGTCGCGAGGATTCTGGCAGGCCGGTGTAAGGTTTGCCCCGTCCGTCCGACTAGTCACACGAATCCACCAGACGCTTGCGCAAGGAGCCCTCGATGCACCCCACCTTTCCGCTGCTCGCGGCGACGGACTTCCCCCGCATCCGTCGCGGCCGGATCGAAACCCTGCAGGTGAACCTCGGCTACCGCTGCAACCAGTGTTGCGTGCATTGCCACGTCGATGCCGGGCCGAAGCGCACCGAGGAGATGTCGGGGGCGACCGTCGACGCGGTGATCGACTTCATCGACGCCAGCCCGACGCTGGCGACGTTCGACCTGACCGGCGGCGCGCCGGAGCTGAACGCGCACTTTCGCCGCCTCGTGCGGGCGGCGCGGGGGCGCGGGCTGCGCGTCATCGACCGCTGCAATCTGACCATCCTCGAGGAGTCCGGCCAGGAAGATCTGGCGACCTTCCTGGCCGCACAGGGGGTGGAGATCGTCGCCTCGCTGCCCTGCTATCTGGCGGACAACGTCGACCGCCAGCGGGGCAAGGGCGTCTTCGGGACGAGCATCCGTGCGCTGCAAAGACTCAACGCCCTGGGCTACGGCGAGGACGGCAGCGGGCTGACCCTGAACCTCGTCTACAACCCGCAGGGGCCGGTGTTGCCGCCACCGCAGGCGTCGCTCGAGCGCGCGTACCGGGAACACCTCGGCGCCGGGTTCGGCATTCGCTTCAACCAGCTGTTCGCACTCGCCAACATGCCGATCAAGCGCTTCGGCAGCACGCTGGTGTCGAAGGGGCAGTTTGCCGGCTACATGAGGATGCTGCGCGACGCGCACCGCGCCGACAACCTCGCCGCGGTGATGTGCCGCAGCCTCATCAGCGTCGACTGGCAGGGCTATCTGTACGACTGCGACTTCAACCAGCAGCTCGAACTGCCGATCGCGGCCGTCGGCCATCCGCGCCTGCACCTCCGCGACGCGACCGCCGCGACGCTCACCGGCGGCGCCATCCGGGTGGCCGACCACTGCTACGGCTGCACGGCGGGGAACGGCTCGAGCTGTGGCGGGGCGCTGGCCGACGGCCGCGCCGATGCCGCGGTTCGCGCCGCGTGACGGCTGGGCTCGACGATGCCCGCCCTCCGACACAGGGGAAGCACGCCATGCATGACATCGTGAAGGACTACTACGGCAAAGAGCTGCAAGGCAGCACCGACCTGCGCACCACCGCCTGCTGCGATGCGAGCCAGATGCCGGCGTGGCTCAAGCCGCTGCTGGCGAAGGTCCATCCCGAGGTGCTGTCGCGCTACTACGGCTGTGGCCTGGTGTGCCCGCCGCTGCTCGAGGGCTGCCGCGTGCTGGACCTGGGCAGCGGCGCGGGGCGCGACGTGTATGTGCTGGCTCAGCTGCGCGTGATAGTCGAAACCATGCGCCAGTGCGGGCTTGACGACCTCGAAGTAGGGTGAAACGTCGAAATCGCGCGGTGCGAACAGGCTGTGGTGGCGGATGTGCAGGATCTCTTCCATGCAGTCCGGGCACATCGGGTCGCCCGTGGAACGTTGTGTCACGATGGGCAGGATCGGATAGCGCACGGACTGAAAAGCCTGCGCGATCAGCGTCGAGCAGATCGCGCGCGTCGGGTCCGCGCTGCCCAGAGCGATCATCCGCCGCCGGAATCGCTGCGGCACCGGTGGGGTCGGCAGCAGGTAGCGTGCGAGGTCGATCACATTGCGCAAGTCGTACTGGTGGCCGATCCGCTCGGTGACATAGCAGATAACGCGGCGGCAGTCTTCTTCGCTCAGGCCTCGGGGACGGCAGATGCGGCTGTGAAGCCCGGCGAATTCGCCGACATCGACGCTGCGCACGCCCTCGACGACATCGGCTTCGACGAAGCAGTGCCCGTCAGGCGCCCGCCCGTGCAGGGCGTCGCCGACGAAAAGCGCCGCGTGCGACCAGGTCGATTGGGTCAGGTATTTCACCGCGGTGCTGATCCGCGAGTGGCCTTCGACCAGGAGCACGTCGCCCGGGCGCAGGCAGGCGAGAAGTTCGTCCGGTGGGGTGGGGCGGGATGTGCCGTGAACATGCACCGGGCGGCTGAGCGTGCGCCCGAGCCAGTGGCCGATGCGGTTGAATATCGGTCCCATCATGCTGTTCCCGGAGATGGGCCGCCAGGCTCAGCGCCCTTCGTCGGCGCCGCCTTCGCGCCGCCGCCGCGTCGCCTTGCGCAGGAAGACCATGTGCTTGCCGTAGTTGGTGCAACCCAGGCACATCATGGTGTGCACCTTGAGCGTGAACCGCTCGCGCAGCGTCAGCGTGCGCTCGAACCCTTCGGACATGAGGCGGGTCACCTCCTTGCAGCTGATCATTGGATGGCCTCCCCCTGGAACCAGCGATTTTCAAGACATTCGCGCAAGCCGAGGCGGGCGCGGTGGAGGATCACCCAGCAGTTGCTGCGGGTGATCCCCAGTTGCTGGCAGATCTCCCCCGTTTCCAACTCGAGAAACTCGCGCATCATATAGACGCGGGCGATCTGCGCGGGCAGGTTGTCGAGGCAGGCGTCGAACACCGCCCAGAACTCTTTCTGCACAAAGGATGCATCCGGGTCGGACCAGGTGGCGGGGCGGTCGTCCGGGTTCCAGAAGCCGCGCTCGTCGAAGAGCGCGTCGAAGTCTTTCAGGTCGGCATCACCGCGGCTGTCGACGAGATCGGCGCCGCAGACTTCGCGCGACGAGGCGCGGATGTGATCGACGATCTTGTTGCGCAGGATCGCGAACATCCAGGTCTTGAAGCTCGCACGACCGGCAAAGCTCCGCGCGCTGTTCATCGCCGCGATGAGGGCTTCCTGCACCATGTCCTCGGCCGCGCCCGAATCGCGCAGCTGGAGCTGCGCAAAACGCAGCATGTCGCGCCGGATGGCGATGAGAAATGGATCGTCCCAGGATATTTCCGCGGGGCGGGTGCCCTCATGCTTCATCGATCGCTCCTCCCGGACGGCGGTTGATATTCCTCCCCGCCTTCCACGAGGGCGGCGAGAAACCGATCGACCGACAGCGGCAGGTAGCCGGTGATCTCGAGCGTACGATCTTCGAACACGTCCTGCTCCGGGTGCGCGCGCAAGTGTGCGCCGATGACCGCATCCCGGTGCCGGAGCAGGCCTTCGATCCATGGTCGGTACAAGCGCAGCATCGCTCCCAGCCAGCGGTTCGCCGGCCAGGAAGGCCAGGCGTGATCGATCTCGAAGCGCCCGAGCATCCGGATGACGTCCGCTGCGGGGTACCAGGTTTCACCGGTGACCCAGCGATTGCAGGAGAACAGGCCGATCGGCTCGCCCCAGGCGTCCATCGAGATGGCGACCAGATGGCTGATCGCATCGTCCCCCGTCGGCCGGATTCCGCCCGCCTGGGCGAAGGCCTGTGGCGCCACCCCCGCAGGCATGCCCCCGGCACGGAGGAAGGTGTGGAAGTGCCCGTGCTCGATGCTGCCGCGGTGGGCGTGATAGTAGTACTGGGCGTGCGTCTCGGCGTCGAAGACGTCGTCGCGTGGATAGTGCTCCATCTCGACGAACTCGCCCTGGCCGCGCAGGACTTCGCCGACCACATTGAGCCCGGCCTTGGCGAGCACCCGGCGGCACTCGAGCACTTCCTGCCCGGCCGCAAGCAGTGCGTGGCGGGTGGTCGGACCGAGATCCTCCAGTCCGGGCAGGAAACCGGCCAGCTCCGGCTCCCGCACGGCCGCACCGCCCGGTGAGCGGGCGACCGTAGCAGCAGAGGAAGGCGTGGCATTCATCGCTTCGCTGCGCAAGGATTCTTCGCCGCGCAGGGATTCTTCACCGCACAAGGATTCTTCGCCGCGCTCGGGGTTTTTGCCAGATGCGCCTTGAAACCTTTCTGTTCCTCTTCCATGTAGGCCACCAGCGCGGCGAGATCCTTCGATTTCCAGTCCAGCGCCTTGCCTGCCATCGGCGTGACGATGCACAACTGGACCATCTCGTCGAGATGGATCTGCTTCATGCCGTACATTCCGGAAGCCATCTCCACCTTGTGCGGGTAGGGCTGGGCGAAGCTTTCGTTGTAGGCGGCATAGCCGGTGTGGCAGCTCGCGCAGGAGAGCTGGTTCGTCGACAGGCGGGTGTCGGAAAAGAGCTTCTCGCCGGCGGCGACCAGTTCGGCACGGGCGCCCTGGTACGGTTTGTAGCCGGCGGGGCGCTGGCTCGCCTTGGCCGCACAGGGGTTCTTCGCCGCGCACGGGTTGGCGGCGCTCGATGCCGGGGTGCCTGCCGCACATGGGTTTGCCTGCGCGAGTGCCGCGAGCGGCATCCCCAGTGCGGCGCTCACCAGCCCGGCGGAAACCGTTGCGATGGCGGTACGGCTCGTGTTGACGTATTTCATGGACTGCCCCTCCGTTGTCATGTGGAACTGTCTGGCACGACAGACCGTCCGCTGATGCGGATGGTCAGGGGATTGGTCGTACGGCTTGGCGGAACCTTACATGGGCTCGATCGAAAAGCGGCCCGGCTTGCACCGGGCCGACCGGAGTCGCAGCGTTGCCGCCGGGATCCGCCCCCGAGCTCAAGGACCATACATCTCGAGCAGACGGCTCTGCCCGTCGAACGCCGATTTCTGCACCTGGGACTTCGCCGCGCTGGCGGATGCCGTGGTGTTCTGCGGGCAGTCGCCGGCATGGGCCGGCATCGCTGCGATCGCGGCGAATGCAAAAAGCATTGCGACGGCGGCAAGCTTGTAGGTCGTGGCTTTCATGGCTGTCTCCTTTGTCAGGGGCGAGCGGCTTGTGCGCCTCTCTGATGAATGAGTCGTATGGCGCGCAGCAGCCTTACACGCCCGACGCCCATTCTTCCTCCTGCCCCCTTCAACTCAGCGTCGGATTCAATGTAGTTCATCCTCCGCCCAGAAACGAAGGGGGTGATGAGCAAGGTGCAAAACCGTTCAGGTCGTGTAAGGATTACCCGGTTCGTCCGATTATCGAAAGACCGCAATACGATAACGACCGCTCGCGAGGACTCCCGGATGCACCCGACCTTTCCGCTGCCCGCCGTCACCGACTTTCCCAGGATCCGCCGTGGGACGATCGATACAACCCTGCAGGTCAATCTCGGCTACCGCTTCAACCAGCTGTTCACGATCGCCAATATGCCGATCAAGCGCTTCGCCAGCGCGCTGGTATCGAAAGGGCAGTTCGCCGGCTACCTGAAGACCCTGCACGAGGCGCACCGCGTCGACAAGCTCGCGGCGGTGATGTGCCGCAACTTGGTCAGCGTCGACGGGTGGGGGGCCACGACGGGCGGACCAGCGCGGCGCGGGGTGGCGGGAGCAGGGCGGTGAGTTCCCCCCGCTGCGTGCAGTTCGCACCCGAAGCCCCGGCGCGGATCCGGGCCGAACTGCTCGCCGGCCTGAGCGCGCCGGTGGCGACGATCGCGCCGAAATACCTGTACGACGCGCTCGGCGCGCGGCTCTTCGCGGCGATCACCGTACTGCCCGAGTACTACCCGACACGCACCGAGGCGGCGATCTTCGCTCGATACCTGTCGGAAATGGCCGCACTCCTCGGCCCCGCCGCAACCCTGGTCGACCTCGGCGCGGGCAACTGCGAGAAGGCCGAACGCCTGTTCGCGGCCTTGGGCGTGCGTCGCTACGTCGCCGTCGATATCTCGGTGGACTACCTGCATGCGTCGCTGGAACGGCTTCAGCGCCATCATCCGGCGATCGCAATGCTGGGCGTGGGGCTCGATTTCACCCGTTCGCTGTGCCTGCCACCGGAGGCCGGCGACGGCCCGCGCACGTTGTTCTACCCGGGCTCGAGCATCGGCAACTTCACCCCCGGTGAGGCTCTGGCCCTGCTGCGCCAGGTGCATGCCGAATGCCGCGGTGGGGCCTTGCTGATCGGCGTCGATCTGGTCAAGGCGCGCGACCTCCTCGAAGCGGCCTACGACGACCCGCTCGGCGTCACCGCCGCGTTCAACCGCAACCTGCTGCGCCATGTCAACCGGCTGGCGGGGACCGACTTCGACCTCGCCGACTGGCGCCATGTCGCCTTCTTCAACGCGCAGCGGTCGCGCATCGAAATGCACCTGGAAGCGCTGCACGACACGACCGTGCGCTGGGCCGAAGGCGAGCGCCGCTTTGCCGCCTCCGCCCGCATCCACACCGAGAACTCGTACAAATGGCGCGTCGACGACTTCGCCGCACTGCTCGCCGCGGCGGGGTTTTCGGCGTCGCGCCACTGGTGCGATGCGCGCGGCTGGTTCGCGGTGTTCGCCGCCCATGGCTGAAACCGCAATGCGATCTCCGGCGCTAGAGCGCGCAGCTGCGAAAGCCGCTGTAGAGGTCGTTGCGCTCGGGAGTGAAGTAGTTGCGGTAGCGCGGATGCGCCATGCGCGGGCTGGTCGCCCGGCTCGCGCCGCGCAGCACGTAGCGCTCGCCGAACCACGGCGCCGAGTAATCGCGGTAGGGGTGGGGGGCGAAGCCGGGGTAGGGGGCGAAGCGGCTGGCGGTCCATTCCCAGACCTGGCCCCAGCGAAACCCCGGCTGGGTCAGCGCGGCGAGTTCCCACTCGGCTTCGCTCGGCAGGCGGCGCCCCGCCCAGCGGCACCAGGCGTCGGCTTCGTCCCAGCGCAGATGCACGGCCGGGGCGTCGAGCGCCAGCGCCTCCCAGCGGCCGAACACGCAGCACTGCCAGCTCCCATTCTGGCGGCGCAGATAGCGCGGCGGCGCGGCACCGGTCTGGTCGACGAAAGCCAGGTAGCGGCGCCAGCTCACCACCTCGGCATCGATCTCGAAGGCCGGCAGCGCGACTTCGTGCGCGGCGAGCTCGTTGTCGAAGGCAAAGCCGTCGCCGTGCCAGCCGAGTGTCCAGCGCTGTGCCGGGACGCTCAGTGCGCGGGGCTCCGGCACGCCACCCGCCGGCCCGGACAGCGTCTCGGGCCACGCACCGGACAACGTCCCGGGCAGCGGAATATCGAGCGCCTGCGCCATGTAGATTCCGGCTTCGCCGTGCATGTCCTCGTGAAACAGCGCGAGGCGGAAAAAATACAGCGCCGCATCGATCTCCGGGGTGGCGGCGAGCAGGGCCAGCGTCTGCACCAGGCCCGCGGCCAGATAAGCGCGGGTCGCGGCCAGATCGGGCAGCTCGAGCTGCCAGCGGGTCGCATGTGCAACCGTGCTCGAGTCGTACAGCGCATCGGCCCCGGGCAGCCGCCCGGCGGGGCGCTGATGGTCGGGGTCGCAGGCGATGCCCATCGCGCGCTGCCGGTTGCGCGCGATCCAGTAGTCCTGGAACCAGCCGACATGCCCGGCTTCCCAGCGTGGCGGGTTGAGCTGGGGCGAATACGGAATCGTCAGCCCTTCGCCGAGGGCGGCGGCGTAGGCGTCGAGCAGCGCCAGGGTGCGTGCGCGGCTGTCGGCAAGCGCGGCGGCGAGGAGGCGGCGGCCACCGCGGCGGGCGGCTTCGGAGCGGGCAGGGGCGAGGTTCATGGCGGGAGCGGGGGGCGATGACCGGTGCCCCGAGTATGCCGCAACTGGTGATCGTCAGTCCGGCACTGCGCGATGCCAACAACGGCAACTGGCAGACGGCGCGGCGCTGGCAGCGCCACCTTGCCGGCGTCTGCCGCGTGCGCATCGTCAAGGCCTGGCCCGATGCGCTCGCTGCCGGCGACGCTGCGATGATCGCGCTCCATGCGCGGCGTTCGGCCGAAGCGATCGCGGCCTGGGCCGGCGCCCACCCGGGCAAGGGCCTCGCGGTGGTGCTCACCGGCACCGACCTGTATCGCGACATCGCTGCCGACGCCGCGGCGCGGCATTCGCTCGATCTCGCCCAGGCGCTCGTCGTGCTGCAGGAACGCGCACCGCTGGCGCTGCCGGATGCGGTGCGCGCCAAGGCCCGGGTGATTTTCCAGTCCACCACGGCGCGCAAGGTGCTGGCGAAGTCATCGCACCATCTGCGGGCGGTGATGGTCGGCCACCTGCGCGAGGAAAAGTCGCCGCAGACCCTGTTCACCGCCGCACGGCTGCTCGCCGGGCGGGACGACCTCTTCATCGACCACATCGGCGCTGCACTCGATCCGGCGCTCGGCGAGGCCGCGCGGGCGACGATGGCGGCGGCGCCGAACTACCGCTGGCTCGGGGGCCGGCCGCACGAGGCGGTGCGCCGCCACATCCAGCGCGCGCATCTGCTGATCCACGCCAGCTGCATGGAAGGTGGCGCGCACGTCGTGATGGAGGCGGTCGCGAGCGGCACGCCGGTGCTCGCGTCGCGCATCGACGGCAACGTTGGCATGCTCGGCGCCGATTACGCCGGCTACTTTCCCTGGGGCGATGCCGAAGCGCTGGCGACGCTGCTGCTGCGCTGTCGCGAATCGGTCGCAGGGGAGGGTGGCGGACTGATGGCGCAACTGGCCGCACAGTGCCGCCAGCGTGCGCCGCTGTTTGCACCGGAGCGCGAGCGCGCCGCGCTGCACCGGCTGCTCGGCGCGCTGCTGCAAGCTGCGGGAAAGGCGTGAATGCAAACCGCGAGGACGAACACCGCGGGCACCGCCGCCGGGACCGACGCCGCACCCCGGCGGGGCGCTCGAACCGGTTCGGCTTCTGTTATAACGACAGCCCCCCGGCGGCGTGCCGCATCCTTGCGCCCCTGCGGAACCGTAACCGGAAAATGGAGAGCCCGATGATTCCGATGTCCCGCCTGATGTCCCGCTGCGCGCTCGCGCTTTCGCTGATGCTCGGCGCCGCTGCCGCCCACGCCCAGGTTTTGCGCGTGTCGGCGATCCCCGACGAGGCGCCGACCGAGCTGCAGCGCAAGTTCAAGCCGCTCGGCGACTATCTGGAGAAGGAGACCGGTCTCAAGGTGGTGTTCACTCCGGTCAGCGACTACGCCGCGGTCGTCGAAGGCCTGGCGGCAAAGAAGATCGACCTCGCCTGGCTTGGCGGCTTCACCTACGTGCAGGCCAGGCTGCGCACCCAGGGCGAGGCGCTGCCGATCGTCCAGCGTGCCGAAGACGAAGTGTTCACCAGCAAGTTCATCGTCCCCGCCGACAGCCCGGTCAAATCGCTTTCCGAGCTCAAAGGCAAGACCTTCGCCTTCGGCTCGCCGTCGTCGACCTCCGGGCACCTGATGCCGCGCTTCTTCCTCCTCGAGGACGGCATCGACCCCGACAAGGATTTCACCCGCATCGCCTTCTCCGGTGCGCACGACGCCACCGTCGCCTTCGTCGCCTCCGGCCGTGCCGAAGCCGGCGTGCTCAACGCCTCGGTGATGGACAAGCTGCTCGAGAAGGGCGACGCCAACGCCAGCCGGGTCCGGGTCATCGCCACCACGCCGCCGTACTACGACTACAACTGGACGGTGCGCCCGGGGCTCGATCCGGCGCTGCGCGAGAAGATCGCCAACGCCTTCCTCAAGCTCGACCCGGCCGACCCAGCGCACAAAGAGCTGATGGCGTTGCAGCGCGCCTCGAAGTTCGTGCCCACCACCAGCGCCAATTACGACGGCATCGAGCGCGCGGCGCGCAGTGCCGGGCTGATCAAGTAGGCGCCCGCGGAGCACAGGCATGGGATTCGAGCTCGAGGGCGTCGGCCTGACCCACGGCAACGGTTTTCGCGCGCTGCAGCGGATCTCGCTGCGCGCCGTCCGCGGCGAGCGGGTCGCGGTGATCGGCCCCTCGGGCGCGGGCAAGACCAGCCTGATCCGGCTCCTCGGCACCGCGCTGCGCCCCTCCGAAGGACGCCTTGAGGTCCTCGGCGCCAACCCCTGGCGCTTGTCGGCCGGCGCGCTGCGGCGCTTGCGCGCGCGCATCGGCACGATCCACCAGAGCCCGCCGATCCCGCCGCGGCTGCGCGTCGTCACCGCAATCCACGCCGGCCGGCTCGGCCGCTGGCCGGCGTGGAAGGGCCTGCTGTCGCTGCTCTATCCGGTCGACATCGGCGGGGCGCAGGCGGCGCTGGCGCGCGTCGACCTCGCCGACCGCCTGTTCGAGCGCTGCGACCGGCTCTCGGGCGGCCAGCTGCAGCGCGTCGGCATCGCCCGCGTGCTCTATCAGCAGCCCGACCTGATCCTCGCCGACGAGCCGGTTTCCGCGCTCGACCCCGCGCTTGCCGACGCCGCGCTCGGCGAGCTGGTCGCTGCATCCGGGCACAGCGGCGCCAGCCTGTTCGCCTCGTTGCACGCAGTGGACCTGGCACTGAAGTGGTTTCCGCGCATCGTCGGCTTGCGCGGCGGCGAGGTCGTGTTCGATCTGCCAACCGCCCGCATCACCGATTCGATGCTGCACGAACTCTACGCCACCGAGGGCGAGCTGCTGCCGCTGCAAGCGAGGGATGCCCCGGCCCGCGCCACCGCCGATGCCGATGCACAGCCGGCGCCTGTGCGCCTGGACAACTGCCGCGGACGTTGACATGAGCGCACCGGCCAAAACGCTTCCGCCGCCCGATCGCGACCCCGCCGCACGCGCGCGCCTGGGGTGGACGCTGGTCGCGCTGGTGCTGCTGTGGCCGCTGCTGGTGCTCGCCGAGTTCCGTCCCTGGGTGCTGTTCGAGCCCGGCAATCTGCATGTCATGGGCCGTTTTGTCGGCGGCTTCCTGCCCCCGGCAAGCTCGGCCGAATTCCTCGGCTACCTCCTCGAGGCGACGCTGGAGACGATGGCGATCGCCACCGCCGGCATCGCGCTCGCGCTGCTGCTGGCGGTGCCGCTGTCGATCCTGAGCACCCGCGCGCTGGCGGTGGCGGCGATCGGTCCGGGGCCGGGGCGGCTCGGCGGCAGCATGCTGCGTGCCACCGGGCGGGCGGTGCTGACTTTCCTGCGCGCGGTTCCCGAGATCGTCTGGGCGTTGATGTTCGTGCGCGTGCTCGGGCTCGGGCCGGCGGCCGGCGTACTCGCGCTGGCGATCACCTACGGCGGCATGCTCGGCAAGGTCTACACCGAAATTCTCGAGTCGACCGACACGCGCCCGGCGCGGGCGATCCTCGAAGCCGGCGGCGGGCGCTTTGCCGCCCTCGCTTACGGGCTGCTGCCCAACGCCGCGCAGGAGCTGACTTCGTACACCGTGTATCGCTGGGAATGCGCGGTGCGCGCCTCGGTGATCATGGGTTTCGTCGGCGCCGGCGGGCTCGGGCAGCTGATGGACCAGTCGATGAAGATGCTCAACGGCGGCGAAGCGGCGACGATCCTGCTCGTCTTCCTCGTCCTGGTGCTGTTCGCCGACGCCCTGAGCGCGGCCCTGCGCCGGGCGCTCGCATGAACACGCCAGCACGCGGCACGGGCATCCGGGCATTCCCGGCGAGGCCGGGGCCGGGCGGCGAGGGCGGGCGATGAACGGGACGCGCGAGCCCTGCGCGCCGCCGCGCGGCGCAGCCGACTTCTGCCTGAGCTGCGTGCTCACTACGGCCCTGGTCGTGGCCGCGGTGGCGGGGAGCTTCGCCTATCTCGGGATCGACTTCGCCGCGTTCTTTTCGGCCGGCGCGGCGGCCGACATGGGGCGCTTCGCGGCCTCGTTCTTCCCCCCCGACCTGGAACCGGAGTTCCTGCGCAAGACCGCCTATGGCGCCATCCAGACCTTCGCCGTGGCCTTGATCGGCACGCTGCTCGCCGCCGCCGCTGGACTGCTCATCGCACTGCCGGCGGCGGGGCGCCACGGCACCGCCGCCGGCCGGCTGGCGCGCTTCGCCCTCAATCTGCTGCGCAGCGTGCCCGAGCTGGTGTGGGCGACGCTGATGGTGCTGGCCGCCGGGCTCGGCCCTTTCGCCGGCGTGCTGGCGCTGGCACTGCACACCACCGGCGTGCTCGGCCGGCTGTTCGCCGAGGCGATCGAGAACGCGCCGCCGCAGCCCGAGCAGAGCCTCCGGGAAGCCGGCAGCGGCGGCGTGGCGGCCTTCGTCTACGGCACGCTGCCGCTGGTGTGGGCGCAAGCCGTAGCCTACGGACTCTACCGCCTGGAGATGAACATCCGCATGGCTGCGGTGCTCGGCTTCGTCGGCGCCGGCGGCCTCGGCCAGATGCTGTACTTCCACCTGTCGATCTTCCAGCAGGCGCAGGCCGCGACGGTGCTGATCGCAATGCTGGCGCTGGTGCTCGCGGTCGATACGCTGAGCGACCGCCTGCGCGGGTGGATGGGGTAGACCCAACACGATAAGTGCATACGATTATTGCATGTATGTCGGAAACCATTTGTTTAGCGACAATTGCCTTAACAGGGTGTTGAAAATCTCGGGTTCACCTTCGGTTTCCAGTCCCCGGGGAAAAATCGACTTTGAAAATCGCCCGCTTTCCCCGTGATCATGCCGATTCAAGCTGACTTTTCCGTCGATTGTGCTACCGCAAATCAGCAGCGCTCCTGTCGCCGCAAAGACATGGTTTTTCGACTACAACGTTTCCCATCCGCAGGGCGCCAGGGCGCCCGCGAATTACGGCGCCAGCAGATTGCCCAATCTCGTCAGGTTATAAGCCGAGAAATTGAGCAACGCATGCGCACGGATTCGATCCAGCCCACGCGCCATCGCATGGCGCAGCGTGCCGATATCCTTCGCCCAGCCAAAGGCCTCTTCGATCATCTTGCGTCGGCGCAGGCTGACCGCGTAACCGGGGGACGACTTCACCTCATTGGGCACGGCGCTGCCCTTGACCTTGGCCGCGACATGCGGGGCAATGCCCAGCGGCTCGAGCGCGGCGATGAACTCGGCGGTGTCGTACCCCCGGTCGGCCGCCAGCGTCGGCTTGTGCGCCGAATTGCCGGGCTTGATGCTGCGCCTGGCCATCACCAACGCCGCCTCACGCTCAGCGGTTCCGGTGGCGGTCGTAGTGTGGACATCGACGATCAGACCGTGACGATTCTCGGCCAACGCATGCGTGGTGTAGCTCAGGTACGCCACGCCGCCGCCCTTGCTGGCGAGCAGGGCCTGCGGGTCGGTGCGCGAGACGTGCGTCTTGTTCGAGCGCTTCTTGCCGCGAAAGTCCACCTCGGGGTTGCGTCCCTGATCCGGTCCGGGCGGCTCGTCGGAGCCGTCCCGGGCCATCATGCTCTTGTGCGAGGCCCACGCCCGCAACAGCGAGCCGTCGACACTGAAATGCTCGTCCGACACCAGCTCGGCCCATTCGGCGATCGCCACCACGCCACCGAAGAACTCGCGCATCACGCTCTCCTTGAGGAGCCGCTCGCGATTGGCGCTGAACGTCGAGTGATCCCAGACCGGCTCGTCCAGCGTCATGCCGACGAACCACCGGAACATCATGTTGAAATCGATATGCTCGACCAGCGCACGCTCCGAGCGAATCGAAAACAGACATTGCAACAGCGACGCCCGCAACAAGCGTTCCGGTGCAATCGACGGGCGGCCACCATCGGCATACAACGCATCGAATTGCGGCGACATCGTGCGCAGAACCATATCGGCCAGCGTTTTGATCCGGCGCAACGGATGATCCCGGTCAATGCGGTCTTCGATATTGACGTAGCTGAACAGGGCGTTCTGTTTATGGTCGATGCCGCGCATGAGAATAATCAGTTTCTTAATGCAGATGTAATTATATCAGCCTCACAACCCGCATGGATGCTGGAAAACCTATTAAATCAACATCCTGTTAAATCATCCGCGCTTGTGGATTTACCTGAACAGGTATAAATTACCACCATGGTCAACGAAGAAAGACCGCTCGAATGGATCGCGAGCAGCTACAAGGATCTGATGGCGTTGCCGCCCGACGTGCGTCGGCGTGACACAGGAGCTACGAGATGGAAAAACGAATCATTGAAGGCGTCGAGGTTCAGCGCAGCTCGGGCAACGTCTTCGCCGACCTTGGACTTCCCGACGCCGAGAAACTGAAGATCAAGACCGGCCTGGTGCTCGAGATCAGGAAGGCGATGCGTGCTCTCGGGCTGACGCAACAGGCGGCGGCCAAGCGCATGGGCATCCCGCAACCGAAGGTGTCGGGCATGATGCGCGGCGACTTCACCAACTTGTCCGAGCGCAAGCTGATGGATTGCTTGAATCGCCTCGGCTATGACATCGAGATCAAGGTGCGGCCGGCGTCCGAGCCGGTCGGACATCTGACGCTCGCAACCACCTGACCGGAGCGCCCGATGGCTGCCCGCATCACCGACGCAGAATGGGACAAGCGGTCCTCCGAGAATTTCGAGACGCATTCGCTGCTGCGCGCGGTCGATGCCATGGACGTGCTGCGCGACGACTGATTGCGGCGGGTGTCTGTCCTTTCCAGCTACATGCAGTGTGCCGGGTGCTTAGGCGTCCGCAGTGCGAGGTGGCCGTAAACCGTATGCAGCGTGTATTGCAGTTCGAGCCCGACGAATCAGCCGTCGAAGCCTAACTTTACATAATGCACATTATCGCGCTTTTCTGGGGGCGCATACGACGCGCCCTAGCGGCAGCGCTGGCCGACAACCGGAGTGCACGGGCTGTGTATAATGCGCTCCGCTTTTGCATCGGCCAGCTATGCGGGGATGGCGGAATTGGTAGACGCACTGGATTTAGGTTCCAGCGCCGCAAGGCGTGAGAGTTCGAGTCTCTTTCCCCGCACCACACCCTGAACGGCTGCACCTTGCCTGCCGCGGCTCCTGGATTTCGCCGGAGCGTTCTCCGGCAGGCAATTCCGATCTCCGGGCCGGTCAGCCCAGAATTTCGCGCAGCATTCTTTCCACGCCCTGCCGCCAGTCCGGCAGGTGCAGTCCGAACGCCGCGCGCAGGTGCCGGGTGTCGAGCCGCGAGTTGAGCGGCCGGGCGGCGGCGACCGGATAGTCGGCGCTGGCGATCGGCGCGATTTCTTCCACTTTCAATGCGACGCCAAGGCGGCGCGCCTGCTCGATGACGAACCCGGCGTAGCCATGCCAGCTGGTCTCGCCGCCGGCGGCCAGGTGGTAGGTGCCGGTGAGCACGGGGTTGCGCAGCACGGCGCGGATTGCATGCGCGCTGACATCGGCGATCAGTTCGGCGCCGGTGGGGGCGCCGATCTGGTCGGCGATCACGGTCAGGCGTTCGCGCTCGGCGGCCAGGCGCAGCATGGTGCGGGCAAAGTTGCCGCCGCGCGCAGCATGGACCCAGGAAGTGCGGAAGATCAGGCGGCGGCAGCCGCTGGCGCGGATCGCCTCCTCGCCTTCGAGCTTGGTCCGGCCATAGACCGACAGCGGGGCGGTGGGCGAATCTTCCTGCCAGGGCTGCTCGCCGCTGCCGTCGAACACGTAGTCGGTCGAGTAATGCACCAGCAGCGCATCGTTACGGGCCGCCGCCCGGGCGAGCACGTCGACCGCGGCGGCGTTGATCGTGTACGCGAGCGCCGGCTCGGCTTCGGCCTTGTCGACCGCGGTGTAGGCCGCAGCGTTGACGATGACGCCGGGCGCGAGCCGGTCCACGGTGGCGGCGAGCCCGTCGAGATCGGTGAGATCGCCGCACAGCCGAGCGCCCTCCCCCGGCCTCATCCCCTCCTCCACGGCGCCGTGGCGATCGAGCGCGATCAGCTCGCCGAGCGGTGCCAGCGCACGCTGCAGTTCCCAGCCGAGTTGGCCGTTCTTCCCCAGCAGCAGGATCGTCATTGCCGCGCCTCGCGCGCCGCGTAGTTGCGCGCCACCCAGTCACGGTAGGCGCCGCTTTGCACGTTGGCCACCCAGCGCGGGTTGTCCAGATACCACTGCACCGTCTTGCGGATGCCGGTGGCGAAGGTCTGCGCCGGTTTCCAGCCCAGCTCGCGCCCGATCTTGCGCGCATCGATGGCGTAGCGGCGGTCGTGTCCGGGGCGGTCGGTGACGTGGGTGATCAGGCGCGCGTAGCCGCCGGCGGCGTCCGGGCGCAACTCGTCGAGCAGCGTGCACAGGCTGTGGACGATGTCGAGGTTGGCGATCTCGTTCCAGCCGCCGACGTTGTAGGTCTCGCCCACCCGGCCGCGCGCGAGCACCGCGCGGATCGCGCTACAGTGGTCGCCGACGTACAGCCAGTCGCGCACGTTGAGGCCGTCGCCGTAGACCGGCAGCGGCTTGCCGGCGAGGGCGTTGACAATCATCAGCGGAATCAGCTTTTCCGGGAACTGGAAGGGGCCGTAGTTGTTCGAGCAGTTGGTGGTCAGCACCGGCAGGCCGTAGGTGTGATGCCAGGCGCGCACCAGGTGATCGCTCGCGGCCTTGCTCGCCGAATACGGGCTGTTGGGCTCGTAGGTCTTGGTCTCGGTAAACGCTGGGTCGTCCGGGCCGAGCGAGCCGTACACCTCGTCGGTGCTCACGTGCAGGAAGCGGAAGGTTTCGCGCTCGTCTTGCGGCAAGGCGGACCAGTAGGCGCGTGTTGCTTCGAGCAGGGTGAACGTACCTTCGACGTTGGTGCGGACGAACGCGGCCGGGCCGTGGATCGAGCGGTCGACGTGGCTTTCGGCGGCGAAATGCACAACTGCCCGGGGACGGTGCGCGGCGAACAGGCGCTCGAGCAGCGTGCGATCGCAGATGTCACCATGGACGAAGCGATGCCCGGGATCACCCTCCACGCCCGCCAGGGTCTCGAGGTTGCCGGCATAGGTCAGCGCGTCGAGGTTGAGCACCGGCTCGCCGCCGCCGGCGAGCCAGTCGAGCACGAAATTTGCACCGATGAAGCCGGCGCCACCGGTCACGAGGATCACGATCTTGCTCCTGCGCTGATTGGAAAGGGCGGGATTATCGCACCGCGAATGAAGGACGTCATGCAGGCAGGATCGGTGCTGTCACCAGCAACGGCCAGCGCTACATCCCCAGGCGCTCGGCGTAGCCGGTCATCTCCAGGTAGCCTTCGCCGATCTCCACCTCCACGCCCTGCGCTTCGACCTGGTACAGGCGCACCGCGCCTTCCCAGTAGATCGCTCCGGTCGACGCCTGGCTGTCGAGTTCCTGGTCGTCCATCAGCGGGCGCAGCAGCAGGCGGCGGCCGTCGTCCAGATCGAGCGCCCACTCGACCGGATACTCGGTCCCGGTCCGCGGCGAGCGCCAGCGCCGCAGCGGGGTGAAGCGCAGCGCGCCGGGGGCGAAGGTACGCCGTTCGCCCCCGGCGCCGGTCTCGGTGCCGGCGTGCCACAGTGCGCCACCGGCGTGGTCGCGCATCTGGAACGCCATCAGCGCGCCGCCATCGTGCAGGTTGATCCCGATCCAGTCCCAGCCGCGTGCGCCGGCGGGCAGGATCTCGCTCGACCACTCGTGATCGAGCCAGGCATGGCCGCTCACCGCGAACGCCGCCCCGTCCAGGCGCAGGCTGCCGCGGACCGCGAGCTGCGGCCGGCTGTAGTAGTAGCTGGCGTTGCGCGGATCGGGGGCCTTCTGGCTGAAGCCGTGCTCGCCGTTTGCCACCGGCGCCCGCGCCGCGGCGAACTCGAGCTCGAAGGCGAAGTCCTCGGCGCTGATCCGGCTGCGATAGACGGTCGGCCAGCCTGGCCCTGCCTGCTGGCCGGGGGGCGGCGCATCCGCAGCGTCGCCCGGGTCGATCGCAGCGCCCTTCCGTGCAGCGGCTGCATCCACCCCCTGCCCTGCGCCGGCGACACTCAGGAACCAGTCGTCGAGCTGCACCCCGGTGTGTCCTTCGCGCGCTTCGACCAGCCCGGGATAGGCGCGTGCCGCCCGTTCGGCATGGCGCAGGCGGCCGCTCGCCGGGTCGGCGACGGCGGCGTGGGCGAGGATCAGCTGGCGCGGCGCGAAGCGGCTGGGGTTGTCCTCGCCGATGCGGGTGCGCACGCGGAAGAAAGTGAGCTGAAAGCCGCGCTCGGTCCCGGCGGCATCGCGCAGCCAGCCGGTGATGTACCACCATTCGGTGCGGTACTCGGGATGGGCGCCGAAGTCGTGGGGAAAGGACAGCGCACCGCCACGGACGACCGCTGGATAGGCCGCCGCAGGCGCTGCCTGCGCCGCTTCGGCGCGCGCCGCGCCCGGCGCCAGCGCCCAGAGCACGATCCAGAGCAGTACGCTCGATGCGCCGGGCAGAATGCGCAATAACCGCTTCATCACTTTTTCCGCTCCATCACCCTTGCGACTCGCTCACCAGTCCGCCTTCACCGCCAGCACCGCCGAGCGCTGCATCGCCTGCCGCCCGGCAAGGCGGGCGACGACCGCGGCGAGCCCGACCAGGCTCGCGCTGAAGACCCCCAGCGCGGCCCACGGCACGGCCAGCTCCATGCTCCAGTGAAAGCTCTGACGGTTGATGACCTCGACCAGCACCCAGGCGATCGCCCCGCCGCCGATCAGCCCGGCGAGCACGCCCAGGCCGGCAGTCAGTGCGCCTTCGGCAGCGATCAGGCGGCCGATCTCGGTTCGCGTCAGGCCGAGGTGGCGCAGCATGCCGAACTCGCCCTGGCGGGTGGTGGCGAGCGCGGCGAAGGTGGTGGCGATGCCGAACAGGCCGATCAGCACCGCCACCGCTTCCATCAGGTAGGTGATCAGGAAGGTGCGGTCGAAGATCCGCAGGCTCACCGCGCGGATCTCGCCGGGCAAGGCGATGGCGAGATGCCCGGCGCCGAAAAGGGTGCGCAGGGTCTCGGCAACGGCTTGCGGATCGATGCCGGGATCGAGGCGGATCGCGGCGTCGTTGGCCCGGGTGTCGCCGGTCAGGACGGCGTAATCACGGCTGTCGATCAGCGCCGCGCCATGCTGGCGGGCATAGTCGCGCCAGATCCCGGCAACGGTGAAGCGCTGCAGGCGGCCGCCCAGCGGCAGCTCGAAGATCGCCCCGGGCCGCAGCGCATGACGGTCGGCCGCCGCTTCCGAAACCCACACCGGCGGCAGCTCGCTGGCCGCGGGCGGATCCAGCGACCCCGCGACCAGCGGCAGCCCCCAGTTGCCGCGGGCCGGACGAGCGAGGACGCTGAACAGCGGCTCCGATTCGGACAGGCGCAGATTGATCAGGCGGGTGGTATCGACGCTGGCGACGCCGGCGATCGAGCCGATCCGGGCCAGCACCTGCGGATCGAGGTAGCCGCTGCTGCCCGAGGACGACGCGCGCACGTACAGGTCGGCCGGCAGCACCTGGGTCAGCCATTCATCGACCGACACCCGGAAGGAGCTGACCATGATCGCCATCGACACCGCCAGCGCGACGCTGGCCACTACCCCGGCGCCCGCCACCACCGCCTGGCCGGGAGAGGCGCTCAGGCGCGCATGGGCCAGGCGCCACAGCGCGCCCCGCCCCCGCCCCAGCAAAGGCAGCACGGCGCGGGCCAGTGCCGGCAGGGCCGTCACCGCTGCCGCCAGGGCGAAGGCCACCGCGCCATAGCCGCCCAGCGGAATGCCGCCGACCGGCGGCAGCAGGCAGGCCAGCGCCCCCAGCGCCGCCAGCACGGCGACGCGGACCCCGTGCCCCCGGCCCGGCGCCAGGCCGGCGCGCACGCTCTCCTCTGCACGCAGCGCGCGCGCCGGCGCCACGCGCCCGGCCTCGCGCGCCGGCAGCCAGGTTCCGGCCGCCCCGGCGAGCACCCCCAGCAGCAAATAGCCCAGGCTCAACACCGGATCGAAGCTCGACTCGGGGGCCAGGCCGCGAAAGAAGCCTGCCCCCAGGTCGCCGCCGACCAGGCGGAACGCGCCTGCCGCCAGGGCATGGCCGAGGGCGACGCCGAGCCCGCCGCCGATCAGTCCGAGCACCACGCCTTCGGCGAGCAGGCCGCGCATCAGCTGGCGCCGCTCCAGGCCGAGGGCGCGCAGCAGGGCAAACTCGCGCCGCCGCCGGGCCACCGACAGCAGCTGGGTGGAGAACACCAGGAAGCCGCCGGTGAGCAGCGCGATCGCGGCGAGCAGGGTCAGATTGACCCGATAGGCGCGCGACAGCGTGCCGACCTCGCCGGCCGCGGCTTCCGGCACGCGCAGTGCGAGCCCGGGCGGGAGCAGCGGCGACAGCGAACCGATCGCCGCCTGCGGTGTCACTCCCGCGGCCAATGTCAGGTCGATGCGGCTGAGCACGCCGATGCGCTCGAAGTGCTGCTGCGCCCCGGCGATGTCCATCACCCCCAGCACTCCGCCCGCGCCCGGCACCCGGCCGGCCAGTCGCAGGCGAAGCGGGCGCAGCCCGGACTGGGTGAGCAGGAGGCCGTCGACGATCGCCGGCGGCTGCAGCGCGCCGGTCGCTGCGGGCAAGGCCTGCGACAGCCGCGTGTATGCCTCGTCGGTGAGGAACAGCGCATCGGGCTGGAGCGCGGCCAGGCGGCGCCCTGCCCCGGCGTCGCGCTCTTCGTCAGCTCGTGGCAACAACCCGGGCTGCACCCGGGCGAGGCGAAACAGGTCGACGCCGAGGATCCGCAGGTTGTCGCTGCGCCCCGGCAGGCGGGCCTCGATTTCGAGCACCGGGCTGGCGGCGGCGACTTCGGCCCGCAGCGCCAGCACCGGATAGATCGCCTCGTCGAAACCTTCGCGCGGGCCGACCAGTTGCAGATCGGCCTCGCCCGCGAGCAGCCGCATGCCACGCCCGAACTCGTCCAGCGCCGCACTGTGAATGAGCTGCACCGCCAGTCCCAGGGCCACCCCGAGTGCGATCGCAAGCAAGGACAGCGCGGTCGCCAGCCGCCGGCGCAGCAGGCTGGCGAGGAACACGCGCTGCAGGCGGGGGGCGAGTGCCATCCCGGTCACGATGCGGCGATCGATGCGGTGATGTCGCGCAGGCCCGTCGGCCCCAGCTCCAGCACCCGGTCGGCGCGGGCGGCGGCCAGGCGCGAGTGGGTCACCAGCACGCCGGCGGCACGGCTGTCGCGGATCTGGCCAAGGAGCAGGTCAAGCACATCGGCCGCGCGCCCGGGGTCGAGGTTGCCGGTGGGTTCGTCGGCCAGCACCAGCTTCGGCCGATGCACCAGGGCGCGGGCGATCGCCACCCGCTGCAGCTCGCCCCCCGACAGCTGCTGCGGCACGTCACCGGCGCGCGCGCCGAGGCCGACGCGCGCGAGCATCGCGCGCGCCTGCGCTTCGGCCTGCGCATCCGGCACCTGCAGCAGCCACAGCGGCAGGGCGACGTTCTGCATCAGGCTCAGGTGCGGCAGGATGTGGAACGCCTGGAACACGAAGCCATAGTGGCTGCGCCGCAGGCGGGTCATCGCATCGTCGTCGAGGTGGTCGATGCGCTCCCCATCGACCCGGATCTCGCCGCCATCGACCGGCTCCAGCCCGGCGATGCAGTTGAGCAGCGTGGACTTCCCCGAGCCCGACTCGCCGACGACCGCCACACATTCACCGTCGGCGACCGCCAGCGACAGGCGCTCGAACAGCACCCGCGGTGGCGGCCCGGGGAGCGTGCGGGCAAGGTCGGTGAGCTGGAGCATGCGTCGATCCTCGTCTGGGTGCGGACGCTGCCATTCCAGCAGAATCATCGCCGCAGGTACAGGATGGAGGCCGGAATGTCGACATCGGGGACAAGCCCGGCCAGCCGCAGCTCTTGACTTTGCCGAGGCGCAACCTACACTCGCGCTCCATCAAGGGGAGTAGCTTTTCACGCTGCAGCGTCGTCATCACGGCAGGATTGTCGCCAGACAATCGCCCGGTGCTGCAGGCAACGATTTCGTTGCAAGCGAGACCTTGCCCAAGGGCAAGGTCCGTGCACGCAAGCCAGATGCAAGGGTCTGTGTCCTTCGGGAACAGGCCCTTTTGTTTTGAGCGGAGCACGCAATGGAATCGATCGGAACGTGGTGGATGTGGGCGGCCTTTGCCGCCATCGTGGTGACGATGCTGCTGGTGGATCTGTTTGCCTTCGGCGGCGGCAGGCAGCACCGGGTGTCGTTGAAGGAAGCGGCGGGCTGGTCGCTCGCCTGGGTGACGGTCTCGCTGCTGTTCGCCGGCGGGCTGTGGTGGTATCTCGACCACACGCTGGGACGCACCATCGCCAACGAGAAGGCGCTCGCCTTCGTCACCGGCTACCTGGTCGAGAAGTCGCTCGCGGTGGACAACGTCTTCGTCTGGATGATGATCTTCAGCTTTTTCGCGGTGCCGCTCGAGTTGCAGCGCCGCGTGCTGCTGTACGGCATCGTCGGCGCGATCGCGCTGCGCACGATCATGATCTTCGCCGGCAGCTGGCTGATCACCGAGTTCCACTGGATCCTCTACCTCTTCGGCGCTTTCCTCGTCGTCACCGGGATCAAGATGGCGTGGTTTTCCGAGCACGATCCCGATCTCGAGAAGAACCCCTTCATCCGCTGGATCCGCAACCATTACCCGGTCACCGAGAAGCTCGAAGGCGAGCGCTTCTTCGTGATGCGCGACGGCGTGCGGATGATGACGCCGCTGTTCCTCGCCCTGGTGCTGGTCGAGATCTCCGACGTGATCTTCGCCGTCGACAGCATCCCGGCGATCTTCGCGATCACCACCGACCCCTTCATCGTGCTGACCTCGAACCTGTTCGCGATCCTCGGCCTGCGCGCGATGTACTTCCTCCTCGCCGACCTCGGCGACCGCTTCGAACTGCTCAAGTACGGCCTCGCCGCAATCCTGGTCTTCATCGGCACCAAGATGCTGATCGTCGAGTGGGTGAAGATTCCGGTGCCGGTGTCGCTCGCGGTGGTCGCCACGATCCTCGCGTGTGCGGTGGCCGCGAGCCTGTGGTACGCCGCGCGCAAGGCGAAAACACTGCGCTGAAGCGAGTCGGATCGCCGCCCCGGCGAGGGGGGCACCTGAACGCCGGCCGGGCCGCAGGCGTGCGGTGCGGCTCATGCGGTACGGTATACTCCGCGGCCTTGTCTCCCCCTCCTCCTCATCCGTTCTTCACCGGCCTGCGGTGAGCCTTCCCCCTTCCACCCGATGCCGGTCGAGCACTACGAGAACTTCCCCGTCGCCTCCCTGTTGCTGCCGGCCCGCTTGCGCGAGCCGGTGGAGGCGATCTATGCCTTCGCGCGCAGCGCCGACGACATCGCCGACGAAGGCGACGCGCCCGGCGTGGCGCGCCTGGCGCGGCTGCACGACTACCGCCTCGCGCTCGAAGCCTGCGCTCACGGCATCGCGGTGAAGGACGCCGCGCTGGCGCCGATGTTCGAGCGCCTGGGGCGCGCGATCCGCGCTCACAAGCTGCCGCTGCAGCACTTTCGCCACCTTCTCGACGCCTTTTCCCAGGATGTCGGCAAAACCCGCTACCGCGACTTCGACGAGCTGCTCGACTACTGCCGGCGCTCGGCCAACCCGGTCGGCCGCCTGATGCTGTGCCTGTACGGCGAAGCCACGCCGGACAAGCTGCGCCACTCGGATGCGATCTGCACCAGCCTGCAGCTGATCAACTTCTGCCAGGACGTCGCCATCGACCTCGCCAAAGGCCGGATCTACCTGCCGCAGGACGACATGGCGCGCTTCGGGGTCGACGAAGCCCGCCTCGCGGAGCTGGCGCATGACGCCCGCCGGGCGCCCGCCGCCCGATCGCGCGCGGACAGGGACTGGCGGGCGCTGATGGCCTTCGAAGTGCACCGCGCACGCACGATGATGCTCGACGGCGCCGCGCTCGCGGGCGGACTGCCCGGGCGCATCGGCTGGGAGCTGCGCCTGGTGGTGGTGGGCGGGCTGCGCATCCTCGAACGCATCGAGGCGGTTGATTACGACGTTTTCCGGCGGCGCCCGAAGCTGGGGGCCGGCGACTGGCCGCGGCTGGGCTGGCGTGCCCTCCATTACGGACGACTCACATGAACCCGCACGACTACTGCCAGGACAAGGCCGCCCAGAGCGGCTCCAGCTTCTACTACAGCTTCATGTTCCTGCCCGCCGAGCGGCGCCGGGCGATCACCGCCCTGTACGCCTTCTGCCGCGAGGTCGACGACGTCGTCGACGAATGCCACGACCCCGCACTCGCGCAGAGCACGCTCGAGTGGTGGCGGCAGGAAGTCGACCGCATCTACGCCGGCACCCCCACCCATCCGGTCGGCCAGGCACTGCAGGACGTGCTCGGCCGCTTCCAGCTGCCGCGCGAGCAGCTGCTCGAGATCATCGACGGCATGGCGATGGACCTGACGCAGACGCGCTATGCCGACTTCAAGGCCCTGCAGCTCTACTGCTACCGGGTGGCGAGCGTGGTCGGCCTGCTCGCGGCGGAAATCTTCGGCTACCAGGACCGCCGGACGCTGAAGTACGCCCACGATCTCGGCATGGCCTTCCAGCTCACCAACATCATCCGCGACGTCGGCGAGGACGCCCGCCGCGGCCGCATCTACCTGCCGGTCGAGGATCTGCAGCGCTTCGGTGTGCCGGCGAAGGATCTGCTCGAGGCCCGCCACTCGGACGCCTTCCGTGAGCTGATGGCATTCCAGGCCGGGCGCGCCGAGCATTTCTACGATCAGGCCTTCGCCCAGCTGCCCAAAATCGACCGCAAGGCCCAGCGCCCCGGGCTGGTGATGGCGGCGATCTACCGCACCCTGCTGCGCGAGATCGCCGCCGACGGCTTCCAGGTCCTCGATCGCCGCACTTCGCTGACGCCGCTACGCAAGGTGTGGCTGGCCGGCACCACCTGGTTCAAGGGCTGAGGCCGATGCCCGCGGTCGCCGTCATCGGCGCCGGCTACGCCGGGCTGGCGTGCGCGGTGGAACTGGCGCGCGCCGGCGTGCAGGTGACGGTGTTCGAGCGCTCGCACACCCTCGGCGGGCGCGCGCGCGTGGTGCACAAGGACCACCACTGGCGGGTCGACAACGGCCAGCACATCCTGCTCGGCGCCTACTCCGAGCTCACCCGCCTGCTGCGCCTGTGCGGGGTGTCGCCGAAGCAGCTCGCCCACCTGCCGCTGACCCTGCACGTGCCCGGCCGCCTGCGCCTGCAGGCGGCGGCGCTGCCTGCCCCGCTGCACCTGGCGGTCGGCCTGCTGCGGGCGAAAGGGCTGAGCTGGGCCGACCGGCTGGCGATGCTGCGCCTGATGCACTGGCTCAAGCGCCACGCCTTTCGCGTGCCGCCGGGCATGACCGTCGCCGGCCTGCTGCGCGAAACCCGGCAGACACCGCTGCTCGATACCCTGGTGTGGGAGCCCTTGTGCGTGGCGGCGCTGAACACGCCGGTCGCCGAAGCCGACGCCCAGGTCTTCGCCAACGTGCTGCGCGACAGTCTCGCCGCCGGCGCGGCGGCAAGCGAGCTGCTGCTTCCGCGCACCGATCTGTCCGAGTTGTTTCCGGTGCCGGCGGCGCGTTACCTCGCCACCCGGCGCGGCCGGCTGCGCACCGGCAACGCGATCGAGGCGATCCGCCCGGTCGAAGGCGGATTCCGCCTCGACGGCGACCCCGGCGGCCAGCCCTGGCCCCAGGTCGTGCTCGCCACCGCGCCCTACCACGCCGGCGCCCTGCTCGCCTCCACCGGCGCCTGCGACCGCCTCGCCGCACAGATCGACGCCCTCCCGCACGAGCCGATCGTCACCGTCTATCTCGCCCTGGGCAAGGGACAGCGCCTGCCCGAACCGATGATCGGCCTGGTCGGCGGCACCGCCGCCGAACCGGCGCAATGGGCCTTCGACCGCGGCCAGCTCGGCGGCCCCGAAGGGCTCATCGCCTGCGTCATCAGCGCCCACGGCGCGCACGAGGCGCTGCCCCGCGACGAACTGATCCTCGCCGCCCATGCCCAGCTCGAGCGCCAGCTCGGCCGCCGCCTGCCGGCGCCCGAATGGTCGCAGCTCATCATCGAAAAGCGCGCCACCCTCGCCTGCCGCCCGGGCATCATCCGCCCCGCCATCCGCACTCCGCTGCCCGGGCTGTGGCTGGCCGGCGACTACATCGACTCGGACTACCCGGCAACACTGGAGTCGGCGGTGCGCTCGGGCGTGGCCTGCGCCGCCGCCATCCTCGCAAGAATCCGCAACGGCAGCGGAGGGTGATCACCGGATTCGGTATTGCGATGGCCAAACCCGGTCAGGGGGAAGCGCCACTTTAACGCCGGCCCACCCTTCTGCCCGGGCGCGAAGTTGCCTGCGCTCCGGACGGGTCATCGCCAGGCAGAGAGGCTACCTCTGCATCCAATCCTGCTCGCTGGCAGCGATCAACGCGTTCCAGTCGTCGGGTGGATTGCCCCGCCCCAGCATCTTCTCGAAGACCGCATGCGGGTCGGACTTGCTACCCGCCGATCGCAGGGTCTGCTCATCGTTCACCCAGGCGTAGACGATCACCTTGGCCTTCGAGTCATAGCGGAAGAACAGACGGAACCGCCGTCCGATCTTCGCGCGCCGCCAGTGCCGATAGGCAGGACCCAAGGTGTTGCCCTGACGGAACTCGTCGCGCGCCGGATCGCTCGGCACGGCATCGATGATCAACTGGCTCAGCGCGCGGAACAACTTGACGTTGGCGTTGCCAGCGCCCCCCTGTGGGTCATTCCGCTCCGCTCGCTGCGCCGCCGCGTGCAGTTTGCGCAGCTGCCCGGCCACCCCTTCGTGGAACAGCAGTGTCCAGCCGTGGCGCTCCATCAGAGCGCCACGTCGCCGTCGATCTCTTCATCAAGGTTCACGGCATGGCCGGCATTGGCCAACATCGCGCGGGCGAGATCGTCCGGCAAGGACTGCAGGTGCCTTCCGGCGCGGATGTCGGCTTCCAACAGCCCAAGGAGCGCACCGATTGCCGGGTCTTCATGCGCGCTCTCGGCGCGCGTGACGACGACTTCGCCGCCGCGCAGTTCGAATGCCACCTTGCCGCCGGTATCAACCCCCAGCGCCTGCCGGATCGACTTGGGCAGGGTGATCTGTCCCTTCGACGTGAGCGTGGCGAGTTCGTGGATGCTGGACATGACCAGGCTCCTCTTCTCTATGGTGACGCCCTAAAGTAAGGATTATTCCTTACCCTGTCAATCGGCGAACGTTTGGCCACATCCTGATTCAACGCATCGAGCCTGAAATGATGTGGGTTGGATGGATGTGAGCTTGTCCCCGTTTGATGAACGCCATCAGGGGCACGGCGGCCCAAGGTCCGCCCGTCGAACCGGTATGCGTATCGGCCTATACTTGCGCCTCCCCACGCCCCTCCGACACCGATGAGAATTCTCACCTACTCCGGACTCGACACCAGCCGCGTCCGCACCGCCTACGACAAGGTCTGCGCCGCCATCGCCAGGGGTGATTTCCGCGCCGCCCAGGTGAAGAAGCTGCGACACGGTTCCGCGCATGGTGCCTACTACCGCGCACGCCTGAACGATGCCGACCGCCTGCTGTTCACCCTGCTGCGCCACGGCGACGAAGTCTGCGCCCTGATGCTGGAGGTGATCGCCCACCACGCCTATGACAAGTCGCGCTTCCTGCGTGGCGCCGCCATCGACCTCGATCAGCTCGACGAGGGCGAGGACGCGCTCGCCGAGGCCGAGCTCGCCGCCGTGCGCACGGCACCGCCAATCCGCTACCTGCACCCCGGGCACGGCACCGTCCATCTGCTCGACAAGCCCCTGTCCTTCGACGACGCTCAGGAAGCCGTCTATCGCCGCCCGCCACCGCTGATCGTGGTCGGCAGCGCAGGCAGCGGCAAGACCGCACTCACGCTGGAAAAGCTCAAGCATACCGAAGGCGAGGTGCTCTATGTCACCCACTCCGCCTATCTCGCGCAGAGCGCGCGCGACCTCTACTACGCCCACGGCTTCGAGCATCCGGGGCAGGATGCGGTGTTCCTGTCGTACCGCGAGTTCGTCGAGTCGATCCACGTCCCGGGCGGGCGCGAGGCCCGCTGGCGCGACTTCGCCGCCTGGTTCGCGCGCATGCGGCAGGCCTTTCGCGACCTCGATGCCCACCAGGTGTTCGAGGAGATCCGCGGCGTCATCACCGCGGCGGCGAGCGGCGTGCTCGGGCGCGACGAGTACCTCACGCTCGGCGTGCGCCAGTCGATCTTTCCCGCCGGCGAGCGCGGACGGCTCTACGACCTGTTCGAAAAATACCGTGCCTGGCTCGGCGAGGCCGGCCTCTACGATCTGAACCTCGTCGCCCACGCCAGCCGCACGCTGGCCGCGCCGCGCTACGACTTCGTCGTCGTGGACGAGGTCCAGGACCTCACCCCGGCCCAGCTCGCGCTGGTGCTCGCCACGCTGAAGAAGCCGGGCCATTTCCTGCTGTGCGGTGATTCGAACCAGATCGTCCATCCCAACTTCTTCTCCTGGAGCCAGGTCAAAACGCTGTTCTGGCGCGACGCCGAGCGCGCCCGCAGCCAGGAGCTTGCGGTCCTCACCGCCAACTTCCGCAACGGCCGCGAGGCGACGCGGGTCGCCAACACCCTGCTCAAGATCAAGCACCGGCGCTTCGGCTCGATCGACCGCGAGAGCAACTTCCTCGTCGACGCGGTCGGCGGTGAGGCTGGCAAGGTCGCGCTGGTGGCGGACAAGGACGCCGCGGTGCGCGAGCTCGACCGCAGCAGCCGCCAATCGACCCGCTTCGCCGTGCTGGTCATGCGCGACGAGGACAAGGCCGCCGCCCGCGCCCGCTTCGCCACCCCGCTGCTGTTCTCGATCCACGAGGCCAAGGGCCTCGAGTACGAGAACATCGTGCTCTACCGCTTCGTCTCCGACAACCGGCGCGAGTTCGACGACATCGCCGCCGGCGTCGACCGTTCCGATCTCGCCGCCGACACCCTCGAGTACCGCCGCGCCCGCGACAAGGACGACAAGTCGCTGGAGGTCTACAAGTTCTTCGTGAATGCCCTCTACGTGGCACTGACCCGCGCCACCCGCAACCTCTATCTGGTCGAGTCGGATACCGCACACCCCCTGTTCGGCCTGCTGGCGCTCGCCAGTGGCGCCGCGCCCAAGGTCGATGCGGTCAAGTCGTCGCTGGAAGACTGGCAGAAGGAAGCGCGCAAGCTCGAGCTGCAGGGCAAGCAGGAGCAGGCCGACGCCATCCGCCGCGACATCCTGCGCCAGACGCCGGTGCCCTGGCCGGTGATGGACGAGGCGCGCCTGCGCGAACTGCTGCAGAAGACCTTCGTCGACAAGGCGCCCGGCGGCAAGCACAAGCAGCAGCTCCACGAATATGCCGTGTGTTTTGAAGAGCCCGAGCTCGCGCTGCATCTCGTCAACGACGCCCGCTTCGACGCCGCGGCCAAGTACGCGCAGCAGCTCACCACCCTCGGGCGCAAGAGCTGGGTGGGCTATTTTCAGCGCAACTTCAAGGACATCCTGCGCCAGTGCGACCAGCACGGGGTCGAGCATCGCCTGCCGATGAACCAGACGCCGCTGATGGCGGCCGCCGCCGCCGGCAACGTCGCCCTCGTCGACGCCCTGCTCGAGCGCGGCGCGAGCCTCTCGGCCGCCGATCACTACGGCTGGAACGCGCTCCATTGGGCGCTGCGCGAGGCCTTCCGCGACCCCGCCTACGCGCGCGGGCCCTTCGCTGCCGTGTACGAGCGCGTCGCCCCGTCCACCTTCGACGTCAACACCGGCGAGCGCCTGGTGCGCCTCGACCGCCATCACGCCGAATACCTGCTCTTCCACACCCTGTGGACGCTGTTCCGCAGCCGCTTCACCACGATGCTGCGCAAGCCGAACAAGGCCGCCTTCGAGACCGCCGACATCCTCGAGGCCTGGCAGCACCTGCCCGCCGCGGTGCTGCGCCCGGAGCGCAACAAGCGCGCGCATCTGTCCAGCGTGCTGTCGCGCAACGAGGTCGCGCGCGACTACGCCTACAACCGCAAGCTGTTCCGGCGCATCGCCCAAGGCTGGTACCAGCTCAACCCGCAGCTGCTGGTGCGTCGCGACACACGCGAAGGGGACGGCGAAGCCTGGCAGCCGGTCTTCGGCGCGCTCAACCTGCCCTTGATCGGCGACTTCGTCCGCATGGACGCCTACCGCCCGCTCCAGGCGCTGGCCCAGGCCGCGGGGGTCGCTGTGGCGGAGCTGCCCCTGCTCAAGGCCGGACGTATCCTTCAGGCCCGCGAGGCCTTGCAAGCCCAGGAGGAGGCCATGCGCCGGCGCGAGGCCGAACGCCAGGCCCCCGCCGCGGCCTCGCAACACACCGCCGCCCGCCCCGTCGCCCCCGCGCCGTGGGGCACGCCCCGGGCCCGGGCGCAGGAGATCGAGCGCATCCGCGCCGAGATCGCCGCACGCCATGCGCCCAAACCGACAGAGAAGAAATAACCGTCATCCCGGGTCGACGCCCACCACGACCGGCCGCGCCGGGGCGGGCGGGGCCAGGTGGTGGAGGATCGGGACGAGCATCGCCGCCCCCAGGCGTTTGCTGCGCGCGCCGTCCCAGCCGACCTCGCCGTCGGGCAGCAGCGCGTTGTCCTTGAACGGCATTTCCAGCGTCAGCGACACGCAGCCGAAGCGGTGTGCGACCCACTTGCTCGCCAGGCTCAGCAGTTCATCGCCGAAGCGTCCCGGCCGGTAGCCTTCGAGGGTCTGGAAGTCGGGACTCGCGGCGGCGAAGGCTTCGACGAAGCGGGCCTGGGCGGCCGCCATCGCGGCGGAAAAACCGGGGACTTCCTCCGCGGTGGAAAAGAATACGTAGGGCAGCGCCTCATCGCCGTGGATGTCGAGGAACAACACGCAGCCGGTGCGCTCCATTTCCGCGCGCACGGCGAACACTTCCGGGCTGGCGGCGGGGTCGGGCGCACGCCATTCGCGGTTCAGGTTGCGCCCCGCGGCGTTGGTGCGCAGGTTGCCGCGCACCGCGCCGTCCGGGTTCATGTTGGGCACGATGTAGAGCACGGCCTGCTCCCGCACCCGCCGCGCTACCGGGTCGGCGCGCTCGAGCAGACGCTCGAGCAGGCCCTCGGCGAACCATTCGGCCATCGTCTCGCCCGGATGCTGGCGGGCGATGATCCACACCGGCACGCGCCCGGGGGCGGGGCGGCCGACCACGACGACGTCGAGGTCGCGCCCGTCCACCGTATTCCCCAGGTTGCGCACGCAGGCATGGGGCGAGTGCTCGACCCGGCCGAGGAGCTCGAGATGGCGCTCATGCGAGTAGGGTTCGAAGTAGGCGTAGTAGATGCTGTCGCGTTCGGGCGTGTGCTCGACGATCAGCGTGCCGTCCTCGTAGCGGGTGGTGGGGATGCGGAACCAGTGGCGGCGGTCGTAGGAGGCCACGCAGCGATAGCCCGGCCAGCCGTCCGGGTAGGCGGCGTCGGCGGCGTTGTCGAACACCATGCGCAGCGGCGTGCCGGCGGCACCGGAGAGGCGGAAATGGAACCACTGGCGGAAATCGGCGGCATTGTCCTGGCGCAGGCGCAGGTGGATGTCCTGTGGATCGTCGAGGCGGACGACCTCGATCGCACCGGAATCGAAGCATGAGCTGATCTTCATCGGCCTCATTCCTCGCGGCGGCGGAACACCAGGGTGTCGGCGTCCGACGCCGCGGCGGCGAAAGCGTAGCCTTCGCTGGCGAAGCCTTTCAGCGCCTCGACCTCGTCGATGCGCTGGCGGATCACGAAGCGGCTCATCAGGCCGCGCGCGCGCTTGGCGTAGAAGCTGATGATCTTGTAGCGCCCGCCCTTCCAGTCCTCGAACACCGGGGTCACGATCCGGCCGGCGAGTTTCTTGCGCTGCACCGACTTGAAGTATTCGTCGGAGGCGAGATTGAGCAGGACGCGCTCGCGCCCGGCCGCTTCCTCGCCGGCGAGCAGGCGGTCGAGCGCGGCGGTGATGCGCTCGCCCCAGAACGCGTACAGGTTGCGGCCGCGGGCGGTGGCAAGCTTCGTCCCCATTTCCAGACGGTAGGCCTGCATCAGGTCGAGCGGGCGGAGCACGCCATACAGCCCGGAGAGGATGCGCAGATGGTCCTGTGCCCAGGCCAGGTCCGCCTCCGACAGGCTGGCGGCATCGAGGCCTTCATAGACATCGCCGTTGAAGGCGAGCACCGCCTGCTTGGCGTTGTCCGGGGTGAAGGGGCGCGACCAGCTCGCATAGCGGGCGACGTTGAGGCTGGCGAGCGCATCGGAGAGCGACATCAGCTCGGCGACCTGGGCCGGCGAGCGCTCGCGCAGCACCTCGATCAGTTCGGCGGCATCATCGAGGAAATCGGGCTGGGTAAAGCACGCCGTCGTCGGCGGGGTCTGGTAGTCGAGTGCCTTGGCGGGAGAGAGGACGAGGATCATGGGTTCCGTGGCGAAGGGAAAGGCAGCGAGAAAGGGCAGTGGATACGGGCGGCGGCAATGTGGAAGACGGCAATGCGGACGACGGTAATGTTAACGCGAATCGCGCACGGCCCCCTGCGCGCACGCCCCGGCGCTCACCCGGCGCGGCGGAACGGCAGATGGCGTGCCGCATCGTCGCGGTAGGCGGCGACGCCGGCCGCCTGGCGGGCGAGGTGGGGGGCGACGATGCGCCGGATCGCGGGGTCCGGAATCCAGTGCGCGGAGCGCACCCGCTGCGGCACGAAGCCGCGGGCGATCTTGTGCTCGCCGCCGGCGCCGGGCTCGAAACGCACGAGCCCCTCGCGCAGGCAGTAGTCGATGCCGCGATAGAAGCACAGCTCGAAGTGCAGGCTGTCGACCGCGCGGCTCGCCCCCCAGTAACGGCCGAACAGGGTGTCGGCGCTGCGAAAGCACAGCGACAGCGCGACCGGAACCTCGCCGTCGGCGGCGGTAAACACCACCATCCGCTCGTCCAGCGCCGCGGCCAGGGCCGCCAGGCATTCGGCGCTGAACGCGGCGTGGTTGCCGAAGCGCTCGAACGTCGACCGGTACAGCGCATGCAGCGCCGGCCACTCGTCGGCGCGGATCTCACCGCCGTGGCGCACCTCGATGCGCAGCCCGGACTGGGCCGCACGCCGCCGCTCGGCGCGCACCTTGCGGCGCTTCTCGGCGGAGAAGGACTGGAGGAAACCGTCGAAATCGCCGAAGCCGGCATCCGCCCAGTGGAACTGCACGTCGTGCGACACGAGCAGGCCGGCCGCTTCGAGGGTGGCGACATCGTCCGCTGCGGCGAGGGCGACGTGCCAGCTCGACCAGCCCTGCCCGGCAACCAGCGCCTGCGCCGCGCGGATCAGCGCGCGGCGCACCGCACCGGCGTCGGCACTGCGCGGCGCAACCAGCAGCCTCGGCCCCGCGACCGGCGTGTATGGCACCCCGGAGATCAGGCGCGGGTAGTAGTCCCGCCCGAAGCTCTCCCATACCGGACGCCAGCTCCAGTCGTAGATGAAGTCGCCGTGCGAATGCGATTTCAGGTACAGCGGCAGCAGGCCGACGACCCGGTTGTCCTCGGTCGCAAGCAGGTGGAGCGGCTGCCAGCCCGTCTCCGGGGCGACCACGCCGCTGGCTTCGAGGATGCGCAGGAAGTCGGCATTCAGGAACGGGTCGCCGGGCGCGGCGAGCTCGCCCCAGGCCTCGGCAGGAATCCCGGCGGCGCTGCCGGCGATGCGGACGTTCGGTTCGGTCATGGGCCTCAAAGGGTGCGGCGGAGCGGTGGCCCGATTGGACCGCACAGCGGCGAAACGTTCCAGCCCCGCCCGGCAAGGCCCGGCAGCGATTCCCGGGCCGGATGCGCGGTGTCCGCTGCGGATGGTCCGATTTGACACCTTTTCCCCGATTGCCCAACATGGATGCCCCTCGTTCCCGGCATCGCGCTTTTCCCCTCATGCTCCGCTCCGACGATCTGCTGGCCCGCTCGCTCGCCGCCGTCTGGCACCCGTGCACGCAGATGAAGCACCACGAGGCCCTGCCCCTGGTGCCGATCGTCGGCGGCGAAGGTGCGTGGCTGATCGATGCCGACGGCCGCCGCCTGCTCGACGGCATCAGCTCGTGGTGGGTGAACCTGTTCGGGCACTGCAACCCGCGCATCAACGCCGCGCTCAAGGACCAGCTCGACACCCTGGAGCATGTGATGCTCGCCGGCTTCACCCATCCGCCGGTGGTCGAGCTGTCCGAACGCCTTGCCGCCCTCACCGGCCACCGCCTGGGCCATGCCTTCTACGCCTCGGACGGCGCCTCGGCCACCGAGATCGCGCTGAAGATGAGCGTGCACTACTGGCGCAACCACGGTGAGGCGGGCAAGAACCGTTTCCTCAGCCTGGCCGGCAGCTACCACGGCGAGACCGTCGGCGCGCTCGCGGTCACCGACGTCGCCCTGTTCCGCGACGCCTACGCGGCGCTGGTGCGCGGCGGCGGCACCGTGCCCTGCCCCGACGCCCGCCTCGCCGCGGACGGCGAACCGGCCGCCGAGGTGGCGCGGCGCGCGGCGGCGGCGCTCGAAGCCCATCTCGACGCCCACCACGCCGAGACCGCGGCGCTGATCGTCGAACCCCTGGTGCAGGGCGCCGCCGGGATGGTGATGTACGACGCCGAGTACCTGCGCCTGGCGCGCGCACTGTGCGACCGCTACCGGGTGCACCTGATCGCCGACGAGATCGCCGTCGGCTGCGGGCGCACCGGCACCTTCTTCGCCTGGGAGCAGGCCGCCGCACCCGGCGCCGGCACGGCGGGCGGCTGGCCCGACTTCCTGTGCCTGTCGAAAGGCATCTCCGGCGGCTATCTGCCGCTGTCGCTGGTGCTGAGCTCGGATGACATCTACCAGGCCTTCTACGACGAGCACACGGCGCGCGCCTTCCTCCATTCCCATTCCTACACCGGCAACCCGCTGGCCTGCCGCGCGGCGCTCGCCACCCTCGACATCTTCACCGCCGACGGCGTGATCGAAGCCAACCGCAGCCGCGCCCGCCTGCTCGGCGACGCCGTGCGCGCGCGCTTCGCCGACCACCGCGCGGTGCGCCACCTGCGCCAGTGCGGAATGATCGCGGCCTTCGACGTCGCCGGCGCCCCACCCGACTTCGCCCGCCGCTTCTTCGCTGCCGCCCTCGAACAAGGCGTGCTGCTGCGCCCGATCGGCGACACGGTGTATTTCATGCCGCCCTACATCGTCGATGCGGACGACATCGACCGCCTCGCCGATGGCGCCGCCGCCGCCCTTGCCGCGGCGCTGGCGTGAACGCCCGGTGGAGCCGCACATGAGCCTGCGCGACGACCTCCATGCCGGCCTCGCGGCGCTCGAGCGCGACGCCCTGCGCCGCCGCCGGCGCCGCAACACCCTGCCGTGCGCCCCGCACGCGCAGGTCGACGGCCGCGCCCTGCTTGCCTTCGGCAGCAACGACTACCTCGGCCTCGCCGCCGAGCCGGCGCTCGCCGCTGCGCTCGCCGCCGGCGCGCAGCGCTTCGGCACCGGCGCCGGAGCCTCGCACCTGGTCACCGGCCACCACGCGGTGCACGACGAACTGGAAACCGCGCTCGCGCGTTTCGTCGGCGCCGAGCGCGCACTGTATTTTTCCACCGGCTACATGGCCAACAGCGGCGTGCTGCCGGCCCTGCTCGGACGCGGCGACGCGGTGTTCGCCGATCGCCTCAACCACGCCTCGCTGGTCGATGGGGCGCTGCTGTCGCGCGCCGAACTGCACCGCTACCCCCACCTCGACCTCGCCGCGCTCGACACCCTGCTCGAACGCAGCAGCGCCCGCCGCAAGGCCATCGTCACCGACGCCGTGTTCAGCATGGACGGCGACGTCGCGCCGCTGCCCGCGCTGCTCGAACGCGCCGCCCGCCACGACGCCTGGCTGATCGTGGACGATGCCCACGGTTTCGGCGTGCTCGGCCCGCAGGGACGCGGCACGGTCGCCGAAGCCGGCCTCAGCGTTCACCCCGAAGCCTGGCGCATCGTGCTGATCGGTACCCTCGGCAAGGCCGCCGGGGTGGCCGGCGCCTTCGTCGCCGGCGAGGCGACGCTCGTCGAATGGCTGCTGCAGAAGACGCGCACCTACATTTTCACCACCGGCGCCCCGCCCGCGCTCGCCCATGCGCTGCTCGAAAGCCTGCGCCTGATCGAGGCCGGCGATGGCCGCCGCGCCCATCTGAACCGCCTGATCACCCTCTTCCGCACGCGCGCCCAGCTACAGCGCTGGCGCCTGCTACCCTCGCGCACGCCGGTCCAGCCGGTGGTGATCGGCGACAACGACGAAACCCTGGCGGTATCGGCGGCGCTGGAAGCCGCCGGCTTGTGGGTGCCGGCGATCCGCCCGCCCACCGTCCCCACCGGCAGCGCCCGGCTGCGGATCTCGCTGAGCGCAGCGCATCGCGAGGACGAGGTGATCCGCCTCGCCGACACCTTGTGCGAACTGGAAAGGCAGCTCGCATGAGCTCGTCCGCACGGCCGCCCGAAGGGAAGCGCTTCCCTCCCCGGGGGAGGTGCTCGCATCGCGCCAGGAGGGCCGTCCGGTGAACCGCGTTCCCGTGTCCTCCCCGCCGCTTCCTTCCACCGCGGTTTGCGCCTCGCCGCCGTCTTCTTCCGCAGCGCTGGTGCTGCTCCATGGCTGGGCGATGTCGCCGGCGGCGTGGGCGCCGCTGCAGGCGCAGCTCGGCGCGCTGCCGACCCTGGCGCCCGCCCTGCCCGGCCATGGCACCGGCGCGCCGCGCCCGCAGGCACCCGGACTGGCGGGGTGGTCGGATGCGCTTGCCGCCACCCTGCCGCAGGGCGCCGCAGGTGCCATCGTGGTCGGGTGGTCGCTGGGCGGGCTGCTCGCGCTCGAACTGGCCCACCGTTATCCCGAGCGTGTCGCCCGCCTGGTGCTGATCGGCGCCACTGCGCGCTTCGTCGCCGACGAGTCGGGCTCGCCCGGCCTCGACGCGGAGGTGGTGGAGGGGTTTCGCCGCGGCTTCGCGACCGACCCCGCCGCCACGCTGAAGCGCTTCATCGCCCTCCAGTGCCTGGGCGAGGCCGACCGGCGCCGCACCCTGCAGGCGGTCGGCGCCGCCCTTGCCCCGGATTCGGACCACGCCCCCCCCGACCCGGTGCTGGCCGACGGGCTGGCGATCCTCGCCGACAGCGACCTGCGCCCGCAGCTCGGCGCAATCCGCCAGCCCTGCCTGATCATCCACGGCGAGCACGACGCGCTGATGCCCTTGGCCGCCGCGCAAGCGCTGGCCGCGGCCCTGCCCGCCGCCGAACTGCGGGTGCTCGACGGCAGCGGCCATGCCCTGCCGCTGTCGCGCCCCGCCGACTGCGCCCGGCTGATCGGGGCGTTCCTGCGATGAGCCGGCCTCAGCCCTTGCCCCCCTCCCCGGCCACGCCTGCACCCGCACACGCGCGCCGGCATGCGATCCGCACCGCCTTCGAGCGCGCCGCCGCCCGCTACGATGCCGCCGCCCATATCCAGCGCGAGACCTGCAGCCGACTGACCGCGTTCGGCACCGGCTTCGACCGCAGCCTCGCCCTCGCCCCCGGCGCCCGGGTGCTCGACGCCGGCTGCGGCACCGGCTTCGGCCTGGCCGCCCTCGACCGGCTGTGCCCCGGCACCCACCGTATCGGCGTCGACCTCGCCCCCTCGATGCTCGCCCACGCCCGGCAGCGCGCAGGGCGAACCGACGACGTCCCGGCGGGCGATCCGGAGGCCGCGGCTTTCCTGCCGCTGTGCGCCGACCTCGAACACCTGCCGCTGGCCCGCGCCAGCCTCGCCCTGGTGTGGTCCAGCCTGGCGCTGCAGTGGTGCGCGCCGCGGGCGGCGCTGGCGGAAATCGCGCACGTGCTCGCCCCCGGCGGCCTGGCCCTGATCGCCACCCTCGGCCCGCACACCTTGCGCGAGCTGCGCGAAGCCTTCGCCGCGATCGACGAGCACCGCCACACCATCGATTTCCATGCGCCCGCGCACTGGAGTGCCGCCGCCACCGGCTGCGGCCTGCAGGTGGAAGGGGTGGAGAATGTCGCCCTGCAGGCCTGCGCCCCCGACCTACGCCGCCTGCTCGGGGACATCAAGGCGATCGGCGCCGCCACCGTCGACGGCGAGCGCCGCCGCCGACCGCTCGGACGTGCGGCGTGGGCGAGGCTGGAAGCGCACTACGAGCGCCATCGCCGCGCCGATGCCCAGCTGCCGGCCACCTACGACCTGATCCTGCTGGCGTTGCGCAAACCCTGAGCCGTGGCCGTACCTTGCCCTGCCCCCCGCCCGGGCGTACCCGCATTCCGCCCCCGAGGCACCGCCGCACCGGACCGGCGCCGCCCGGTCTCTGGCCCCCGCCTCACCCCCGCTTCCGATCCGATCGCCCAACCAAAGAGCCCGCTGTCATGAGCACCGAAAAACCCGCCCGCGCCTGGTTCATCGCCGGCACCGACACCGGGATCGGCAAGACCTTCGCCACCTGCGCGCTGCTCCATGCCGCCCGCAGCCGCGGGAAAACCGCCCTCGGCATGAAGCCGGTGGCCGCCGGTGCGCTGCGGATCGGCGACGAATGGATCAACGAGGACGCCGCCGCGTTACGCGCCGCCGGCAGCTTCGACCCCGGCCTGGCGCTACTCAACCCCTGCTGCCTGCGTGAGCCGATCGCCCCCCACCTCGCCGCCGCCGAGGAAGGCGTGCACATCACGCTGGCGCCACTCCTTGCCGCCTTCGATGCGCTGCGCCGGCAGGCCGAGGTGGTGCTGGTCGAAGGCGTGGGCGGCTTTCGCGTGCCTTTTGCCGCGGATTACGACAGCGCCGACCTCGCCGTCGACCTCGGCCTGCCGCTGATCCTGGTGGTCGGCATGCGCCTGGGCTGCCTCAGCCATGCGCTGCTCACGGTCGAAGCCATCGCCCACCGCGGCCTGCCCCTGGCGGGCTGGATCGCCAACCACGTCGATCCCGCGATGCTGCGCCCGGAGCAGAACGTCGCCGCGCTGGAAGAACGCATCCCCGCACCGCTGCTGGGCCGCCTGCCCTGGTGCGCGGACGGCGACCCACGACAGGCGGCAAGCAGCCTGCGTCTGCCGGACTGACGGGAGGCCATTGCCGAAGCCCTGCTGCAGCGTCGCCACCAGCCGGTACAGCGGCCGGTGCAGTGGTCGGGTGTGGTTGGGTGTGGTTGGGTGTGGTTGGGTGCGGTTGGGTGCGGTTGGGTGCGGTTGGGTGCGGTCGGTGTGCCCGGCATGGCCCAGGCCGCAGCTGCAGTCGGGGCACGCTCAGGCGGCAAGCCCGGTTTCGACCCGCAAGACGGGGGAATCAGCCGGGAACGCGGTCGCGCAGCACCGTGCGCTGGCGGCGCTGTTCGAACAGGCATACGGCGACCGCGGCGCCGACGTTGAGCGATTCGATGCCGCCCGCCATCGGGATCAGCACGCGCTGGTCGGCGGCGGCGAGCAGCGCGGGCGACAGCCCCTGGCCTTCGGCGCCGAACAGCCAGGCGACGGGGCCGGCGAGATCGAGCGCATACAGCGGCCGGGCGCCCTCGCCCAGCGCCGTCGCCAGGCGGCGGCCGGGATAGGCGGTGAGTCGGGATATGGCGTCGGTGTGCTCTTCGATCCGCAGCATGAACTGCGCCCCCATCCCCGCGCGCAAGGCCCGCGGTGACCAGGCCTGGGTGCAGCCCGCGGTGAGCAGCGCGTGGCCGATGCCAGCCGCCGCCGCGGTGCGCAGGATGGTGCCGAGGTTGCCCGGGTCCTGCACCCCGTCGAGCACGATGAGATCCCCGCCCAGCGCCGGTGGCGGCACGGCGGGCGGCAGGTCGATCACGGCGAGCAGCCCGGAAGGGGCGTCGACCGGGCTGACATGGGCGAACAGCGTGTCGGTGAGCAGGATGCGCTCGGCAGCGGACGGCGCGCGCTCGAGCAGGGCGCGATGCTCGGCACGCAGCAAGCCGGATTCGGACACGATCAGGGCCTTCAGCGGCCAGCGCGCGGCGAGCGCAGCATCGACGAGATGGGCACCGTCGAGCACGGTCTCACCGGACTTGCGCCGCTCGCGCGCCGAGTGAGCGAGCGCGTGCAGGCGCTTGACCGTGGGGTTGTCGCGGGCGCGGATCGCCTTCACGGTGCCGGCGGGCTTCCCAGCAGCTTGCGCACCGGGGCGAAGCTGCGGCGGTAGAAGTCGGCGACGCCGTGCGCCTGCAGCGCGGCGAGGTGGGCCGCGGTGGGATAGCCCTTGTGCGCGGCGAGGCCATATTGCGGCCATTGCGCGTCGAGCGTGCGCATCGCCGCATCGCGTGCGGTCTTGGCCAGGATGGAGGCGGCCGAGATCGCCGGTTCGGTGGCGTCGCCCTTGACGATCGCACGCGCCGGGTACGGCAGCGCCGGGCAGCGGTTGCCGTCGATCCGGACTTCGCCGGGGGCGCCGCAGCGCCCCAGGTCGAGTGCCATCACCGCGCGCTGCATCGCCAGCAAGGTGGCGTGGAGGATGTTCAGGCGGTCGATCTCCTCGACGCTGGCTTCGGCCACCGCCCACGCCAGGGCGTGCGTGCGGATCAGCGGCGCGAGGCGGTCGCGGGCGGCTTCGCTGAGCTTTTTCGAATCGGCGAGGCCGGCGATCGGGCGCGCCGGATCGAGGATCACCGCGGCGGCGACCACCGGTCCGCACAGCGGCCCGCGGCCGGCTTCGTCGACGCCGCAGACGAGCACGGGCGCCTGGCCGGCGGCCGGCGGATCCGGAGCGAACAGATCCCGGGTCATGCGCCGGCGCCCTTCAGGTAGGGCAGGATCGCCGCCGCCGCCTTGGCCGCGGTGTCCTGGCGCAGGCTCAGGTGGAGCTCGGCAAAGCGCGCTTCGAGCGCGGCGCGGCGGCGATCGTCGGCGAGCCAGGCTTCAAGCGCGGCGGCGAGTTTTTCCGGCTCGGCCTCGTCCTGCAGCAGCTCGGGGACGATGCCCTCGTTGCACAGGATGTTCGGCAGCCCCACCCAGGGCAGGTAGGCCAGGCGCTTCATCAGCCGGTACTGCCACTTGCCGATGCGGTAGGTGATGACCATCGGCCGCTTGAGCAGCGCGGCCTCGAGGCTGGCGGTGCCGCTCGCCACCAGCACCACGTCGGCGGCGGTCATCGCCTCCACCGCCTGCCCGGGCAGGATGCGGATCGGCAGGTCGGCGGCCTGGGTGCGGCGGATGGCGTCGTCGAACAGCTGGCGCGTTTCCGGCGTCGCCAGCGGAACGAGAAAGCGCACCGCGGGGTTGCGCGCGAGCAGGCGGCGCGCGGTGCCGATATAGGTGTCGGCGAGGTTGCTCACTTCCGACTGGCGGCTGCCGGGGAGCAGCGCGACGACCGGCCCCGCGCCGTCCACCCCGAGCGCAGCGCGGGCGGCGGCACGGTCGGGCTGCAGCGGGAAGACGTCGGCGAGCGGATGGCCGACGTAGCTCACCGCCACGCCGGCGCGCTCGTAGAGGACGGGCTCGAACGGGAACAGGCACAACATGTGCGACACCGCGCGCGCGATGCGCTTGATGCGCCCGCCGCGCCAGGCCCAGATCGACGGGCTGACGAAGTGGATCGCCGGGATCCCGGCGTCCTTGGTCCGGCCCTCGAGCCAGAGGTTGAAGTCGGGGGCGTCAACGCCGATGAAGGCGGCCGGGCGCTCGGCACGGATCTGCGCCAGCAGCGTGCGGCGGATTGCGGACAGTTCGCGGTAGCGCTTGAGCGCATCGACGTAACCATGGACGGCGAGGCGCTCGCACGGCCAGCGCGCATCGAAGCCTTCGGCGACCATCTTCGGGCCGCCGATGCCGAAGAACTCGGCCTCGGGCAGGTGGCGGCGCAGCGCGCGGATGAGGTGGCTGGCGAGCAGGTCGCCGGAAGCTTCGCCGGCGACCATGGCGATGCGGATGGTCATCGCGTCGGGGCGCTCAGCGCACCAGGCCGCGCCCGGATCCGGCGATGAATTCGGCGAACGGCGCGGCTTCGGTATGCCCGGCGACGATCTCGGCGACGCGCGCGCGGGCTTCGTCGAGCGACAGGCCGGAACGGTACAGCGCGCGGTAGGCACGCTTGATCGCGGCGATGCCCTCGGCGCTGTAGCCGCGCCGCTTGAGGCCTTCGCTGTTGATGCCGTGGGGCTTGGCCGGATTGCCGGCGACGGTGACGAAAGGCGGCAGGTCCTGCAGCAGCACGGTGCCGACGCCGCAGAAGCTGTGCGCGCCGACGCGGCAGAACTGATGCACGCCGGTGAAGCCGCCGAGGATCGCCCAGTCGTCGACGTGGACGTGGCCGGCGAGGGTGGCGTTGTTGGCGAAGATGGTGTGGTCGCCAACCTGGCAGTCATGCGCGATGTGCACGTAGGCCATGACCCAGTTGTCGCTGCCGACGCGGGTGACGTGGGCATCCTGGCTGGTGCCGACGTTGAACGAGCAGAACTCGCGGATCGTGTTGCGGTCGCCGATCTCGAGCCGGGTCGGCTCGGCGTCGTACTTCTTGTCCTGCGGGCTGGCGCCGATCGAACAGAACTGGAAGATCTCGTTGTCGCGGCCGATGCGGGTATGGCCTTCGATGACCACGTGCGGGCCGATGCGGGTGCCGTCGCCGATCTCGACATGCTCGCCGACGATCGAGTAGGCGCCGACGCTGACGCCGGCCCCGAGCTTCGCGCCGGGGTGGATGAGGGCGGTGGGGTGGATCATAGGGTCTTCAGCGCGCACATCAGCTCGGCCTCGGTCGCGACGTCGCCATCGACGCGGGCCACGCCCTTGTACTTGTAGATATTGCGCTTGCTCTGGGTGATCTCGACGTCGAAGATCAGCTGGTCGCCCGGCACCACCGGGCGCTTGAAGCGGACGTTGTCGATGCCGGCGAAGTACACCACGGAGTTTTCGTCGGGCTTGACCCCCATGCTCTTGAACGACAGCACCGCAGCGGCCTGGGCCATCGCCTCGACGATCAGCACCCCGGGCATCACCGGGTGATGGGGAAAATGCCCCGGAAAGAAAGGCTCGTTCATGGTCACGTTCTTCAGCGCCTTGATGCGCTTGCCTTCTTCGATCTCGAGCACCCGGTCGATCAGCAGGAAGGGATAGCGATGCGGCAGGTACTCGATGATTTCGTTGATGTTCATGGTGTGGGTTCAGTCTGGTTTGCGGTCGTTCCGACCGTCGTGCCCGTGTTCGAGCGTGCGGACGCGTTCGGCAAGTGCGTCGAGGCGGCGCAGGTGGGAAAAATTGCGCACCCAGTCGGCGTGGCGCTGGAGCGGCACGCTGCCGGTATAGACCCCTGGCTGGGTGATCGACTTGCTCACCAGGGTGCCGGCGGAAATGACCACATCGTCGCAGATGGAAAGGTGGCCGATGAGGCCGGCCTGGCCGCCGATCATGCAGCGCGCACCGATCCGGGTGCTGCCGGCAATGCCGACGCAGCCGGCGATTGCAGTGCATGCGCCGATGTGCACGTTGTGGGCGATCTGGATCTGGTTGTCGAGCTTGCAGCCGTCGCCGATCACGGTGTCGTCGAGCGCACCGCGGTCGATGGTGGTGTTGGCGCCGATTTCGACGTCGTTGCCGATGACGACCCGGCCGACCTGGGGAATCTTGACCCAGCGCCCGGATTTTTCGCGGGCGAAGCCGAAACCGTCGGCGCCGATCACCGCGCCGGCATGGATGATGCAGTCGTCACCGACGACGCAGCCGTGATAAATGGTCACCCGCGGTGCCAGCCGCGTGCCACGGCCGATCCGCGTGCCGCGGCCGATGTGGCAGCCGGCACCGACGACAACGTCTTCGCCAAGTTCGACGCCCTCCTCGAGTGAAGCTCCAGGGCCGATTTCCGCGCTCGGCGGAACCGCGCAGGCCACTGCGGCAAGCGGATGGATGCCCGCCTGCGGCGCCGGCACGGGATTGAACAGCTGGGCGACGCGGGCGAAATACAGGTAGGGGTCGGGAGCAACGATGCGCGGCCGGTCGACGAGCAGGTCGCGCGCGTCCGGCGCGAGGATCACCGCACTTGCCGCGCTGCGTTGCAGCTGTGGCAGGTACTTGCGGTTGGCGAGGAAGGCCAGGTCGCCCTCCCCGGCCTGTTCCAGCGTGGCGACGCGCCGAACCACGACGCCGGCGTCACCGACCAGCACGCCGCCGAGCCGCGCCACCAGTTCGTCGAGACGGAACATGCGGGCGCGGCTTTACTTGGCCTCGGACAGGGCCTTGATGACCTTGTCGGTAATGTCGATCTTCGGGCTGGCGTAGACCGCTTCCTGGAAGATGATGTCGTAGCTTTCGCTCTCGGCGATCTGCTTGACCGTGCGGTTGGCCTTGTCCAGCACCGAGGCGAGTTCCTCGTTGCGGCGCTGGTTGAGGTCCTCGCGGAACTCGCGCTGCTTGCGCTGGAAATCGCGGTTGAGCTCGCCCAGGGTGCGTTCCTTGGTGCGCCGGTCGCCATCGGCCATGGTCGTACCGTTGCGCTCGAGTTCTTCCTGCATGGACTGCAGATCCTTCGCCAGGCGCTGCAGCTCCTGGTCGCGCTTCTCGAATTCCTTCTCCAGTCGCTGTTGGGCGCGCACGGCGGGCGCGGCCTCGCGCATCACGCGATCGGAATTGACAAAGCCGATCTTCGTTTCGGCGACGGCAGCCTGGGAAAAGCCGACCAGCGCGGCGGCCACCAGGGAGAGGGTGCGGACGTTCACTTATGCCTCCGGATGAAGCTTGATGTTGTAGTCGATCAAAACACGCTGCCAAGCTGGAACTGGAAGCGCTGGACTTCGTCTTCCGCTTCCTTTTTCAGCGGATGGCCGAAGCTGAACTTGAGCGGCCCGATCGGCGAACTCCACGAAAAGGCCAGGCCGGTACTGTAGCGCAGGTTGCTGAAATCGAGATCCTGTTCGACGAAACCGGTGCTGCCCTTGACCAGCGGGTCCTGCTGTTCGCCCCAGACGTAGCCCGCGTCGAAGAAGGCCGAGACACGGAAGGTGCGGTCCGATCCCGCGCCCGGCATCGGGAAGTAGAACTCGGCATTGCCGACGAGCTTGCGCGTGCCGCCGGTCGAAGTGATGTCGCCGTCGTTGTCGATGTAGGTCGGACCGACCGAACCCTGCTCGTAGCCGCGCACCGAGCCGATGCCACCGACGAAGTAGTTCTTGTAGAACGGCACGTCCTTGCCGCCGAACCCCTTCGCCCAGCCTAGATCGGCGTTGAGCATCAGCGCGTAGTCCCGTCCGATCGGGAACCAGTGCTGGTACTGGTAGCCGAGCTTGGCGTAACGCAGGTCGCCGGCGGGGACGGTGACTTCGCCATAGACGCGCTGATAGACCCCCTTGCGGGTGTAGATGACGCTGTCACGGCTGTCGCGCGACCAGCCCATCGTCAGCAGCAGGCTGCTGACCGTGGTTTCGCCGACGCCATCGGCGCCGCTGCAGCTGTTATCCCTGCAGAACTCCCGATAGAGGAAAGGGCTTTCTGCGTAGGTCGTGATCTGGGTCCGGTCTGCGGTCAGGCCGAAATTGATCTGGTCGTCTTCCGCGATCGGCCAGCCCAGGCGCAGACCGGCACCGGTCGACACCGTCTTGTACGGCGACACCGAGTCGAGTTCGGTCGGGTCGTAGGTGCGGTGGTACAGATCCCACCCGAGACTGACGCCGTCGACGGTGTAGTACGGGTTGGTGAACGACAAGGACAGGGTGCGACTGGATTTGCTCGTGTTCAGGCCGAGATTGAGCGCGTTGCCGCTGCCGAACAGGTTCTGCTGCGCGACCGATGCCGACAGCACGATGCTCTCCGAACTCGAGAAGCCGGCGCCCAGCATCAGGTTGCCGGTGGGGCGTTCCTTGACGCCGAAGTTCAGGTCGACCTGGTCGGTCGTGCCCGGCACGACCGGAGTTTCGACGTTGACCTCCTCGAAGAAGCCGAGGCGATCGATGCGGGTGCGCGAACGGTTGATCGCCGCCGCGTCGTACCAGCCGCCTTCCATCTGGCGCATCTCGCGACGGACCACCTCGTCGCGGGTTTTGGTGTTGCCGCCGACGTTGATGCGGCGCACATAGACGCGGCGACCCGGGTCGACGAACACGGTGAACGCGACTTCGCGCTTTTCCTTGTCGACTTCGGGGGCGGCGTTGACGTTGGCGAAGGCGTAGCCCTCGTTGCCGAGCCGGTCGGTGATCGCCTTCGTCGTTTCGGTGAGCTTTTCGCGCGAGAACGTGTCGCCGGGGCGGATCTGGGTGAGCGCCTGATACTCGGATTCGGGCAGCACCAGGTCGCCGGTGAAGCGCACCCCGCTGACGGTGTACTTCTCGCCCTCGGTGATGTTCAGGGTGATGTAGATGTCCTGCTTGTCGGGGGTGATCGAGACCTGGGTGGAATCGATGTTGAAGTCGAGGTAGCCCTGGTTCAGGTAGAAGGAGCGCAGGGTCTCGAGATCGGCCGACAGCTTCTGGCGCGAGTACTGGTCGTTCTTCGTGTACCAGGTCAGCCAGCCCGGCGTGGTGAGCTGCATCCGGTCGAGCAGGTCCTTGGCCTTGTAGGCCTTCGCGCCGATGATGTTGATCTGGCGGATCTTGGCCACCCCGCCCTCGTCCACCGCGAAGTTGATTGCCACCCGGTTGCGCTCGAGCGGTGTCACCGTGGTGGTGACGGTGGCTGCATATTTGCCGCGCGACAGGTACTGGCGCTTGAGTTCCTGTTCGGCCCGCTCGAGCAGGGCGCGATCGAAGATGCGCGACTCGGCCAGACCGACTTCGCGCAGTCCCTTCTTGAGGGCGTCCTTGTCGAACTCCTTGACTCCGACGAAATCGATCTGCGCGATCGCCGGACGCTCATCGACGACGACGACGATCATGTCGCCTTCGGTCTCGATGCGCACGTCGTTGAAGAAGCCGGTTGCGAACAGCGCCTTGATGGCTTGGGCAGCCTGGGATTCGTCGAAGGTTTCACCCACCCGCACCGGCAGGTAGTTGAACACTGTCCCTGCCTCGGTGCGCTGTATGCCTTCGACCCGGATGTCCTTGACTACGAAGGGATCGAACGCGAAGGCCGGCGCTGCGGCAAAAAGGGCCACCATGAGCCCGGGCAGGAGCTTGCGATTCATGCGGGAGTTCAGCCGGAAATGAGACGATTGATGTCGTTGTAGAAGGCGAATGCCATTAGCATCACCAGGAGGACAAGACCGATCTGCTGACCGATCTCCATGACGCGTTCCGGGATCGGACCGCCCTTGATGATCTCGACCGTATAATACAGCAAGTGTCCGCCGTCCAGCACCGGGATGGGCAGCAGGTTCAGCACCCCCAGGCTGATGCTGATGAGGGCGACGAACTTCAGGTAATGGCTCAGCCCCAGCTGCGCGCTCTGGCCCGCGTAGTCGGCGATCGTGACCGGGCCGGAAAGGTTTTTCCACGACACCTCTCCGGTGATCATGCGGCCGATCATCTGCAGGCTGAGCACGCTGGTTTCCCAGGTCTGGCGCACCGCTTTTGCCGCCGCCTCGAAGGGACCGTAGCGCACGCTGGCGAACATCGACAATCCACCCGGCGCCGGCTCGGCCACGGCGACGCCGATGCGGCCGATGCGCTCGCCGTTCTCGCTCGCCGCATCGGGGGTGACCAGATATTCCGCCTCTGCCCCTGCGCGCCTGACCCCGAAGCGCAGCGGCAGGCCGGGCGCCTGGCGCACTTTGAGCACCAGCTCGCTCCAGGCCGCGATGGGCTCGCCACCGATGGCGACCACCTCGTCGCCCGCCCGCAGCCCGGCCCGCGCTGCCGCACCGTCCTCGGTCAGGCGTCCGAGCACCGGCCGGATCAGCGGGCGCCAGGGTTTGAGGCCGATACGGGCGATCAGATCCTGGTCCTCGCCATCGATCGAGATCCCGGTAAGATCCAGCCGCCGGAAGGTCTCGACGTCTTCGAGCGTGCGCACCTGGAGCAGCACTTCGCGTTGATCGAGGGCATGGCGCAGCAGGACCCAGCGCAGATCCTGCCAGCTGCGCACCGGCTCCGCGTCCACCGCCACCACCAGATCGCCCTCGCGCACCCCCGCCGCGGCGGCGATCGCTGGCGTATCGGAGAGCGCGAGGCGCGGGCGCAGCTCGTCGGTCCCAACCACGAACAAGCCCCAGTACAGCACGATGGCGAGGAGAAAGTTCGCCAGCGGCCCGGCCGCGACGATCGCAAAGCGGCGATACACGCTCTGGCGGTTGAAGCTGCGGTGCAGCTCGGCCGGCGCGACCGGCGCTTCGCGTTCGTCGAGCATCTTCACGTAGCCCCCCAGGGGGAAGGCGGCGATCGCCCACTCGGTGCCGTCACGCCCGGCGCGCCGGACGTACAGCGACTTGCCAAAGCCGATCGAAAAACGCAGCACCTTTACCCCGCACCAGCGCGCGACGAGGTAATGCCCCATCTCGTGCACCAGGATCAGCAGGCCGAGGGCCAGAGCAAACGGGATCAGGTAGTTCAGCAAGGTCATCAGGCAGCCTGTCGTTGGCGGATCTCGCCGCGGGCCCATTCACGGCCGCAGGCGTCGGCGGCGAACACCGCCTCGAGCGAGTCGACCGCGAGCGCGGCGCTGCGTTCGAGGCAGGCGGCGATCACGCGGGCGATGTCGAGAAAACCGATGCGCCGTTCGAGGAACGCGGCCACGGCCTCCTCGTTGGCGGCGTTGAGCACCGCCGGCGCCGCGCCGCCCGCACGCAGTGCATCGAAAGCCAGCCCCAGGCAGGGAAAACGATGCAGATCGGGACGCTCGAAATCGAGCCGTGCGACTTCGAACAGGTCGAGCGGACGCACCCCGGCATCGATGCGCTCGGGCCAGGCCATGGCATGGGCGATCGGGGTGCGCATGTCGGGGTTGCCGAGCTGCGCGATCACCGAGCCGTCGGCGTACTCGACCATCGAATGGATCACGCTCTGGCGGTGGATGACGACCTCGATCATCTCGGCCGGCACACCGAACAGCCAGTGCGCCTCGATCACTTCGAGGCCCTTGTTCATCATCGTCGCCGAATCGACCGAGATCTTGCGCCCCATCACCCAGTTGGGGTGGGCGCAGGCCTGCTCGGGCGTGACCGCGGCCAGCGCCTCCGGGGCGGCGGCACGGAACGGCCCGCCGGAGGCGGTGAGCAGCACCCGGCGCACCCCCGCCGCCCGCGGCGCGCGTGCATAGCCGGCAGGCAGGGACTGGAAAACGGCGTTGTGCTCGCTGTCGATCGGCAGCAGGGTCGCGCCGCTGGCGGCGACCGCATCCATGAACAGCGCCCCGGACAGGACCAGCGCTTCCTTGTTCGCGAGCAGCACCTTCTTGCCCGCCCGCGCCGCGGCCAGGGTCGGGCGCAGCCCGGCGGCGCCGACGATCGCGGCCATCACCATGTCCGCCTCGGGGGCGGCGGCGATGTGCTCCAGCGCCCTCGCCCCACTCAGCACTTCGGTGGCGCTGCCGGCCGCGCGCAGCCCGGACGCCAGTTGTGCGGCCGCCTCCTCGTCCACCATCACCGCATAGCGCGGGGCGAACTGCAGGCACTGGGCGAGCAGCTTGCCGTGCTGGCGCTGGGCGCTGAGGGCGAACACCTCGAAGCGTTGTGGGTGACGTGCGACCACGTCGAGCGTGCTCTGCCCGATCGAGCCGGTGGCCCCCAGGAGGGTGAGGCGTTGAGGTGCGTGTTCAGCCATGGAAATGAGGCCTTGGAGATCCGGAGCGTCGTCGCTGCGCAGTGCCAAAAGCGTGGGCGGCGGTCAGCGGGCCAGCCACAGGGTGGTGAGCGCCACCAGCGGCAGGGTCGAGGTGAGGCTGTCGATACGATCGAGAATGCCGCCGTGGCCGGGCAGCAGGGAACCGCTGTCCTTGAGACCGGCCTGGCGCTTGAGCAGCGACTCGAACAGGTCGCCGATGACACTGAGCGCGGTCCAGGCGATGAGCGCCGCAGCGATCGCCAGCGCCCCGCCGGCGTGGTCCGCCCCGAGCGCGACCAGCACACCGAAGCCGAACAGCAGCACCGCGAGCGTCGCGCCGACCGCGCCTTCCCAGGTCTTCCCCGGGCTGATCGAAGGCGCCAGCTTGTGCCGTCCGAACGCGCGCCCGGAAAAATAGGCGGCGATGTCCGCGACCCAGACCACCGCCATCGTCCCCAGCAGCACCCAGGGGCCGAGCGCGCGCAACTGCATGAGCGCGAGCGCAGTCGGGATGAGCACGATGAATCCGACCAGCGAGGCGAGCAACGGGCGGGTGAAGGTCCATTTGCGTGCAAGCCAGGGCGGGACGACGAAAACCCAGAACAGGGCACTGATTCCGTACAGCGGAATCAGCAGGACCGCGCCGGCGGGCTCGCCCCGCCCCAGCCCGGTGACAAAGCCGAGCGCGGCGCAGGCGATCCCGAACACGATTGCGGTGGACATGCGCAGGGAGTACTCGAAGCGTGCCAGCCCGCCCCACTCCCAGGCGGCGGCGGCACAGACGGCGGCGCACAGCACCACCCAGCCGGCGGCGGGGAGCAGGAACACGGCCCCCAGCAGGCCGCCGAGGAGCAGGATCGCGGTGACAACCCGGTCCTTAAGCATGGGGCGCCTGTGGCTTGTCGCCTGCTGCAGCGAGCTGCTCGCTGGTGCGCCCGAAGCGGCGCTCGCGGCCGTTGTAGGACTCGATCGCCAGGTCGAGCGCGGTGCCGTCGAAATCGGGCCACAAGGTGTCGGTGAAATACAGTTCGGCATAGGCCAGCTGCCACAGCAGGAAGTTGCTGATGCGCTTTTCGCCGCCGGTACGGATGAAAAGGTCGGGCTCGGGAGCGAAGTGCATCGACAGCTCGCCGGCGAGTTCTTCCTCGCTGAAGCCTTCACCGCGCCCGGGATGGCGCGCCATCAGCCGCGACACCGCCTGCAGGATGTCCCAGCGCCCGCCGTAATTGGCCGCGACGCTCAGGTGAAAGCGGGTGTTGGCCGCGGTCAGCGCTTCGGCTTCGCGGATCACGCCGACCAGTTGCGGGTCGAAGCGCGACAGATCGCCGATGACGCGGAAACGGATGCCGTTTTCGTGGAGGCGGGCCACCTCCTTCTGCAGCGACTTGAGGAACAGCTGCATCAGGAAGGAAACCTCGTCGGCGGGGCGGCGCCAGTTTTCCGAACTGAACGCGAACACGGTGAGATATTCGACGCCGCGCTCGATGCAGCGCCGGATCACCGCACGCAAGGCTTCGACGCCGCGCGAGTGTCCTGCGACCCGGGGCATGAAGCGCTTGCGCGCCCAGCGCCCGTTGCCGTCCATGATGACGGCGACGTGGCGCGGCACCGAGGCCACCTCGGGAATGTCGCGGGTGGAGCTCTTGAAGCGTTTGCCACTCATGGTCCGCCTCCTGTTCGGCGCTGCCGGCAACCGTGCCGATGGACGCGGATCAGATCTGCATCAGCTCCTGCTCTTTCTGGGCGAGCAGCTTGTCGATCTCGGCGACGTGCTTGTCGGTGAGCTTCTGGATTTCGTCCTCGGCCCGGCGCTCGTCGTCTTCCGAGATCGCCTTGTCCTTGACCGCGTCCTTGAGCTGCTGGTTGGCATCGCGACGCAGGTTGCGGATCGCGACCTTGGCGGTTTCGCCTTCGTGGCGCACGACCTTGGTCAGGTCGCGGCGGCGCTCTTCGGTCAGCGCCGGCATCGGCACGCGCAGCAGTTCGCCCATGTTGGCCGGATTGAGGCCGAGGTCGCTGTCGCGGATGGCCTTCTCGACCTTCGCCATCATCGGCTTTTCCCAGCACTGCACGCCGATCGTGCGGGCGTCGATCAGGGTGATGTTGGCGACCTGATTGACCGGCACCATCGAGCCGTAATACTCGACCATGACGTGGTCGAGGAGGCCGGTATGGGCGCGGCCGGTCCGCACTTTGGCGAGATCGGTCCTCAGCGCCTCGACCGACTTCTGCATTTTCTGTTCGATGATCTTCTTGAGTTCGGGAATCATGCGCGCACTCTCCAGGGTTCAGGAATGGACCAGGGTGCCTTCGTCTTCGCCCATCACCACGCGCTTGAGCGCGCCGGGCTTGAAGATCGAGAACACGTTGATCGGCAGCTTCTGGTCGCGGCACAGGGCGAACGCGGTGGCATCGAGCACCGCCAGGTTGCGGCCGATCGCCTCGTCGAAGCTGATCCGGTGATAGCGCTGTGCGCTCGGATCCTTCTTGGGGTCGGCGGTATACACGCCATCGACCTTGGTCGCCTTGAGCACGATCTGGGCGCCGATCTCCGAGCCGCGTAGCGCGGCGGCGGTATCGGTAGTGAAGAAGGGGTTGCCGGTGCCGGCGGCGAAGATCACCACCCGGCCTTCTTCCAGATGACGGATCGCGCGGCCGCGGATGTAGGGCTCGACGACCTGGTCGATGCGCAGCGCCGACTGCACGCGCGCCTCCAGGTCCATGCGCTGCATCGCGTCGGCCAGCGCCATCGCGTTCATCACCGTCGCCAGCATGCCCATGTAGTCGGCAGTGGCGCGGTCCATGCCGGAAGCCGCGCCCTTCATGCCGCGGAAGATGTTGCCGCCGCCGATCACCACGCCGACCTGCACACCGAGCCGGGTGACTTCGGCAATTTCGGAGACGATCCGGCTGACGACGTCCTCGTTGATCCCATAGGCATCGTCACCCATGAGGGCCTCGCCCGAGAGCTTGAGCAGGATGCGCTTGTAGGCGGCGGACACGCTGTTCCCCTTACTTCTTGGCTGCGGCGGCAGCCTGTTCGGCCACTTCGGCGGCGAAGTCGGTGACTTTCTTCTCGATGCCTTCGCCGACCAGATACAGCACAAAACCCGCGACCGAGGCGCCCCGGGCCTTCAGCAGTTGCTCGATGGTCTGTTTGCCGTCCTCGGCCTTGACGAAGACCTGGCCGAGCAAGGTGACTTCCTTGAGGAACTTCTGCACCGTGCCTTCGGCGATCTTCTCGAGCATCGCGTCCGGCTTGCCGGCTTCGCGCGCCTTCTCGATGGCGATGCGGCGCTCGGCGTCGATCAGCTCCTGCGACACGCCGCTGGAGTCCAGCGACTTCGGCTTCGAGGCGGCGATGTGCATCGCCAGATCCTTGGCGAGCTGCTCGTCGCCACCGACGAGATCAACCAGCACGCCGATCTTGGCCCCGGCATGCACATAGCTGGCGAGCTGACCCTGAGCTTCGATGCGGGCGAAGCGACGGATGCTCATGTTTTCGCCGATCTTGCCCACCAGCGCGGTGCGGATCGCCTCGACGCTCTGACCGCCGATCTCGAGCGCGGACAGCGCGGCGACATCGGCCGGGTTCTTCTGCGCGACCAGTTCGGCGAGCTGTGCGGCGAGGGCGATGAAGTCGTCGTTCTTGGCGACGAAGTCGGTTTCGCAGTTCAGTTCGACCATCGCGGCGAGCTTGCCACCGGCAGCCAGAAAGGTGCCGACGATGCCTTCGGCGGTGACGCGGGCAGCGGCCTTGGACGCCTTGTTGCCGAGCTTGACGCGCAGGATCTCTTCGGCCTTGTCCATGTCGCCGGCGGCTTCGGTCAGCGCCTTCTTGCACTCCATCATCGGCGCGTCGGTCTTCTCGCGCAGTTCCTTGACCATGCTTGCGGTGATTTCCGCCATGCTAGCTCCTGAATATTCGTGTGTGGGGTATGCGGCGGGAAGATCGGGCCGCAGTGCAAACGGGGCCTCGCGGGCCCCGTGTGATCTGGATCAGGCCTGGTCCTGCGTGCCTTCTTCCTCGACCTCGACGAACTCGTCGCCGCCGGCATCGACGATTTCCTGCAGCACCTGGCTGCGTCCCTGGAGCACGGCATCGGCCACGCCGCGGGCGTAGAGGCGGATCGCGCGCGAGGAGTCGTCGTTGCCCGGGATCACGTAATCCACGCCTTCGGGCGAATGGTTGGTGTCGACCACGGCGACGACCGGAATACCCAGCTTCTGCGCTTCGGTGATGGCGATCTTGTGGTAGCCGACGTCGATCACGAACAGCGCATCGGGCAGACCGCCCATGTCCTTGATGCCGCCGATCGACTTCTGCAGCTTCTCGAGTTCGCGGCGCACGGTCAGCGCTTCGCGCTTTGACAGACGCTCGACCGAGCCGTCTTCCATCATCGCCTCGACTTCCTTCAGGCGCTTGATCGACTGCTTGACCGTCTTGAAGTTGGTCAGCATGCCGCCGAGCCAGCGCTCATCGACAAAAGGCATGCCCGCGCGCTGGGCTTCTTCGGCGATGATCTCGCGCGCCTGGCGCTTGGTGCTGACAAACAGGATGTTGCCGCGGTTGGCGGCGAGCTTGCGCGTGAACTCCACCGCTTCGTTGTACTTCACCATCGTCTTTTCGAGATTGACGATGTGGATCTTGTTGCGCTGACCGAAGATGTAGGGGGCCATGCGCGGGTTCCAGAATCGGGTCTGGTGGCCGAAATGGACGCCGGCTTCGAGCATCTGACGCATTGTGACTGACATGTGTGACTCCAAACTAAAAGGGTTGAGCCTCCGCCCTGCAGAGGGGATCGCGACATCCGGCGCGCTTTGCACGCTAGCGGATGCTGGTCCCCGACACGCCATCGACTGCGAAATGAAAGCCGTGCATGCCGCACTTTGCCTTCCCGCGCCGATGGACCCTTTCCTGCCGGGCGTGCGGATTTTGCCTGCCTGAGCAGACAAGCCGGCGATATTAACATGGCGTCAGCAGGCCACTCAAGGCTTGTGCCGCTCGGCGTTTGCCCACGCGGGGCGCTTGCGATAGCCTTGTCGTATTTTCCGCCCCAACCCAGAAGAACAGACAATGAGCATCACCATCAAGACCCCTGAAGAGATCGAACGGATGCGCACGGCCTGCCGCCTCGCCGCCGAAGTGCTCGACTACATCGCCCCCTTCGTCGTCCCCGGGGTGACCACGGCCGAACTCGACCGCCTGTGCCACGACTACATGGTCGATGTCCAGCACACCATTCCCGCGCCGCTCAACTACGCGCCTCCGGGCTACACCCCCTACCCGAAATCGATCTGCACTTCGATCAACCATCAGGTCTGCCACGGCGTCCCCGGCGGTAAGGCGCTGAAGAAAGGCGACATCGTCAATATCGACATCACGGTGATCAAGGACGGCTTTCACGGTGACACCAGCCGGATGTACCTGGTCGGCGGCGAAGGCAGCGCCAGCATCATCGCCCGGCGCCTGACCCACATCACCTACGAGTGCCTGTGGCTGGGCATCGCTGCGGTCCATCCCGGTGGCCGCCTGGGCGACATCGGCGCCGCGATCCAGAAGCATGCCGAGGGCAACGGCTTTTCGGTGGTGCGCGAATTCTGCGGCCACGGCATCGGGCGCAAGTTTCACGAGGACCCCCAGGTCCTGCACTACGGCAAGGCCGGCACCGGCCCGGAGCTGAAGCCGGGCATGATCTTCACCATCGAGCCGATGATCAACGCCGGCAAGGCGGCGATCTCCGAGCTGCCCGACGGCTGGACCATCGTCACCAAGGACCGCAGCCTGTCGGCGCAGTGGGAACATACCATCCTGATCACCGAAACCGGAGCCGAAGTGCTCACCTTATCCGCCCAGTGCCCGCCTCCGCCCGCCCTGGTTGCAGCCCGCTTCGGCTGATGTAACGCCCGACTGACCCGCCAGGGCCCACCCCGATGTACGACGCACTGACCGCTGCGCTGCAACCGACGGTGACCGCGGCAAGACGCCGGCTCACCGCGGGCATGGCCGCCCTGCGCGCCCAATACGAAGCCAGGCCGCAGACTGCCACGGTGCTCAAGGGACGGGCGCAGCTCGTCGACGCGGCGATCTCGACCCTGTGGGCGGCCTGCGCCATGCCGCCGCCCATTGCCGTGGTCGCAGTGGGGGGCTACGGCCGGGGCGAGCTGTTTCCCGCTTCCGATGTCGATCTGCTGATCCTGCTGCCAGGGCCGGCCGACGCCGATCTGCAGGTGCGCCTCGCCGCCCTGGTCGGCGCGCTGTGGGACATGGGACTGGAAATCGGCCACGCCGTACGCACGGTGGACGAATGCCTGGCGATCGCGGCGGACGACATCACCGTGCAGACCAATCTGCTCGAGGCACGGCTGCTCGCGGGCAGCGCGACGCTGTTCGACGAATTCTGCGAACGCTATCGCGCCGCCCTCGACGTACGCGCCTTCTTCAAGGCCAAACGGCTCGAACAGGAACAGCGCTACGCCCGCTTCAACGAAACCCCGTATGCACTCGAACCCAACTGCAAGGAAAGCCCGGGCGGGCTGCGCGACCTGCAGATGCTCGGCTGGATCGCACGCGCCGCCGGCCTCGGCCGCAACTGGCGCGACCTGGCGCGGCGGCGCCTGATCACCGGGGGCGAGGCGGGCGAACTGCGCAAGGTCGAGCGCTTCCTCCAGCATCTGCGCATCCGCCTGCACTACCTCGCCGGACGGGCCGAAGACCGCCTGCTCTTCGATCACCAGGAAAAACTCGCCGCGATCCTGGGGATCGAGGCCACCGCCACCCGCCGCGCCTCCGAAGTGCTGATGCAGCGCTACTACGTCACCGCCAAGATCGTGATGCAGTTGAATACCGTGCTGCTGCAGAACTACGGCAGCGTGATCTTTCCCGACCGCGGCGCGGCGATCGTGGTCAACGCCCGTTTCCAGGTCGTGCGCGAACTGCTCGACCTGCGCGAAGAAGACCTGTTCGAGCGCGAGCCGGCGGCCATCCTCGAATCCTTCCTGCTGCTGGAGCAGCGCTCCGAACTCAAGGGCATGAGCGCGCGCACGCTGCGCGCGCTATGGATCAACCGGAACCGGATCAACGCCGCCTTTCGCGCCCACCCCGGGCACCGCGCCCTGTTTTTGCAGATCCTCCAGCAAAAGCGCGGCATCCTCCATGCATTCCGGCGGATGAACGAATACGGCATCCTGTCGCGCTACATTCCGGCCTGGCGCCGGATCGTCGGCCAGATGCAGCACGACCTCTTCCACGTCTACACCGTGGACCAGCACATCCTGATGGTGCTGCGCAACCTGCGCCGCTTCACGATGGGCGAACATGCGCACGAATACCCGCTGATGACGCGCTTGATGATGGGCTTCGAGCGCCACTGGCTGCTATACGTCGCCGCCCTCTTCCACGACATCGCCAAGGGCCGCGGCGGCGACCACTCCAGACTGGGGATGGCCGACGCGCGCGAGTTCTGCGTTCATCACGTCCTGCCCGGGGAAGACACCGCGCTCGTCGTCTGGCTGGTCGAGCACCACCTGACGATGTCGCACGTCGCGCAAAAGGAAGACACCTCCGACCCCGAAATCATCGAGCGCTTCGCTGCCGTCGTCGGCGACGAGCGCCGCCTGGTCGCGCTCTACCTGCTGACCCATGCCGATGTGCGCGGCACCAGCCCGAAAGTGTGGAACGGCTGGAAGGGCAAGCTGCTCGAAGACCTGTTCTTCGCCACCCGCCGCCTGCTGCGCGGTGCCACCCCGCAGGAAGCACTCGGCCTCGACGACCGTCTCGAGGACGCCCGCAAGCTGCTGCGCTACCACGGCTTGCGCCCGGGCATCGAGGAGGCGCTGTGGGCGCAGCTCGACCCGGTGTATTTCATGCGCCACTCCGCCGAGGAGATCGCCTGGCATACCCGGGTGCTCTACCACCGCCCCCGCTCCGAGCAAGCGGTGGTGAAGGCGCGCGTCGCCGAGGGCGAGGACGGCGTGCAGGTGATGGTATTCACCCGCGACCAGAAGGACCTGTTCGTGCACCTCACCGGCCTTTTCGGGCGCATGGGTTTCAGCATTCTCGACGCCAAGGTGCACACCACTCGCCACGGCTTCGCGCTCGACAGCTTCATGCTGCAGGACCCTGGGCATGCGGCCTCGTACCGCAACATCGTCACCCTGATCGAACATGAACTGAGCGCCCGCCTGCAGCAGCCGGGGGCACCCGAGCGCCCTGCGCGCGGGCGGATGTCGCGCCAGGTCCGGCATTTTCCGATCACCCCCGAAGTCAGCATCCGCCCCGACGAGGCCGGCCGCCACTACGTGCTGTCGTTGACCGCCGCGGATCGGCCGGGGCTGTTGTTCGATGTCGCCTCGGTGCTCGCCGCCCATGGCATCCGCCTGCACACGGCGAAGATCGCCACCCTGGGCGAGCGCGTGGAGGACACCTTTCTGCTCACCGGCCAGGTGCTCGCGCAGGATGCCCAGGTGCTGAAGATCGAACGCGAACTGCTCGAGCACCTGCAGGTTTGAGGAATGCTCAGTGGCCCTTGCTCGCCAGGCGGTCCATCGCCGCGTAGAGCAGGCCGGATACGACGAAAGTCAGATGGATGCCGACCATCCAGCCAAGGTGCTTGTCGCCCAGGTTGGCGACGTTCATGAAGGCCTTCAGCAGCTCAATCCCGGAGATCGCCACGATCGAGCCGATCAGCTTGAGCTTCAGGTCGGAAAAGCCGATGTGCCCCATCCAGTCGGGGCGGTCGCGGTGGCTGTGCAGATCTTCCATCTTCGAGACGAAGTTCTCGTAGCCGCTGAACATGATGATGATCAACAGGTTCATGATCAGCGCGATGTCGACCAGCGACAGCACGCCGATGATCAGCTCGCCACCGCTGGCGGTGAGGATGCTGGCGAACAGGTGCACGATTTCCTTGCCGAACTTCACCAGCAGCAGCAACATCGCCAGCACCAGGCCGAAATAGACCGGGGCCATCAGCCAGCGGCTGGCGAACAGCACATGCTCGAACGCACTTTCCAGACGTTTCATGTCGACCCTCAGACCCGGCAAAGACATTCGAGCACGGCGCGCACACGCACCATCGACTCCTGCAGCACCACTTCGATATCGTCGAAGTGGATGCCGTGCTCGCTCGACGAGCGCCCCGCTGCGTAGTTCACCACCACGTTGATCGCCGCATAGGGAAGCTCGAGTTCGCGCGCCAGCACCGCTTCGGGCATCGCCGTCATGCCCACGAGTTCGGCGCCGTCGCGCTCGAAACGGTCGATTTCCGCCGCCGTCTCCAGGCGCGGCCCCTGGGCCGCGGCGTAGACGCCGCCGTCGAAGGCGCTGTCGCCGGCCACCGTCGCCGCGCACAGCAGCCGCTGGCGCAAGGCCTCGTCGTAGGGACGGGTAAAGTCGACGTGCCGCACCGGAGTGTCGACGCCATCGAAAAAGCTGCTCTCGCGCCCCCAGGTGTAATCGATGATCTGGTTCGGCACCACCAGCGTGCCCGGGGGCCAGTCGGCGCGGATGCTGCCGACCGAGGCCACCGACACGATCCCCTCGACCTTCGCCTGCTTCAGCGCCCAGATGTTGGCGCGATAATTGACCTTGTGCGGCGGGATGGTGTGGCCATGGCCGTGGCGGGCGAGAAAGACCACCGGCGCCTCGCACATCCTGCCGAACGTCAGTGCAGCGGAAGGCTCGCCGAAGGGCGTGCGCGCCACTTCACGGCGCACGTTTTCCATATTCGAAAGCTGCGTCAGACCGCTGCCGCCGATGATTGCGAGCATTGCGCGAAACTCCATGGAACGGGGCGGCGGATTCTATCACGGGCCCGTTCCCGCCCAGCTCGCCGAGAATTCATGCTGCAGCGCCGCAGCCCATGGTAGAATCCTCGCCCTTTCAAAGACTTCCCGCCTCCATGTCCCGCGCCATCCGCAACATCGCCATCATCGCCCACGTCGACCACGGCAAGACCACCCTCGTCGACCAGCTGCTGCGCCAGTCCGGCACCTTCCGTGAAAACCAGCAGGTCGCCGAACGGGTCATGGACTCGGGAGACATCGAGAAGGAACGCGGCATCACCATCCTGTCGAAGAACTGCGCGATCCAGTACGGCGACACCCACATCAACATCGTCGACACCCCGGGCCACGCCGACTTCGGCGGCGAGGTCGAGCGCGTGCTGTCGATGGTCGACAGCGTGCTGCTGCTGGTCGATGCGGTCGAAGGCCCGATGCCGCAGACCCGCTTCGTCACCCGCAAGGCACTGGCGCTCGGCCTCAAGCCGATCGTCGTCATCAACAAGATCGACCGCCCCGGCGCGCGCCCGGACTGGGTCATCAACCACACCTTCGACCTCTTCGACAAGCTCGGCGCCACCGAAGAGCAGCTCGACTTCCCGGTGATCTACGCCTCCGGCCTGAACGGCTTCGCGGTGATCAACGAGAACGACGAGCGCACCGACATGCGCCCGCTGTTCGAGGCCATCCTCGAGCATGTCCCGGCACCGGAAGTCGATGCCGACGGTCCACTGCAGATCCAGGTGTGCTCGCTCGACTACTCGACCTACATGGGCCAGCTCGGCATCGGCCGCATCAAGCGTGGCCGCGTGCGTCCGAACCAGGAAGTCGTCGTCATGTACGGCGAGGAAAACCGTGGCAAGGGCAAGGTCAGCCAGATCCTCACCTTTGAAGGCCTCGAACGCAAACCGTCGGAATTGGCCGAGGCCGGCGACATCGTGCTGATCGCGGGCATCCAGCAGGTCAACATCGGCGTCACCCTGTGCGACCCCGAGTGTCTCGAGGGCATGAAGCCGATCGCCGTCGACGAGCCGACGCTGACGATGAACTTCATGGTCAATACTTCGCCGCTGGCCGGTCGCGAAGGCAAGTACGTCACCAGCCGCCAGATCCGCGAGCGCCTGGAAAAGGAACTGCTCAAGAACGTCGCCCTGCGCGTGACCTACACCGGCGACTCGGACGTGTTCGAGGTCGCGGGCCGTGGTGAGCTGCACCTGACCATCCTGCTCGAGAACATGCGTCGTGAAGGCTACGAGCTGGCGGTCGGTCGCCCGCGCGTGGTGTACAAGGAAATCGACGGCGCCAAGTGCGAACCCTATGAACTGCTGACCGTCGACGTCGAGGAAGACCACCAGGGCGGCGTCATGGAAGAACTCGGCCGCCGCCGCGGCGAACTGCAGGACATGCAACCCGACGGCAAGGGCCGCGTGCGTCTCGAGTACCGCATTCCGGCCCGCGGCCTGATCGGTTTCCAGGGCGAGTTCCTCACCATGACCCGCGGCACCGGGCTGGCCAGCCACGTCTTCGACGACTACGGCCCGATGGCCGGCGCGATGGCCGAGCGCCGCAATGGGGTGCTGATCTCGCAGAACGACGGTGACGCCGTGGCCTACGCCCTGTGGAACCTGCAGGACCGCGGCCGCATGTTCGTGAGCCCGGGCGAAGCCCTCTACGAAGGCATGATCATCGGCGTGCATTCGCGCGACAACGACCTCGTCGTGAACCCGATCAAGGGCAAGCAGCTCACCAACGTGCGCGCCTCCGGCACCGACGAAGCCGTGCGCCTGATCCCGCCGATCGCGCTGACGCTGGAATCCGCGATCGAATTCATCGCCGATGACGAGCTGGTCGAGATCACCCCGAAGAACATCCGCCTGCGCAAGCGCCACCTGAAGGAAAACGAGCGCAAGCGCGCGGCCAAGGCCGCCGACGCCTGATCCGCGCAGGCTGCAGCTGAATGCGCAGAGGCCCCGCCGGGAACACCCCGCCGGGGCCTCTGTCCTTCCGTGCCCGCGGGCGGGATCGCGCTGGCGCCGATCCCGCGACACCGGAGCGCCCGAGTCGTCGGGCGCCACCGCCGGCGAACGGTTATTTCTTCTTGCCGCCGGCCGCTTCGCCACCGAAACGGCCGCTGAGATACTGCGCGAATTCAGCTCTGGTTTCCGGATGGCGCAGGCCAAACTCGATCGTCGCCTTCAGGTAACCGAGCTTGGAACCGCAGTCGTAGCGCACGCCGTCGAACTGGTAAGCGAGCACCGCTTCCTCCTTCAGCAGCGAGGCGATCGCGTCGGTGAGCTGATACTCGCCACCGGCGCCGGGCTTCAACGCGCGGATGTGGTCGAAGATGCGCGGGGTCAGGATGTAGCGCCCGACCACGGCCTGGGTGGTCGGGGCTTCTTCGGGTTTCGGTTTTTCGACGATGCCGGTCATGCGCTGCACCTGGCCGTGGTCGGTTTCGGTACTGACGATGCCGTAGCTGCGGGTCTCCTCACGCGGCACGTTCATGGTACCCAGCACCGAGCAGCGGTGGTAGTTATAGACGTCGACCATCTGCTTCAGCACCGGCTTGCCGTCCTTGTTGTCGAGCAGGTCGTCGGCCAGGATCACCGCGAAAGCCTCGTCGCTGACCACGTGGCCGGCGCACAGCACGGCGTGGCCCAGGCCGAGCGCTTCGGACTGGCGGATGTAGATGCAGTTGACGTCCCTGGGCACCGTCTTGCGCACGATCTCGAGGAGCTCCTTCTTGCCACGCGCTTCCAGTTCGGTCTCGAGCTCGTAGGCCTTGTCGAAGTGATCCTCGATCGAACGCTTGGTCCGACCGGTGATGAAGATCATGTCGGTGATCCCGGCGGCCACGGCTTCCTCGACCGCGTACTGGATCAGCGGCTTGTCCACGATCGGCAGCATTTCCTTCGGGCTGGCCTTGGTCGCGGGCAGGAAGCGTGTGCCCATGCCGGCAACCGGAAACACCGCCTTGGTGACCTTCTTCATTTTCATTGTTCTCCCAGAGTGAAAGATTGCTGCATTGCAGCGGGCACGATCCTGCGCCGATCCGCCCCCGGCCGCATCAGCCGTTCATGTCCGTTTCGTTCAGCAGCGCGCGCAGCCCGTCCTCGTCGACGATGGCAAGGCCGAGCGCCTGCGCCTTGTCCAGCTTCGAGCCGGCTTCGGCACCGGCCACCACGTAGTGGGTCTTCTTCGATACCGAGCCGGCGACCTTGCCGCCCCGCGCCTCGATCAGCGCCCTGGCTTCGTCGCGGCTGAGCGTCAGCAGGGTCCCGGTGAGGACGAAGGTCTTGCCCGCGAAGCCCCCCGCCAGCGCAGTCGCCGGCTCATCCTCCTGCCATTGCACGCCGGCGGCGCGCAACTGCTCGATGACTTCGCGGTTGTGCGACTCGGCAAAAAATTCGCTGATCGAGCGCGCCACGATCGGGCCTACGTCCGGCACCTGTTGCAGCGCATCGACGCCGGCGGCCATCAGCGCATCGAGCTTGCCGAAGTGGCGTGCCAGCTCGCGCGCGGTGGCCTCGCCGACGTTGCGGATGCCGAGCGCGAAGATGAAGCGCATCAACGTCGTGCTGCGGCTGTTCTCGATCGCGGCCAGCAGGTTCTGCGCCGATTTTTCGCCCATGCGCTCGAGCCCGGCGAGCGCGGGCACGTCCAGCCGGTACAGATCCACCGGCGTCTTGACGATGGCCGCATCGACCAGCTGATCGACCAGTTTGTCGCCCAGGCCATCGATATCCATCGCCCGCCGCCCGGCAAAATGCAGCAGCGCCTGCTTGCGCTGCGCCGGGCAGAACAGCCCGCCAGTGCAGCGCGCCGCGGCCTCGTCCTCGCCGCGCACGACGTGCGAGCCACACACCGGGCAGGTGGGGAATGCTTCCAGCAGCACGAAGCGCGGCAGCTCGTGCGTCCGGCGCTCGAGTACCGGCGCGACGACTTCCGGAATGACGTCGCCGGCGCGGCGCACGATCACCCAGTCGCCGATGCGCACGTCCTTGCGGTCGATCTCGTCCTGATTGTGCAAGGTGGCGTTGGTGACCGTGACCCCGCCGACGAACACCGGCTCGAGCCGCGCTACCGGAGTCAGCGCCCCGGTGCGCCCGACCTGGACCTCGATGTCGCGCAGCAAGGTCACCGCCTCCTGCGCCGGATATTTGTGCGCGACCGCCCAGCGCGGTTCGCGGGTCAGGAAACCGAGGCGCTGCTGCAGGGCGAGCGCATTGACCTTGTACACCACGCCGTCGATGTCGAACGCCAGCGTCTCGCGCAGCGCACCGATGCGGGCATGGAATCCGGCCAGGCCGGCGCCGCCCCGCACCACCTCGCGGTACCCACACACCGGCAGACCGAAGGCGGCGACGGCGTCGAGCACTCCAGCATGGGTCGGGGGCAGCGTCCATCCCACCGTCTCGCCCAGGCCGTAGGCGAAGAACGACAAGGGGCGGCGCGCGGCGATGGCAGGATCGAGCTGACGGATACTGCCGGCGGCGGCATTGCGCGGGTTGACGAAGACCTTGTCGCCGGCTTCGGCCTGGCGGCGGTTGAGGGCCTCGAAGTCGTCCCGGCGCAGGTAGATTTCGCCGCGGATCTCGAGCACCGGCGGCGCCTCGCCGCGCAGGCGCAGCGGGATCGCCCTCATCGTCCGGACATTGGCGGTGACGTCCTCGCCGGTTTCGCCGTCGCCGCGGGTAGCCGCCTGGACCAGCGCGCCGTGCTCATAGCGCAGGTTGATCGCCAGGCCGTCGAACTTGAGCTCGACCGCGTATTCGACTTCGGGATCGCCCTCCCCCAGGCCCAGTTCGCGGCGCGTGCGCACGTCGAACGCGTGGGCCCCGCTGGCCTCGGTGTCGGTTTCGGTGCGAATCGACAGCATCGGCAGCCGGTGACGCACCGCAGCGAACTGGGCCAGCGGGCGGCCGCCCACGCGCCGGGTCGGGGAGTCGGCGCTGCGCAGCGCCGGGTAGGCTGACTCCAGCGCCTGGAGTTCGCGAAACAGGCGATCGTATTCGGCGTCCGGAATGGTCGGCGCATCGAGCACGTAATAGGCATGGTCGTGGCGCGTGATTTCGGCGCGCAACTCGGCCGCACGCACGCCGGCCGCCTGCAGGTCGTCCTTGCCGGGCGCGGCGGGACGATCGTCGCGCGGCTGCACGTCACCGCTCGCGAATGAATCCATCACGCCGAGAACAGTCTCTGCGCCAGCGGGCTGCCGGGCGGAATGTCGTGCCGGGCCATGCGCTGCTGGAACTGCTCGACCTGGGCCCGGATCACCGCCACCGCATCGGTGCCGAACGGGGCGCGGTTGTCATCGACCACGCTGCCTTCGAGACGCTCGGCAAGACCGGATGCAGTGTGCATCAGCCGGTCGAAGGCTGCGACACCGTCGACAACGTGGGGCACGTCGATGACGAGCGTCAGCCCGCGGGTCACCAGCCGCGCCATGCCGTCCTCGGCGAACAGCTCGGGTTCGAGGTTGCCCAATGTAAACAAGGTCGCGCCGCCATCATCGAGCGCATGGAAGCAGCCATCGCTCGCCAGCCTGAGGCCGAACTGATCCGCCAGCTGGCGGACTTCACCGCCTTCGAACTGGCGCTCGCGGGCGACGATGTTGACCCCGATCTGGACGTCGACATCGGCACAGAAGCGGTCGAGTTCGGCGGCGTTGTGCAAGGTTTCGACACGTAGCGGCAAGCCAGGCGGGAGTGCCATCACGGCGTCGGCGACGCGCTGCACGCCACCAGTGAAACGCATGAAATCGGCCTCTCCGATCGAGCCCTGGCGGTCGACCAGCTGCAGCCCGGCGCAGAACCAGTGGCAGCCGCCCGTGCTGTCCGGCCCCAGTGCATGCCACTGGTTTTCGGTGTCGTTGAAGCCGAACCAGCGCACCGGCTTGCCGAGCCCGGCAAGACATTCGGCCTGGACCTGCCACAGCCGTTGAACATCGAGCGGCTCGATGACTTCCAGGTGGATCATGCAGTCGGCACGCGCATCGAGCAGGTTCGGCATCGCCGGTGCGCTGCGCTTGAGCGGGGCCTCGTTGAAGCGGCGCGGTCCGTCCTCGTCCGCCAGGCCGGGTTCACGCCGTTCGGCGGTGGCATTGGCGCCGATCTGCGGCTCGAGCAACACATCGCGATGCTCGGACTTGAAGGCACGCTCGGCCTCGCGCCGGTGCTTGCGCTCCTGCCACTTGTTGTAAGCCACGATCAGCACCACCACGGCGATGCCGGCACCGATCAAGGCGATCTGAAGTTCGCTGTCCATTGGGGTTCCGTATTGGGGTTCCGTTTTCCAGAATTGCCTTAAGTCTTTCAGGCTGCGGCTGGCTCGGCCAGGCGCAGCGCCTCTTCGATATCCACCTCGACGACGCGCGACACGCCCTGCTCCTGCATGGTCACGCCGACCAGCTGCTGCGCGAATTCCATCGTGATCTTGCTGTGGCTGATGAAGATGAACTGGGTCTGCAATGACATGCGTTTGACCATGGTGGCGTAGCGCTCGGTGTTGGTATCGTCCAGCGGAGCATCCACCTCGTCAAGCATGCAGAACGGCGCCGGGTTGAGCTGAAACATCGAAAATACCAGCGCGATCGCGGTCAGCGCTTTCTCGCCACCCGACAGCAGGTGGATCGAGGCGTTCTTCTTGCCCGGCGGCTGGGCCACGATCTGGACACCGGCGTCGAGAATCTCCTCGCCGGTGAGCACCAGTTCCGCACGACCGCCGCCGAACAGCTGCGGAAACAGGGAGCCGAACTGGCGATTGACGGTATTGTAGGTCTCCTGCAGCTGCTCGCGGGTCTCGCGGTCGATGCGCCGGATCGCGTCCTCCAGGGTGTCGATGGCCTGAACCAGGTCCTCGGTCTGGGCATCGAGATAAGCCTTGCGTTCCACGGCACGCTCCAGCTCGTCGAGCGCGGCGAGGTTCACCGCCCCGAGCTCGACGATTTCGCGCCCCAGGCGGGCCACTTCACGCTGCAGCACGGCTTCCTTCGGCGCGTCGGCGAGCAGCGGCGCGAGGGCGGCCTCATCGCCCTGCGCTTCCTGCAGGCGCTCGTCGAACTGGCCCGCGGCCAGCGCGGCAGCCTGCACCGCCAGGCGCAGCTCCGCGACCCGGGCGCGGACCGGAGCGGCCTCGTGCTCGGTGCGCAAGCGCATCTCCTCGCAGTCCTTGAGCGCCGCGCCGGCAGCTTCGAGTGCATCGCGGCACGCGGCGAGCGCGGTTTCGCGCCGACCCCGCAGGGCGAGCGCGTGCTGCAATGCGTCCGCGCTACGGCTGTCGGCAATCGCCTCCAGCTCGGCATCGCCGGTCTTGCGCTCGGCCGCGATCCGCGCCAGCTGCTCGCCCGCAAGCTGCTGGTTGCGGGTGATGTCCTCGAGCTTGCCGGCGCATTCACGCGCGGAAAACTCCGCCTCCTGCAACTCGCGCGCGGCGGCCTGCTCCAGCGCGCGCGCTTCGCGCAGCGCCTGTTCGCGCTCGCACAGCACATCGGTGGCAGCCTCCAGGCGTGCGCGCTGCAGTTCGGCCAGCTCGGCCGAGCGCGCCTGCTCGAGCTCGGCACGGGCGAAGTGTTCGCGCTCGCTCGCCTCCAGATGGACCAGGTCTTCGAGATCGCGGGCGAGCTGGCTGTGGCGTTCTTCGGCGCGGCTGCGTGCCTGGGCGAGCTTGAGCACTTCGACCTGCTCCGCATGGAGCCGGGCTTGCGTGCCCTGAATGTCGCGACGCAGGCGGTTGGCCTGCTCGTGCAAGGCGGCGGCGGCCGCTTCGGCGCCGAGCAGGGCGTCGTGGGCAGCGGATGCTTCGTGCTCGAGCGCGTGCTGCTCGAAGGCGAGGTGGTCGATTTCGCGCTGGCGCTCGATGACGCCGTGGGTGCGGCTGTCGGGGAGGTGATGAACCAGTGCCTCGCGGCTCAGCATCTGCCCCCGCGGACCGACCAGGCGCACCCCGGGCGGCAGTTCGGCACGGCGCGGCAACCAGTCTTCCAGACGCTCGACGGCATGGACGCCGGCGAGGAAATCGTCGACCAGCGCGCGCAAGGCGGGATCGGTCACCCTCACCAGCATCGCCAGCGCGCGCGGCAGCAGCCCACGCGCGGCGAGCGACGCTCCTGCGGCGGCTTCGCCGCTGGCGGGCGCCAGATCGCGCCCCGCGGCGCAGGCGAAACCGATCGCCAGCGATTCCGGCGGAGCCTCGTCGAGCACGGTGCGCGCCGCAGCCTCGGCGGCCGGCGCATCGTCCGCGACCAGGGCGGAAAGGCGCTCGCGCAGCACGGCATGGACGGCATCGTCCCACCCGGCCTCGACCTGCAGGTGCTTCCACAGCGGCGGCAGCGCGCCGAGGCCGTGGCGCTCGAGCCAGTCGCCCAGTTCGCCCTGCGACTGCACGCGGGCCTGCAGCTGGGCGAGCGCATCGTGGCGTGCGCGCGACTCGGTCAGCCGGCGCTGCCCCCCGCGCTCGTGCTCGAGCGCAGACGTGAGTGCCGCCTGGGCGGCGGGCAGGCGCAGCTGCACCGCGGCGAGCTCGCGCTCCGCGGCTTCGAGCACCTCCTGGATGGTTTCGAGGCCGGCTTCGCGCTCGGCGATCTCGTCCGGATCGGGGCCGACGATCGCCCCCCGCTCCGTTTCCAGGCGAGCGTGGCGTTGCTGCAGTGCATCGAGCGCACGCAGGGCACTGGCACAGTTGGCCTCCTCCACTCTCGAGCGCTGCTCGGTCTGCGCCAGTTCGCGCCGCGCCGCAGCCACCGTGGTGTCGGCGGCCTGGCGGGCAGCATCGAGCTCGGGCACGCGCCCGGCGATCTCATGATGCCGGGCTGCGGCCTGTTCAGCGCGCAGCGCGGCGTTTTCGGCGAGCGCTTCCCAGCGCCCGCGCTCGGTGCCGAGGCTTGCACTGCGCGCCTGCCAGTGGCCGTGTTCGGATTCGAGCTGGGTGCGGCGGGCTTCCAGGCGCGCGCGCGCTTCGCCGAGGTGGCGCAGCTCGGTTTCCAGCCGGGTCACTTCGGCACTGCTCGCGAGGAGCTCGCCGTGGGCGTGATGCACCGCTTCGGACGCTTCGAAATGCGCGCCGCGAGCGGTTTGCACCGCCGCCTCGAGCGCCTGCAGGCGAGCGCTGTCGGCCTCGATGCGCAGGCCGGCTTCGGTCAGCGCATCGACCAGGCGTCGGTGTTCGGCACGCGCCTCGTTGCGCTTGATCAGCCACAGCAGCTGCTGCTTCTGCACATGGGCGGCGTTCAGCGCATGGTAGCGGGTGGCAACTTCGGCCTGGGCTTCGAGATGGACGATGCGCTCGCCCAGTTCCATGCGGATGTCGTCGAGGCGGACGAGGTTGTCGCGCGCATCACGCAGGCGCCCTTCGGTTTCCTTGCGCCGCTCACGGTACTTGGTCACCCCCGCGGCTTCTTCGAGAAAGCCGCGGATCTCTTCCGGACGGGCCTCGATGATGCGCGAGATCATGCCCTGCTCGATGATCGCGTAGGCCCGCGGTCCCAGGCCGGTGCCGAGGAAGAGATCGATCACGTCCTTGCGCCGGACATGGGCATTGTTGATGTAGTAGGTCGATTCGCCGGAGCGCTCGAGCACGCGCCTGACCGCGATTTCGGCATAGCGCGACCATTGCCCGGCGGCCTTCCCTTCACCGTTGTCGAACACCAGCTCGACGCTGGCGCGCGATACCGGCTTGCGCGTGGTCGAGCCGTTGAAGATGACGTCCTGCATCGACTCGCCGCGCAAGGCCGAGGCGCGCGTCTCGCCCAGCACCCAGCGCACCGCGTCGATGATGTTCGACTTGCCGCAGCCGTTCGGCCCGACCACGCCGACCAGGTTGCCGGGAGTGAGCACCGTGGTCGGATCGACGAAGGTCTTGAAGCCGGCGAGTTTGAGCTTGGAAAGACGCACGAAGGGGAGGGCCGGGGAGGAAATCCGAAAGCGCGCCTGCGACACCGCTGCCATGGCAGGCACGGCGCGCATGATAACACCCTCCCCGAAGACAAACTTCTGCGCCCGGACGCCAATTGCAACGAAGCATTCGCACAGCCGCAGCGCTTCTCCAGCGACATGAAACATGCTGCAGCCCGCGGGGAGGTGCGATAATTCCGCGCCACCCAACGCCAACCACGCAGGACAAGGGAAAAACCATGCCGACCGATGTCGAAATCATGGCGCAGACCGCAGCGCTGCAAAAGCAGGCCGAAGCCATCCGCCAGCAGGAAGCGGGCGCAGTGATCGCCGGAACCCTTCTGATGGCAGCGGAGGAGGCAGGACAGCCGTGAATCCGAACCTCACCCGCCTGCAGACCTACCCGTTCGAGAAGCTGCGCGCGCTGTTCGCCGGCATCGAGGCGCCCGCCGGGCTGAAGCCGATCCGCCTGTCGATCGGCGAGCCGCAGCACCCGACGCCCGGCTTCATCCGCCAGACCCTGGCCGACAACCTCGGCGGCCTGTCGAGCTACCCCGCCACCGCCGGCAGCGATGCGCTGCGTGGCGCCATCGCGCACTGGCTGGAGCGCCGCTACGGCCTGCCGAAGATCGACCCGATCGGCCAGGTGATCCCGGTCAGCGGCACCCGCGAAGCCCTCTTCGCCTTCGCCCAGTGCGTGGTCGACGGCACCCGGGCAAATGCCAAGGTGCTGTGCCCGAACCCCTTCTATCAGATCTACGAAGGTGCCGCCTTGCTCGCCAACGCCGAGCCGGTGTTCATCAACAACCTGCCGGAAAACGATTTCGGCTCGGACTTCTCCGCCATCGACGACGCCACCTGGCGCGACATCCAGCTTGTCTATGTGTGTTCGCCCGGCAACCCCACCGGCCGCCTGCTCAAGCTCGACGAGTGGAAGACCTTGTTCGAGCTGTCCGATCGCCACGGCTTCGTGATCGCCGCCGACGAGTGCTACTCGGAGATCTACTTCGACGACGACGCCAAGCCGATCGGCGGCCTGGAGGCGGCGTGGCGGCTGGGGCGTACCGACTTCCGCAACGTGGTGATGTTCTCCAGCCTGTCCAAGCGCTCGAACGTGCCCGGCATGCGCTCGGGCTTCGTCGCCGGCGACGCGCGGATCCTGAAGGACTTCCTGCTCTACCGCACCTACCACGGCTGTGCGCTCGGCCCCGCGGTGCAGGCCGCCTCGATCGTGGCGTGGAACGACGAAGAGCACGTCGTCGAGAACCGCCTGCTGTATCGTGACAAGTTCGCCCGCATCACCCCGATGCTCGCCCCCTACCTGCCGGTTTCGCTGCCCGACGCCGGTTTCTACTACTGGGTGCGCACGCCGCTGCCGGACACCGAGTTCGCCCGCCGCCTGCAGGCTGAATATAATGTGACGGTCCTGCCGGGCAGCTTCCTCGCCCGCGAAGCCCATGGCGTGAACCCCGGCGCGGGCTTCGTGCGCATCGCCCTGGTCGCCGACCCCCATGAGTGCGTCGAAGCCGCCGAGCGCATCATCGATTTCTGCAAGAACCTTTGAACAAGAGAGAGACCTCCCCCATGCACGCTTTGCAAAACCTCATCGACGACGCCTTTGAAAACCGCGCCAGCCTGTCGCCGGCCTCGGCCCCGGCCGAGATCCGCCGCGCGGTCGAAGAAGTCATCGCCGGCCTCGACGCCGGCACCCTGCGCGTGGCCGAAAAGAAGGACGGCCAGTGGGTGGTGAACCAGTGGATCAAGAAGGCGGTGCTGATTTCCTTCCGCCTGCGCGACAACGAAGTGGTCAACGCCGGCGGGCTTAATTACTACGACAAGGTCGACACCAAGTTCGGCGACTACACCTCCGAGCAGTTCCGCAGCGGCGGCTTTCGCGTGGTGCCGCCGGCGGTGGCGCGCAAGGGCAGCTTCATCGGCAGGAACGTGGTGCTGATGCCGTCCTACGTGAACATCGGCGCCTACGTCGATGAGGGCACGATGGTCGATACCTGGGCCACCGTGGGCTCGTGCGCGCAGATCGGCAAGAACGTGCACCTGTCGGGCGGCGTCGGCATCGGCGGCGTGCTCGAACCGGTGCAGGCCGGCCCGGTCATCATCGAGGACAACGTCTTCGTCGGGGCGCGCTCGGAAGTGGTCGAAGGGGTGATCATCGAGGAAAACGCGGTGCTGTCGATGGGCGTCTACATCGGCCAGAGCACCAAGATCTACGACCGCGAAACCGGCGAGATCAGCTATGGCCGCGTGCCCGCTGGCGCGGTCGTGGTACCGGGCAGCCTGCCTTCGGCCGATGGCAAGTACAGCTTGTACTGTGCCGTGATCGTCAAGAAGGTCGACGCCCAGACCCGCGCCAAGACCGGCATCAACGAACTGCTGCGCGGCGCCTGAGCCACGCTTCGCGCCCGAGCCTGCCCGGCATGATCTTCGACAGTCTGTTCCAGCTGATGTCCGAGAAGAAGGCTTCGGACCTCTTCATTACGGCCGGCGCCCCGATCCACATCAAGATCCAGGGGCACACCCTGCCGATCAACAAGCAGGTGATGGACCCGCAGATGATCCGGCGCATGCTCGGCGAGGTGCTGACCGAAGCGCAGCACGGCACCTTCGAGCGCGAGCGCGAACTGAATCTTTCCTTCGGTCGCCGCGAGCTGGGCAACTTCCGCGTGAACGCATTCTGGCAGCGCAACTCGCCGGCGATCGTGGTGCGCTACATCCAGAGCGACATTCCCGGCATTCACGAACTCAATCTGCCGCCGGTGCTCACCGAAGTGGTGATGGACAAGCGTGGCCTGGTACTGGTGGTCGGCGCCACCGGCTCGGGCAAGTCGACCACGCTGGCGTCGATGCTCGACCACCGCAACCGCAACCGCAGCGGCCACATCCTGACCGTCGAAGACCCGATCGAGTACTTGTTCACTCACCGCAAGTCGGTGGTCAACCAGCGCGAAGTCGGAATCGACACCCTGAGCTGGAACGAGGCCCTGCGCAATGCGATGCGCCAGGCTCCCGACTGCATCCTGATCGGCGAGATCCGCGACCGCGAGACCATGCAGGCGGCGATTTCGTATTCACAGACCGGCCACCTGTGCCTGGCCACCTTGCATGCGAACAACGCCTACCATGCGCTGACCCGGATGGTGAACTTCTTCCCGCTGGAAAACCGCCAGCTGCTCTACCTCGATCTCGCGGTGGCGCTGCGCTGCATCGTTTCCCAGCGCCTAGTGCGCAAGCCCGACGGCCAGCGCGTGCCGGCGGTCGAGATGCTGATGAACACCCGCCACACGGCCGAGCTGATCGAACGCGGTGCGCTCAACGACATCAAGGAAGCGATGGAGCAATCGCTGGCGCCCGGCTCGCAGACCTTCGAGCAGGCGCTCCACCGGCTCTATGCCGACCAGGTCATCACCCTGGAAGAAGCGCTCGCCAACGCCGATTCGCCGAGCAACCTGAACTGGCTGATCAACAACACCCAGCAGGCGTCCGCCGATCTGCCGCCCCCCGCCGCCCGCTCCGGGTTGCTGACCGATTTCGAGTCGACCAACGCCGACGGCGCCTCCTTCCAGGAGTTCGTCCTCAACATGGACAACAACTGAGCCGCAGCGCACCGTGCGCCTGTCGCCGCGTCATCCCCCCATTTCCCCCGCCCCAACGCCATGCCCGATACCCCCACTCCAACACTCGCCCTGGCCTGCGAGCTGATCTCCCGCCCTTCGGTCACCCCGGACGACGCCGGTTGCCTGGCGCTGATCGCCGAACGCCTGCAAGCCCTCGGATTCACCTGCGAGCGCCTCGACCGCGCGGGCGTCTCGAACCTGTGGGCCCGCCGCGGCCAGGCCGCGCCGGTGCTGTGCTTCGCCGGCCACACCGATGTCGTCCCGCCGGGCCCGGCCGACGCCTGGCAGACGCCGCCCTTCGTCCCCACCCCGATCGACGGCATGCTGTACGGGCGCGGCGCGGCCGACATGAAGAGCTCGCTGGCCGCTTTCGTCACCGCGATCGAGCGCTTCGCCGCCGCCTGCCCCGACCACGCCGGCAGCATCGCCGTGCTGCTGACTTCGGACGAGGAAGGGATCGCCACCGACGGCACGGTCAAGGTCGTCGAAGCCCTGGCCGCGCGCGGCGAACGCCTCGACTACTGCATCGTCGGCGAGCCGACTTCGGTGAATACGCTCGGCGACATGATCAAGAACGGTCGCCGCGGCTCGCTGTCGGGCACGCTGCGGGTGAAGGGCCAGCAAGGCCATGTGGCCTACCCGCAGCTCGCACGCAACCCGATCCACGCCTTCGCCCCGGCGCTGGCCGAACTGGCGGCGATGCGCTGGGACGAAGGCAACGAGTTCTTCCCGCCGACCACCTGGCAGGTCTCCAACATCCACGCCGGCACCGGTGCCAACAACGTCATTCCGGGGGTGTGCGAAGTGATGTTCAACTTCCGCTTCGCCTCGGTCTCGAGCGCCGACGAACTCCAGCGCCGCACCTGCGCGGTGCTGGACCGCCATGGCCTGGAATACGAGATCGACTGGCACCTGTCGGGCAAACCGTTCATCACCGGCCGCGGCCGGCTGGTCGGCGCCCTGTCGGCGGCGATCCGCGACACCCTGGGGGTGGACACCGAGCTATCCACTTCGGGCGGCACTTCCGACGGCCGCTTCATCGCCGACATCTGCGCCGAAGTGGTGGAGTTCGGCCCGGTCAATGCGTCGATCCACAAGGTCAATGAATGCATCGCCATCGACGCCGTCGAGCCCTTGTCGGTGGTGTATGAACGCACCCTGCAGGCGCTGCTGGGCCGCAACACATGAGGTGTCTTTCCCGGCGAGGTGGCGCGGTGACCGGACTTGCCGCCTCCTGCCCTCCCCCCACCTCCTGGCCCCCTCTACGCAACCACGGCCGCACCCGCGGCACGATTGAACTTCCCTGCAGAGAGCACATATGACCGAACATGACCACAACGACGATGAACTGGAACACGAGCACGGCCCGCTCGCCGAACTCGTCACCGTACGCGACTGGCTGCGCTATGCGGTAACGCGCTTCAACCGCGCCGGCATTTTCTGCGGCCACGGCGTTGGCGACACCTACGACGAGGCGGTGTGGCTGATCCTGGGCAGCCTGGCGCTGCCGCTCGACCGTCTGGAGCCCTTCCTCGACGCCTGCATTCCCGGCGAAGAGCGGATCGCGCTGTTCGAGGCCATCGAGCAGCGCGCCGATGCGCGCCGGCCCACCGCCTACATCCTCGGCGAAGCCTGGCTCGGCGACTTCCGGTTCAGCGTCGACGAGCGCGTGATCGTGCCGCGCTCGTTTTTCGCCGAGCTGCTCGAAGACGGCCTGAGTCCGTGGGTGGACGCTCCGGAGGCGGTCGGCAGCGCGCTCGACCTGTGCACCGGTTCCGGCTGCCTGGCAGTGCTGATGGCGCACGCTTTTCCCCATGCCGAAATCACCGCCGCCGACCTGTCCGAGGATGCGCTCGATGTGGCGCGGCAGAACGTCGTCGACTATGGTCTGGAAGAGCGCATCGAACTGGTCCACAGCGACGTCTTCTCGGCGCTGCGGGATCGCCGCTTTGACTTGATCCTAAGCAACCCGCCCTACGTGACGGCCGAGGCGATGGACGCGCTTCCTCCCGAATACCTGCACGAGCCACGCATGGCGCTGGCCTCCGGTGAGGACGGGCTCGACGTCGTGCGCAAGTTGATCGCGCACGCCGCGCAGCACCTGAACCCGCGCGGCGTGCTCGCAGTCGAGGTCGGCCACAACCGGGACCTCGTCGAAGCGGCGTTCCCGGATCTTCCCTTCACCTGGCTGTCGTCGCGTGGCGGCGATGACATGGTGTTCGTGCTGAAGAAGGAAGAGCTGCCCGGCGCGGATTGAAACCTGGCCGAAAACCGGCGCGCCAGCTTGATTCGACCTCCCGTGCCGGTGGGGCGAGGCGGCCGGGCGGCGCGCCTGCTGCGCCACCGAATCGCGGCTTCAGTGCCGTCTCTGCCGCATTCCGCGCGCGGCCCCGGGAAGGGGCCTGATCCGGCTCAGGCGAGCTCGTCGATCCAGGCCTGCTGAATGCCCTCGAGGATGCGCTCGCCGCAATGCTTGGGGTCGTCGTCGAACTCCGGCAGCGCCATCACCCAGTTCATCAGATCGACGAAATTGACTTTCGCCGGGTCCGCATCCGGGTAGGCGTCGGTGAGCTGGACGGCAATTTCCTGAACGTCGGTCCACTTCATCTCAGTGCTTTCCTTCGCGGGCCATGTTGATGGTGTAACGCGGAATTTCCACGACCAGCGGGGTGTCGGCCACCACCGCCTGGCACGACAGGCGCGACTGCGGCTCCAGCCCCCAGGCCTTGTCGAGCAGGTCTTCTTCTTCGTCCTCTGCCGGGGTCAGCGAGTTGAAGCCTTCGCGCACGATGACGTGGCAGGTGGTGCAGGCGCAGGACTTCTCGCACGCGTGCTCGATGTCGATGCCGCCCTGCAGCAGGCTGTCGCAGATCGTGGTGCCGGGCGCGGCCTCGATCACGCTGCCGTCGGGGCAGAGTTCGACATGGGGAAGAACGATGATCTGGGTCATAGCTCGAGTTCGTCTACCTTGTGGCCCGCCAGGGCGCCGCGGATGCTGCTGTCCATGCGGCGGGCGGCGAATTCGTCGGTGGCACGCGCAAGGGCGTCGATGCCGGCCTTGATCGCGCGGTGGTCGCTGCCTGCACGCAGTTCCTGCAGGCGGGCGATGGCGGCATCGATCGCGGTACGTTCGCTGTCGGTCAACAGCGCGCCGTCCTTTTCCAGCGCGTGGCCGCAGGCCTCGATGACCCGGTCGGCCTCAACCTGCTGCTCGCGCAGGTTGCGCGCCATCATGTCGTCGTCGGCATGGTCGACGCTGGACCTGAGCATTTCGGTGATCTCGTCGTCGGACAGGCCGTAGGACGGCTTGACCAGCACACTGGCCTCGACCCCGGAAGACATCTCGCGCGCCGACACCGACAGCAGGCCGTCGGCATCGACCTGGAAGCTGACCCGGATGCGCGCCGCTCCGGCGACCATCGGCGGGATGCCGCGCAGCTCGAAGCGCGCCAGCGAGCGGCAGTCGGACACCAGCTCGCGTTCGCCCTGGACGACGTGGAAGGCCATCGCGGTCTGGCCGTCCTTGAACGTGGTGAACTCCTGGGCGCGGGCGATCGGCAGGGTGGAATTGCGCGGCACGACCTTTTCCACCAGTCCGCCCATGGTCTCCAGGCCGAGCGACAGCGGAATGACGTCGAGCAGCAGCCAGTCGTCCTGGTCGCTGCGGTTGCCGGCGAGGATGTTGGCCTGCATCGCCGCGCCGAGGGCGACGACCTTGTCCGGATCGAGGTTGGTGAGCGGCTCCTGGCCGAAATAGTTGGCCACCGCGCGCTGGATGTGCGGCATCCGGGTGGCGCCGCCGACCATCACCACGCCCTTGATATCGTCGGCCGCCAGTCCGGCATCGCGCAGGGCCTTGCGCACCGGGCTCAGGGTCTTCTGCACCAGGTGGCGGGTCATTTCGGCGAACTGCTCGCGGGTGACGACGAGATCCACTTCCTCGCCCGACCCCAGGCGCAGGTGGATCGGCGCTTCCTCGCACGAGGTCAGCAACTCCTTGGCCTCGCGCGCCTTCATCTGCAGGCGGCGGGCGTCTTCGAGCGACGGCGGCTCGATGTTGGCCTGATCGAGCACCCAGCAGAACAGGCGATGATCGAAATCATCCCCGCCCAGCGCCGCGTCGCCGTTGGTCGACAGCACTTCGAACACGCCGCGCGACAGCTTCAGGATCGACAGGTCGAAGGTGCCGCCGCCGAGGTCATACACCGCGTAGACCCCTTCGGCCGCATTGTCCAGGCCGTAGGCCACCGCCGCAGCGGTCGGCTCGTTGAGCAGGCGCAGCACGTCGAGCCCGGCCAGGCGCGCGGCGTCCTTGGTCGCCTGGCGCTGGGCGTCGTCGAAATACGCCGGCACGGTGATCACCGCGCCGACGAGCGGGCCGCCGAGGCTCGCTTCGGCGCGCTCACGCAGCCGGCGTAGGATTTCGGCGGAAACCTCGACCGGGCTCTTGACCCCTTGGACCGTGCGCAGGCGGACCATCCCGGCGCTGTCCTCGAAGTCGTAGGGCATGGACTCGATGTAGGCCACGTCCTTCAGCCCCCGCCCCATGAAGCGCTTGACCGAAACGATCGTGTTGCGCGGATCGGTGGCCTGTGAGCGGATCGCGCCATGGCCGACTTCGATGCGGCCATCGGCACAGTAGCGCACCACCGAAGCGAGCATGGTGCGGCCGCCCTCGTCGGGCAGGCACACGGCGATGCCGTTACGGACGGTGGCAACGAGCGAATTGGTGGTACCCAGGTCGATACCCACCGCGAGCCGGTGCTTGTGCGGCTCGGCGGAGAGGCCGGGTTCGGCGATTTGCAGCAGGGCCATCTGATGTCTTCCGTGCTCTAGTTTTCGAGGGCCAGCAGGGCCTCGTCGATTTCTTGCTGGAGTTTATCGATGAACATCAGCCGACGCACGGTGTCGGCTGCCGCTTCGTAATCGTGTTCATCATCGAGCTGCTGCCCGAGGTGGCTGCGAACCTCGCGCGCGTGATGCAGCAGGCGCCGGTGCAGTTCCTCGAGTTCATGCACCTCGGCAGCATCGCGCGCCTCCTCCACTGCCTCGCGCCACTCCATCTGCTCCATCAGGAACTCGGGCGACATCGCGGTGTTGGTTTCGAGGGCGGCGTCCACACCGGCCAGCTCGAGCAGATACTGGGCACGGTCGAGGGGGCGGCGCAAGGTGCGGAAGCCTTCGTTCACCCGGGTCGCCCACTGCATCGACAAGCGCTTTTCGGCGTCGGACAGGTGGGCATGACGGTCGGGGTGAACCTGCGCCTGCAGGCCGTGCCAGGCCGCCTCGAGGGCAGCCTCATCGAGCGCGAAGCTGCGCGGCAGCCCGAACAGGCTGAAGTAGTCGCCGGTGAGATCGATGCTCATCGCGACCGGCTCAGACGTTGAAGCTTTCACCGCAACCGCACTGATCCTTCACGTTCGGGTTGTTGAACCGGAAGCCTTCGTTGAGGCCGTCCTTGACGAAGTCCAGTTCAGTCCCCTCGAGATAGGACAGGCTCTTGGGGTCGATCACGACCTTCACGCCGTGACTCTCGAAGACCAGATCCTCGTCCTCGGTCTGGTCGACGAACTCGAGCTTGTAGGCCATGCCCGAACAGCCCGAGGTCTTGACCCCGAGACGGATGCCGACGCCCTTGCCGCGCTTGCTGAGGAAGTTGGAAACGTGCCGGGCAGCGTTTTCAGACAGAGTCACGCCCATGGTTGTTGCTCCTGTTGATCCTGTTCGGTAAGCGCCACTCAGGCGTCGTTCTTCTTCTTGTAATCGGCGACCGCGGCCTTGATCGCATCCTCGGCGAGGATCGAGCAGTGGATCTTCACCGGCGGCAGCGCGAGTTCTTCGGCGATCTGGGTGTTCTTGATCTCGAGCGCCTGATCGATGGTCTTGCCCTTGACCCATTCGGTCACGAGCGAACTCGACGCGATCGCCGAGCCACAGCCGTAGGTCTTGAATTTCGCATCCTCGATCACGCCGTCCTTGCCGACCTTGATCTGCAGCTTCATCACGTCACCGCACGCGGGGGCGCCCACCATGCCGGTGGCGACACCCTCCTCTTCCTTGCCGAAGGAGCCGACGTTGCGCGGATTTTCGTAGTGATCCAGAACTTTTTCGCTGTAAGCCATGATGTTTCTCCGCTTGGAGGTATTTCAATAATTAGACCGAGATACGCTGCCCCGGTGCCTTGACCGTGCGCAGGTGCCGCTCAGTGTGCGGCCCACTGCACCGCATCGAGATCGACCCCGTCCTGCACCATTTCCCACAGGGGGGAGAGTTCGCGCAGCTTGCCGATCTTGTTGCGCAGCAGTTCGACCGTGTAATCGACTTCCTCTTCGGTGGTGAAGCGCCCGATCGAGAAACGGATCGAACTGTGCGCCAGTTCGTCGTTGCGCCCGAGCGCGCGCAGCACGTAGGACGGCTCCAGGCTGGCAGAGGTACAGGCCGAACCCGACGACACCGCGATATCCTTGATCGCCATGATCAGCGACTCGCCTTCGACATAGGCGAAGGAGATGTTCAGGTTGTGCGGCACGCGCTGCCCGAGATCGCCATTGACATAGGTCGCCTCGATCCTGGTGAGGCCGTCGAGCAGCTTGTCGCGCAGCTTGAGGATGCGCGCGTTCTCCTCGACCATTTCCTCGCGGGCGATGCGGAACGCTTCGCCCATGCCGACGATCTGGTGGGTGGCGAGCGTGCCCGAGCGCAGGCCGCGCTCGTGGCCGCCGCCATGCATCTGCGCTTCGAGGCGCACGCGCGGCTTGCGCCGCACGTAGAGCGCACCGATGCCCTTCGGGCCATAGGTCTTGTGCGCGGAAAAGCTCATCAGGTCGACCTTGAGCTTGTCGAGATCGATGTCGACCTTGCCCGTGGCCTGCGCCGCATCGACGTGGAAGACGATGCCCTTCTCGCGGCAGAGCTCGCCGATCTCGGCGATCGGCTGCACGACGCCGATTTCGTTATTGACGAACATCACGGTCACCAGGATGGTGTCGGGACGAATCGCCGCCTTCAGCACCTCGAGGTCGATCAGGCCGTTTTCCTGGACGTCGAGATAGGTCGCCTCGAAGCCTTCGCGCTCAAGTTCGCGCACGGTGTCGAGCACCGCCTTGTGCTCGGTCTTGACGGTGATGACGTGCTTGCCCTTGCCCTGGTAGAAGTGGGCGGCGCCCTTGATCGCCAGGTTGTTGGACTCGGTCGCCCCCGATGTCCAGATGATTTCCTTGGCATCGGCATTGACCAGCGCGGCGACCTGCGCGCGCGCTTCTTCGACCGCCTGCTCCGCTTCCCAGCCGAAAGCGTGCGAGCGGCTCGCCGGGTTGCCGAAGTGCTCGGTCAGCCAGGGAATCATCTTTTGCGCCACGCGCGGATCGACCGGGGTCGTGGCCGAATAATCGAGATAGATCGGGAACTTCAGCATTACGTGTCTCCGCAGAGTCGTTATCCGTGTTCAGGGTTGAGGCCCGCCGACGGCCGGATCGCCACCGAGGCCAGATTCTTGAGTTCATCCACGACGCGGGCGAGGGCTGCGATGAATCGCTCGGCGTCGTCGGCGCGGGTATCCCGCCCCAGGCTCACCCGCAGCGCGCCGCGGGCGACTTCCGGCGCCACCCCCATTGCCAGCAAGGTGCGCGAAGGCTCGGGATTGGCACTCGAACAGGCCGACCCGCTGGCGCAGGCAAAACCGGCCCGGTCGAGCTTGCCGACCAGGGTTTCGCCTTCGATAGGCTCGAGGGCGAAGAATACCGTATTCGGCAGACGCGGCGCGCCTGCGGAGAAGATCCTCGCCCCCAGGCTCTGCAGCGCGCGGGCAATATCGTCACGCAACCCGGCCAGGCGCCCCGCCTCGGCATCGCGGCGGGCGAGGGCACGTTCGCACGCCACCCCGAAGCCGACGATGGCAGCGACATTTTCGGTACCCGAGCGCAGTCCCCGCTCCTGGCCGCCACCGGCAATCAGCGGCGACAATTCCACGCGCTTGTCCACCACCAGTGCACCTGCACCCAGGGGGCCGCCGATCTTGTGTGCAGACAGCGTCATCGCATGCACGCCCAGGGCGCGGAAATCGGATTCGATCTTGCCCAGCGCCTGCACCGCGTCGGTATGGAACCACGCCCCCACCGCCCGCGCCTGCGCCGCCAGGGCGGCGATGTCCTGCACCACCCCGGTCTCGTTGTTGGCCTGCATCACCGACACCAGGCGCGGCCGCTGTGCGAGCACCGCCTGCCAGTCGCCAACATCGATGCGCCCTTCGCCGTCGACCGCGATTTCATGCACTTTCCAGCCGGCCCGGCCGAGCTGGCGCGCCGGTTCGCGCACGCAGGGATGTTCGATCGCGCTGACCGCCACCAGGCCCGCTCTGAGCATGGCGGCAGCCCCTTTCAGGAACAGGTTGTTCGCTTCGGAGCCGCCGCTGGTGAAGACGATCTCGGTGGCGTGGGCCCCGACCGCGGCGGCCACACATGCCCGGGCTTCATCCACCGCCGCCCGCGCCTGGCGGCCATATTCGTGACGGCTGGAAGCATTGCCGAAGCGGGCCGGCTCGGCGCCGCCGAGCCAGGGCAGCATGGCCTCGCGCACCATCGGGTCGAGCGGCGTGGTGGCGTTCCAGTCGAGATATACCGGAGCAAAACCCATGCCTGCGCCTTCAGGCCACAGCGGCTTCGTGCACGGCAGCCATGGCGTGGCGCCGGATGTTCTTCAGCACGGCCACGTCGGGGTCGGGATGGACGCGGCGGTTGACCAGGGCTTCGAGGGTGACCGAATCCAGGTAGGCATACATGCGCTTGTTCAGATTGGCCCACAGGTCGTGGGTCAGGCAGCGATGATCGTCGTGACAGTTTTCCTTGCCACCGCACTGGGTCGCATCGAGCGGCTCATCGACCGCAACGATGATGTCGGCCACGGTGACGTTGTCCATCGTGCGCGCCAGGCGGTAACCGCCACCCGGGCCGCGCACGCTGCTGACCAGCTTGTGCCGGCGAAGCTTGCCGAAGAGCTGCTCGAGGTAAGACAGCGAGATCTTCTGGCGCTCGGCGATGCCGGCCAGAGTCACCGGCCCGTCGGCCTGGCGTGAAGCCAGATCGACCATCGCCGTCACGGCAAAGCGCCCCTTGGTCGTCAGTCTCATGCTTCCTCCTCGAAGGATGGTATGCGGCGGCTATTCGGCAGGCATCCGCTTTGCGGCGCGGCGCGAATACCCGAATTTTTCACTCGACTATACGTATTCCGACAAAAACGGTCAACTACTCACGAGACCCAGCCTGCTGCACCTCGTGCCATCGGCCCGGCACTCAATCGACCATTTTCGACAGCCGGTCGGGGTCGAAGTGGTCGGCCGACTCCGCGGTATCGTCGAACTTGATCCCTGCGCCCTCCAGGCGGGCAATGACGGCGTGCAGCCGGCGGTCGGTATCGACCGCGTGATCGAGCAGCCCGTGCAAGGCCTTGGCCACCGGATCGTCCATGTCGCGGGTGACGCCATAGGCGCTGAAACCGATCTGCTCGGCCTTTTGCTCGCGCGCGGCATCGCGCTCGGAATCGAGGATGCGCGCCGGATTGCCGACCGCAGTGGCCCCGCCCGGAACGGGCTTGACCACCACTGCGTTGGAACCGATCTTGGCGCCATCGCCGACGCTGAATCCCCCCAGCACCTTGGCCCCCGCTCCCACCACCACCCCCCTGCCCAGGGTCGGGTGACGCTTGGTGCCGCGGTACAGGGACGTGCCGCCCAGGGTCACACCCTGGTAGATCGTGCAGTCGTCACCGACCTCGGCGGTTTCGCCGATGACCACCCCCATGCCGTGATCGATGAACACGCGACGGCCGATCACCGCGCCGGGATGGATTTCGATGCCGGTAAGGAAGCGCCCCAGATGACTGATGAAGCGTCCCGCCCAGTGCCACCCCCTGCGCCAGGCAGCATGCGCCGCGCGGTGGAAGATCAGGGCATGGACGCCGGGATAACAGGTCAGCACCTCGAACGTGGAACGGGCGGCGGGATCGCGTTCGTGAACGCTGGCCAGATCTTCACGCAGGCGGCTGAACATTTTGTGGCGGGCTCCGGAAAAAGCGGGAAATCGGATCGATGAAATTCAAAATCGAGCAAAACGGGGAAAAGCGACAAGCATTGCGAAGCGCGCGGACGTTACCTCGGGCACTGAATTCCCGAGTATTTTAATCGACTTAAGCCGGGGAATTCAAAACCGCGCCCTCATCCGCGCCGCTTGGGGCGTTCGAACGTCGTCAGCATGCCGCGCAGGATCGCGACCTCCTCCTTTTCCAGGCGGACGCGATTGAACAGCCGGCGCATGCGCGGCAGCAGGCGCTTGGGGTTGGCCGGATCGTGGAAGCCGCTGGCGGTGACGACGCGTTCGAGATGCGCCATGAAGCCTTCGAAATCGGCATGCGTAGCCGGCTCGGCCTGGTCCCCGGGCGCGTTCAGCACTGCGGCGCCGAGCGCAGCCATGCGAAGCTCGTAGGCCAGCACCTGCACCGCCGCCCCCAGGTTCAAGGAGGAAAAGTCCGGATTGGTCGGAATCGTCACCGGCAGGCTGCACAGCCCGACTTCCTCGTTGCTGAGGCCGCTGGTCTCGTTGCCGAACACCAGTGCGACCCTGCCGTCGTCGCTGCGCGCGACCAGTTCGAGCGCGGCATCGCGGGCCTGCAGCCGCGGCAGCGACAGCTCGCGCCGGCGGGCGGTGAGCGCCGCCGAGAACACGGTATCGGCAAGCGCCTCCTGGAGCGAGCCGACGACATGCGCCGCCTCGAGCACGTCGCTCGCCCCCGAAGCCCGGGCCGTCGCCACTTCGTCGGGAAAGGCGGCCGGCGCCACGAGCCACAGGTCATGCAGCCCCATGACCTTCATCGCACGCGCGGCGGCGCCAATATTGCCGGGATGACTGGTGCGCGACAGCACCACACGGATGCGATCGAGCGCGAGGGGGCGATTCATATTAAAATTCCGCGCTTTCCGAATATTGCCGGGCTGCCTGCCCGGAACGTGTACCGAACGGATCGGTGCATCGTCGCAGGCCCCGCTTCTTTAACCGAGACCGCTCCGCATGCATCCCACCCTGAACATCGCCGTCAAGGCCGCCCGTCGCGCTGCGACCGTCATCAACCGCGCCTCGACCCAGCTCGATCTGCTCACCGTGCACGCGAAATCGCCCAACGACTTCGTCACCGAAGTGGACCGTGCTGCCGAGCAGGCCATCATCGAAGTGCTGCGCGACGCCTTCCCGGGGCACGGGATTCTAGCAGAGGAGTCCGGGGAACTCGGTCCCCTGAGCGGCACGGCGAGCGAGTTCAACTGGATCATCGACCCGCTCGACGGCACCACCAACTTCATCCACGGCTTCCCCCAGTACGCGATCTCGATCGCCCAGACCAAGAACGGGGTGCTCGAGCACGCGGTGGTCTACGATCCGGTCGCCAACGAGATGTTCACCGCCTCGCGCGGCAGCGGCGCCTTCCTCAACGATCGCCGGATCCGCGTATCGCGCCGCACCCGCCTGAACGAAGCGCTGATCGGCACCGGCTTCCCCTTCCGCCAGTTCGACCACGTCGACGCTTACCTGGCGATGTTCAAGGAACTCACCCGCAAGACCGCCGGCATCCGCCGCCCGGGCGCCGCCGCACTCGACCTCGCCTATGTCGCCGCCGGGCGACTCGACGGCTTCTGGGAAATGGGCCTGTCGCCGTGGGACATGGCCGCCGCCGTGCTGCTGATCCAGGAAGCAGGCGGCCTGGTGTCCGACCTCTCGGGCGAAGCGAACTTCCTCACCACCGGCAACGTCGTCGCCGGTGCCCCGAAGATCTTCGGCCAGCTCCTGCCCATCATCCAGTCCTATCGTCCGGCCAACATGCCGGCCTGAAGCGGGCCACGCTGCAGGAGCGGCGGCGCAGTACGCTCGAAAACCTGCGCTGAAAAACGGAGTGCGCACGACTGCGGAGACGCATGGACGCCAGGCGAGACAGACCAACGAGCGCCAACGAACAGCGAAGAATCAGTACCTTGGACGATAAATCACAGCGCTCGCATGGATTTGATGAGCACCAGATAGCGCAGCACACGCCGATGATGCAGCAGTACCTGCGGCTCAAGGCGGAGCACCCCTTCACGCTGCTTTTCTACCGCATGGGCGATTTCTACGAGCTCTTCTTCGAAGACGCCGAAAAGGCCGCGCGGCTCCTTGACATTACCCTGACCACCCGCGGCCAGTCCGGCGGCAAGCCGATCCGGATGGCGGGCGTGCCCTTCCACGCCCTCGAGCAGTACCTCGCCCGCCTGGTCAAGCTGGGCGAATCGGTGGTGATCGCCGAGCAGATCGGCGAGCCGGGCGCGACCAAGGGGCCGATGGAGCGCGCGGTGAGCCGCATCGTCACCCCCGGCACGCTGACCGACGCCGCACTGCTCGACGACCGCCGCGACGCCCTGCTGCTGGCGGCCAGTGTGCACCGCGGCGTGCTCGGTCTGGCCTGGCTCAACCTCGCCAACGGCGACCTGCGCCTCATGCAATGCGCGGCCGAGAACCTGCAGGCCCAGTTCGAGCGCCTGCGCCCGGCCGAAGTGCTGATTCCGGACGGCCTTGCGCTGCCGCTGCTCGACCGCCTCGCGCCGGCGCTGCGGCGCCTGGCCGACTGGCAGTTCGACGCCGAGACCGGCCTCCGCCTGTTGACTACGCACTTCGGCACCCGCGACCTCGCCGGTTTTGGCGTTACCGAGACCGGCACCGACGGCTTGCCGCTGGCGCTCGGCGCGGCGGCGGCGCTGTACGACTACGCTCAGGCCACCCAGCGCCAGACCCTGGCCCATGTCACCGGCCTCACCGTCGAACGCGAATCCGAATACCTGCGCCTCGATGCCGCCACCCGGCGCAACCTCGAACTCACCGAGACCCTGCGCGGCGAACCTGCGCCCACCCTGCTGTCGCTGCTCGACGGCTGCGTCACCAGCATGGGCTCGCGCTGGCTGCGCCATGCGCTGCACCACCCGCTGCGCGAGCGCGCCATCCCCGCCGCACGCCAGGCCGCGGTCGCGGATCTGGTCGGCGAAACCACCGACTACGGCATCGACAGCCGCGACGGCCGCCTGGCCGCAGCGGTGCGCACGGCGCTGCGCGGGGTCGCCGACGTGGATCGCATCACCGCCCGCATCGCGCTGCGCAGCGCACGCCCACGCGATCTCTCGGCGCTGCGCGAAAGCCTCGCGCGCCTGCCCGCGCTCGGTGAGGCCTTGTCGGCGTGCGGCGCGGCGCTGCTGCTCGAATTGCGTGCCGCGCTGGACATTGCCCCCGAAGCGCTGGCCCTGCTGCAGCGCGCGATCGCCACCGAGCCCGCCGCGATGGTGCGCGACGGCGGCGTGATCGGCCCCGGCTTCGACACCGAACTCGACGAACTGCGCGCGATTCAGAGCAATTGCGGCGAATTCCTCCTCGCCCTCGAGGCGCGCGAGCGCGAGCGCAGCGGCATCACCAACCTCAAAGTGGAGTTCAACCGCGTCCATGGCTTCTACATCGAAGTCAGCCGCGCCAACGCCGACAAGGTGCCCGACGACTACCGCCGCCGCCAGACGCTGAAGAACGCCGAACGCTACATCACTCCCGAGCTGAAGGCCTTCGAAGACAAGGCCTTGTCGGCGCAGGAGCGCGCCCTGGCGCGCGAGAAGCTGCTCTACGACCAGATCCTCGACGCCCTTGCCGGCCACATTCCGGCACTGCAGCGCATCGCGCGCGCGCTGGCGACGGTGGACGCGCTTGCCGCCTTCGCCGACGCCGCGCTGCGCAACGGCTACGTCCAGCCGCGCTTCATCGACACCCCCGGCGTGCACATCGCCGGCGGCCGCCACCCGGTGGTCGAACGCCAGGTGGACAGCTTCATCCGCAACGACGCCCACCTCGCCGCCACCCGCCGCATGCTGATGATCACCGGCCCCAACATGGGCGGCAAATCGACCTTCATGCGCCAGGTGGCGCTGATCTGCCTGCTCGCCCATGTTGGCAGCTTCGTCCCGGCCGAGGCTGCCGAGCTCGGCCCGCTGGATGCCATCTTCACCCGCATCGGCGCCTCCGACGACCTCGCCTCCGGGCGCTCGACCTTCATGGTCGAGATGACCGAGGCCGCCGCCATCCTGCACGGCGCCACCGCCCACAGCCTGGTGCTGATGGACGAGATCGGCCGCGGGACATCCACCTTCGACGGTCTTGCGCTGGCCTTTGCCATCGCCCGCCACCTGCTGGAAAAAAACGGCAGCCTGACGCTGTTCGCCACCCATTATTTCGAACTCACCCGGCTCGCCGCCGACTATCCGGAGTGCGCCAACGTGCACCTGGACGCGGTCGAGCACGGCCACCGCATCGTCTTCCTCCATGCATTGGAGGAAGGCCCGGCAAGCCAGAGCTACGGCATCGAGGTCGCCGCGCTCGCCGGCATCCCGGCAGGCGTGATCCGCGACGCCAAGCGGCGGCTGCGCGCCCTGGAGAACCGCGAGATCGACGCCGGCCCGCAGGCCGACCTGTTCGCCGCCCTGCCCGAGCCGGAGGACGCGCCGCTGTCGCACCCGGTGCTGACCGAGCTCGCCGACATCGACCCCGATGTGCTCAGTCCGCGCGAAGCGCTCGAGCGCCTGTATGCCCTCAAGCGCCTGGCCGGAGGCGCCACCGCATGAACCCACCGATCGACATCTCCGAACAGGCCGGCGTGCGCTACCTGCACTTCGGCTCCGACTGGATCCAGGGGGCGATGCGCATCCGCCGCCCCCATGCGCTCGAGCTCGCCTACACCCGCGAGATGATGGCGGGCCTGCTGCTGCGCGACGGCCTTGCCGCCGACGGCGGGCGCTGGCCGAAGAAGGTGCTGATCATCGGCCTCGGCGCCGCCTCGCTGGCGCGCTTCGTTCATCACCATCTGCCGCAGGCGCGCATCCGGGTGGTCGAGATCGCCCCCGCGGTGGTCGCCGCGGCACGCCAGTTCTTCAAGCTGCCGGCCGAGGACGCGCGCTTCTCGATCCACCTCGGCTGCGGCGCGCAGTACGTGCTGGAGCGGGACGAGACCTGGGACTACATCCTCGTCGATGGCTACGACCGCAACGCCCGCGCCGGCGCCCTCGACACCCTGCCGTTCCACCAGGCGCTGCATGCGCGATTGAGCGAGCGCGGCTTGATGGCGGCAAATCTGTTCGGCCGTGCGCGCGGCTACAAGGCCAGCCTGGAGCGCATCACCCATGCTTCCGGGGGGCGGGCGATCGCGTTTCCGTCCTGCGACAGCGGCAACGTCGTCGCCTTCGCTGCCGCCGGCGAGCCGATCGAGCGCAGCATGGATGAGCTGCGCCTGCGCGCACGCCAGCTGAAGGACGAAACCGGGCTCGACCTGGGACCGACGGTGACCCGGCTGGAACAGTCGGGCACGCTGTCCGGCGCGCGTCTACAGCTTTGAGACCGGCGGCCGTACCCGGCGATGACCCTGTAGCGATGCCGGGGACGATCCCGGTGTTGCTGCCGCCACCCCGCAGGCATGGTCAGAACGGCCGCGCTCGGGGTATTGTCCACCTGTAACAAGGGAGCCAGGCCGGCCCCTACCCGAGGCAGATGCAAGATGAACACTTTTCTGATCACCCTCGCCGTCGTCGGTATCGTCATCGCCGCAATGGCAATCGGCGTCATGTTCGGACGCAAGCCGATCGCCGGCAGCTGCGGCGGTCTGGGGACGCTCGGCCAGGATTGCGAGTTCGGCTGCAAGAAGCCCTGCACCAAGCGCCAGGCCCGCATCAGCGCCGCGAGCACCGAACAATCGAACTGAATCACACGATAAAAACCGGGAAGAACCATGCTCAGTTCCCTGCTCGTCAAAGACTACATGATCGGCGACCACCTCGCTTTCACCGCCCGGACCGACCTCCTCAAGGCGGTGCATACCCTGCTCGAGCATGGCTTGAGCGGTGCCCCGGTGGTCGATGAAAACAACCGCCTGATCGGTTTCCTGTCCGAAAGGGACTGCCTCAAGGCGGCGCTCGATGCATCCTATTTCCGCCACGAAGCGGGCGAGGTGCAGGAATTCATGAGCCGGGATGTGAGCTCGATTGCCGGCGATGCCAGCCTGATCGACGCCATCCAGATGTTCCTCGCCAACCCGCATCGCTGCCTGCCGGTCGTCGAAGGCTCACGCCTGATCGGCCAGCTCTCGCGCGCCGACATCCTCAAAGGGCTGGAAAAGCTGCGCCGCGACGGGCGCTGAACTCGCCGCCGGCGCAATCCGGCTGGACCCCGCCGCAAGCGTAGTACGCGATCAGGCCGGCGAAGCCTTTTCAGGCTCGGGCGGCAGCCACAGGCACAAGCCCTTGTTCGCCTTCGCGATCTCCCCCAGCACCGCCCGATGAGCCTGCAGTTCGGCCTCACTCGGGCGCAGCACCTTCAGCGGCGCGCGCGCAGTCAGCACCGCCGCACTCGCCGCATCGCCTGCCGCAGGCTCGTCGTCGAGCCCGATCATCAGGCTGTCCTGCCCGCGCGTCATCGCCAGATAGACTTCGGCGAGCAGTTCGGCATCGAGCAAGGCACCATGCAGTTCGCGGCGGGCATTGTCGATCGAGTGGCGCTCGCACAACGCATCGAGCGAAGCCTTCTTGCCCGGATTCTGCTCTTTCGCCAGCCTCAGGGTGTCGATGACGCCCGAGCACAGGGTGTTCAGCCGGCCACGGCCGAGCAGTTCGAGCTCGCAATCGAGAAAACCGACATCGAAGCTGGCGTTGTGGATCACCAGCTCGGCGTCGCGCACGAAGTCCTCGAAGGCTTCGGCGATGTCGGCGAACTTCGGCTTGTCGGCGAGGAACTCCTCGGTGATGCCGTGCACCGCGACGGCTTCGGCCGCGATCCGGCGCCCCGGGTTGATGTAGACGTGGAAATGCCGCCCGGTGAGGCTGCGGCTGAACAGTTCGACGCAGCCGATCTCGATGACGCGGTCGCCATTGCGCCAGTCGAGGCCGGTCGTTTCGGTGTCGAGCACGATTTGTCGCATGGGCAATGCTCCTTTTTTCAGCCTTCGACCACGGCGCCGGCCCGCCGCACCGCCTCCACGCCGCGACGGGCGAGGGCGTCGGCACGCTCGTTTTCCGGATGCCCGGCATGTCCGCGCACCCACAGCCACTTGACCTGGTGACGGGCGGCGGCGGCATCGAGCGCACGCCACAGGTCTTCATTCTTCACCGGCGCCTTCGACGCCGTTTTCCAGCCACGCGCTTTCCAGCCGTGGATCCACTCCGAAATGCCTTTCTGGACGTACTGGCTGTCGGTATGCACGCGTGCCGACACCGGGCGCTTGAGCGCATCGAGGGCGCGGATGACCGCCAGCAGTTCCATCCGGTTGTTGGTGGTATCCGGTTCTCCCCCCCACAATTCCTTCTCGTGCGAGCCAGCGCGCAGGATCGCGCCCCAGCCGCCGGGACCGGGATTGCCGCTGCAGGCGCCATCGGTATAGATATCCACTTCCTCTGTCATCTAATGCGTTTTCCTTGTGTCGCCGTTGCGCTGGGCAAGCGGTGAAAGTCTTTTCGAGTGAGCCTTGCGCCCACGCCATTGGGGCGTGATCAGGCGCATCCCATGGACCCGCTTGACCCCGTGCAGCAGGTAAGCCGCTCCCAGCACCGGCCACCAGCGCGCCCCCGCCCGATCCATGAAGCGCCAGCGCTCCAGCCATTGCGCACTGCTCACCGGCGGAGCAAAGCAGCCGCTGTCACTGCCCCGGATCTCGAAACCGAGCAGGTTGAGCCAGTCACGGATGCGCATTGCACTGCGGTACTGGCCATTCCACGGCGCCGTGCTGGCGCGGCATCCGAGCACACGGCGCAGCCCCCACAGGCTGACCGGATTGATGCCGGTGATGACCACGCTTCCCTCGGCCACCAGCACGCGCTCGACTTCACGCAGCACCTCGTGCGGGTGGCGCGAAAACTCCAGCACGTGCGGCAGCAGCACCAGATCCAGGCTGGCACTGGCGAACGGCAGTTCGAACTCGTTGGCCCGCACCTGCGCCCCCGCGAGCGGCGCGCAGTCGAAGCGGTGCGGCATCCGGTTCGCCCGCAGCAGGTCGATCCCGGGCAGGCCGACCTGCGCCGCGTTGTAGCCGAAAATGTCGGCCACGGTGCGATCCACCCCTTCCTGCTCCCAGCCGAGCAGATAACGCCCCTGCGGCGTCTGCAGCCAGCCCTGAAGATCGAGGATTGACATTGGCTCTCAGGTCCTCACAATTCAGGGATGAACATTATACGTCGCCAATTCGCCTAGAACCCGCGCCGTTACAGGCATTTAGCGTCCCTGCTGTCTAAAACTCGAAAACCCAGCAGCGGCCCTCAACCCCGCGTGAATACTGGGGCGATTTTTGAATTTTAGACAGCAAAATCGTGCTTTACCGCCCTCCCCCGCTCACTGCCCCATCATCCCCGCCCGCTGCTCTTCCAGCCGCTTGATCTCGTCCCGTATCCCGCGCATCCGCAGGTCGTAGCGGGCGACGGTGGCGTTCATTTCTTCGCTGATGCTCTGCTCCCACATCGCGCCGGCAAGGTTGTTGTTGGCGCGGTCCTTTTTGTTGCGCAGGGCCGCGAGTTCGCGGGTCATCCGGTCCTGCTCTTGCTCGAGGTCGGCGCGTTCGACGCGCAGGCGGCGGTCGAGCTCGCGCAGCTGGCGGGAGCGGACCATGTCGTCGACGGAGGCGTTGATCTTGTCGAGGGTGGTGGGTGCGCCGGGGGCGGGCGGGGTGCCGGGGCCGGCGGCGGGGCGGATGTCGAGGGGCTGGGCGTCGGCGGCGCAGGGGCGGTCGGCGAAGACGGTCTGGCCGTCGATGCGGCACTTGTAGATCTGGGCGTGGGCGGCGGTGGCGATGAGCAGCGCGGCGGGGATCGCGGCGGCGCGGAGGATGGGCAGGCGGGGCGCCGGGGGCATGGCGGCATTCTCCATGGATAGGCTGGAGGCATTCTACCGCGGCGGGCGGGGCGGGGCTGCGGGTCAGATTTCGATGAGTGTGACCGGCAGCGCGGGGGCGGGGCCTTCGAGGGCGCCGGCGCGCACGAACACGGCCTGGCCGAGTTCGGCCTCGCCGCGGGCGGCGATGAGGCTGCCGTCGGGGAGTTGGACGCGCAGCGGCGCGGTGGCGACGACGGTGCCGACGAGCAGCGGAGCGTCGGGGATGAGGGCGCGGAACTTGGCGTAGAGGTTGCTCATGGTCGGCGGGGCTGGCGATGGGGGAAGGTGGGCTAGAGGTGGGTTTCGAGCTCGATGGTCTGGCGCGCGGTGGGGAGCTGGGCGCGCACGGCGGTGCTGCGCACGAGGCCGGTGCGGGGGGTGCCGGCGTCGGTGTAGCGGATGAGCTGGCCGGGGGTGAGGATGCCGGTTTCGGGGAGGATCGGCAGGTCGAGGGTGATGCGTGCCTGGCGGCCGGTGTCGGCGAGGATGGCGCGGCCGCGGGCGCGGGCGGCGTCGGCGTGGGTGACGAGGGGGTCGGTGACCATGGGGGCGACGACGTCGCCCGCGGTGCCGGCGCGGGTGACCTGGCCGAGGATGCCGCCGGCTTCGGTGCCACTGACGAACACGCGGTTGTAGTCGGGGCGCTGCAGCCATTCGATGGCCTCGCGCACCACCGGGGCGCTGGGCAGGTCGACGTCGGGGGTGGCGGCGTCCCATTCCCACGGCAGCAGCGGGTAGCGCGGGAGAATGCGCAAGGTGTCGGTGAGCGGGTCGGCCTGGACGTAGGCGCCGGCGGCTTCGGCCAGGCGCTGGGCGTGGGCGATGTAGGGGCCGGTATGGTTGTAGAGCCCGGCGGGGACGAGCCAGTCGGCGGCCTGCCAGTCGAGCGTCCAGCCCAGCGACACACCGTTGTCGGTAAGGGCGTCGGCGAGCAGCTGCTGCGCGCTGCGGTCGCTGCCGTTGCTGCGGGTGACGATGGGGCTGTGGGGGTCGGCGAGCATGGCCGCCCTGCCCCGCCCGCTGATGCGCAGGCGCGACTGGGCAAAGCGGCGGTCGCGGGCGATGCGTTCGGCGAGCAGGCGGAAGGACTCGCCGTTGACGGTGGCGATGAGTTCGACCGGCTCGCCGGCGGCGATGGGTTCGACCATGGCGAGCTCGGCGCCGGGGATGGAGGCGTCCCAGCCCCAACTCCAGGAATCGGCGTCGATCTGCAGGGCGAGCGAGAGCGGCTCGAGCGGGGCGCCGTCGGCAGCGCGGACGAGGGAGACGGTGTTGATCACGATGTAGGCCTTTCGGACGGGGACGACGATTTGCCCTTCGGGCGGGGGGGGGGTGGGGTCTGTAGCCTCGCACGGGGGCTGCACGACGCGGCCGATGCCGAGGATGACCGGGCACGAGAGGTGTCTCGGGACGTAGTTCGGGTGGCACGGCCGCAGCGCGGTGGCGCTGAGCAGCGGCGCCTCGTAGCGCGGCCACCAGCGGCCGGGCGGCGGGGGGATCGCTTGTGTCCAGTCCTGCCGCAGCGGGACGAGGACGGGTACGCCGCGCAGCGCGTACTCCACGACCAGCACAAGCGCGTGCTTGGCCGGGGCGGTGCCGTGGACGGCGCGGAGGGTCTGCTTCGGCTTGCCGGTATCCGCCCACCGCTGCCGGGTGCCGGCCGACAGCGGGATGCCGTGCTGATGCCGTGCGCCCGCGTTGAGACGGGCGCGGAGCGTGTCGGCCCACCGCTGGCGGGTGCTGCCGCGGGTGCGCTCGCCGTGTTGGTGCGGCGCACTGGCGCGGTTGATGATCTGCGCCATGTGCACCGCGCGGGCGGACGTACCGACCGCGGCGGGCATGGCCTGTGCCGCGCGCGCGGCCATCGGCAGGCGGGTCGGCGCGGCGGACTGCTGCACCATCGCCGTGCCTGCGCGGGTTTGCTGCGCTGACTGCGAACGGGCATTCGCGCCCACGCCCACTGCGTCGGGCAGATCGAGGTAGTGCTCCGCACCCACTGCGGCCGACAGCGCCGGGACGACCACCGGCAGGTAGGCGGACGCGGTGCCGGTGGCGCTCGGGAGCGCGGTGCCCGTTGCCGATGCGGTGATCTGCGGCGCGGTGAGGGGCAGCGTGGCAGACAGCACGCCGATAGCATCCGCTCCCGTGGCCGGCGGTTCGACCGTGCTCGAGCACGGCAGCAGGGTCGCGCCGATATCGGGCGGCGAGTAGCCTTCGGCCAGCACCACCCGCGTCTGGACGAGCGTGTCCGTCAGCGGGGGCGGGGTGTAGGACTCGGTGAGGACGACCGGCGACTTGATCACGGCTTAGGGCGCGGGCGGCAATTCCACGGTATAGGGGCCGTGACAGACCGGCTCGCACCCGGCGCGCAGGTAGGTCACGTCGTAGGTGCCGGGCGGGACTTCGGCCGACCAGTCGCCGTTCGCGGCCGGGTAGACGCGCGTTTCGAGTTTGCGCGACGCCCACACGCGCACCACGACCTCGTCCGCCGGCCCGCCGCTGGTGGTCGTGACATTGCCCGACAGCGTGACCATCGTGCCGACGTAGGGGAGATAAATATCGGTCGGCGGGTCGCCGCCGGTGGTGGCGTCGATGCGGATGTTCAGCACCTCGTCGTCGTTACCGGCGGGGTTGCGGGCGATCAGCCAATAATCGTCCGCGTTGTAGCTCCTCACCTCGAGCTCGCCCGTCACCGGATCGCTCGGTTGCTGGAAGAACCGGGCGAAGCTCGGTCGATGGTGCACTTGCACCGTTGCCTGAATCGGGTTGCCGTTGTAATCGAACACTTTGAACTTGCGCGAATACCACGCAGAATCGGGGCGCCACGCGCAACCGTAGCCGGTGCCCGAGAGCGTCGGCGTGCCGCTGACGACCGTCCAGTCTGACGTTCGGATGACGCGCAGGTACGGGCTGATGCTGTGCGCAACGGCGAGATACTGCCCATCGGGTGAAAACGCGCAGCCGTAGCCGGTGCCCGAGAGCGTCGGCGTGCCGCTGACGACCGTCCAGTCTGACGTTCGGATGACGCGCAGGTACGGGCTGATGCTGTGCGCAACGGCGAGATACTGCCCATCGGGTGAAAACGCGCAGCCGTAGCCGGTGCCCGAGAGCGTCGGCGTGCCGCTGACGACCGTCCAGTCTGACGTTCGGATGACACGCAGGTACGGGCTGCTGCTGTACGCAACGGCGAGATACTGCCCGTCGGGTGAAAACGCGCAGCCGCGGCCGATGTTCGAGAGCGCCGGCGTGCCGCTGACGACCGTCCAGTCTGACGTGCGGATGACGCGCAGGTACGGGCTACTGTCGTACGCAACGGCGAGATACTGCCCATCGGGTGAAAACGCGCAGCCGTAGCCGGCGCTCGAGAGCGTCGGCGTGCCGCTGACGACCGTCCAGTCTGACGTTCGGATGACGCGCAGGTACGGGCTGCCGCTGTACGCAACGGCGAGATACTGCCCGTCGGGTGAAAACGCGCAGCCGCGGCTGATGTTCGAGAGCGCCGGCGTGCCGCTGACGACCGTCCAGTCTGACGTACGGATCACCCGCAGGTTGGGGCTGTTGGTGTGCGCAACCGCCAGATACTGCCCGTCGGGCGAAAAGGCGCAGCCGTTGCCGGGGCCCACCAATGAGAGCGGCACGGCCGCCTCGCCCCACGTAACCGTGTCCACGCCCGTTAGAAAATCGCCGGCGTCGTGCGCCGCCACCAACAAACTCGACATCGCTCAACCCCCGAAAGAAATGCTGGTGAGTCGCGCGAGCGACCCGTTGAACAGGCGCACCACCGGCAGCCCGCCCTCCTCGACGTTCGGCTCCATTTGCACCTCGCCGCCCGCGCCCGTCAGGCTCACGGTCAAATCCATCACGCGCACACCGGCCGGGTCGAAGACGGTGGCGCCCAGGGGCGCGGTGCCGGTGCTCGGGTCGGCGCCGGTCACGAGGGCTTCGCGCGGGGCGGTGACGACGAGCGTGATCATGGTGTTCTGCGGGTCGGTGTTGTCGACGTTGATCGTGCCGACCGCAGCGGTCAGGGGGATGGTGACGAGCGCAACCGCGGCGGGCGCCGTGGGGGTCTCGTTGTCGTAGAGTACGATGGTGCTCACGACCTCGCCGGCACCCGTGAGCCGGTCGAGGGTGGCTTGCAGCGCGGGGAGGCGGCAGGCTTGCAGCCGCTCCTCCGCGTGGTCGTTGGACAGGGTGGGCATGTCTAGTCCTTACGGGCGGTCGATGTTGCCGAGCGCGTAGATTTCCACGCCATCCGCCCCATCGCCGATCGGTTCGTCGGATTGCTGGATCGAACGGGCGATCCAGATGTCGGCCAGCGCGCCGACGGTGTTGATGCGCACGACGTTACCGGCCGACCACCCGCCGCCGTTTGCGGCAACGGGAATCGTCAGGTACGGCACGCCGCCGGTCCACGTCTCGGTCACTGCGTCCCAAATCCGGGTGCGCGGGTTGATCGGGGCGATGTCGGCGGTGAAGGGGCCGGAATACACCAGGCCGCGGCGCTGGCCGATGAGTTCGACGTTGGTGGTGGTGGTCCAGCGCAGAATCCAGCGTTCGGTTTCGGCGCCTTCGTTGGTGACTTCGATCGGGTGGGCGATGGTGTCGAGGGTGGCGGTGGCCTCGCTGCCCTTGAGGGCGTCGGTCCAGGTGCCGTCCCAGGTGGCCTGGTCCCACACCGCACTGACGCGGGCGCGGCGGTCGCCATGGATGAGGCAGGAGGCGACGAGCGATTCGCCGGCCGGGTAGTCGTGGGTGAGCGCGCGCGCCAGGGTGAGCTGGCCGCTGATCTGGGCGTCGGTGATCTGGCGCAGGTCGCCGACGGTGTGGCGCACCGTCACCGGCATGGTCATGCCCGAGACGTCGATGAAGGTGACGAGGCCGGTGGCGCGGTCGAGGGTGAAGCCGTCGCGCACGGTGGCGCCGGTGGCGTCGATGACGCGAATCCAGGCGATGCGGGTGCGGCCGCAGTCGACGGTGCCGCCGTTGGCGACCGTGGCCGGGGCGGTGGTGGCGGCGTGCATGATCATGACCACGTCGCCGGCGCGATAGATGGGGACGCGGCCGTCGGCGGGCAGGCGCACCGGGTCGATGCCGAGGATGCCTGCGTCGAGCGGCAGATAGGTGTAGGCGACGGCGTTGTAGCGGATCGAGCTGGGGTCGACCGGGCGGGCAATCCACACCGTGGGCGCGGGGTCGGGGCTTTGCGGGTCGTGTTCGGGGTCGGGGCCGTACTGGCCGAAGGCGAGCTGCACGGTGCCGAATTCGTAGTTGACCGCGCCATAGACCCAGCTGGCGGTGATCTTGCCGTCGGCGTCGGCGGTGGCGCTGATCGTTTCGCCGTCGAGGGTGGTGGCGGTGAGGTTGAGCGATTCGGGGGCGATCGGGGCCACCGGCGTGCGGAAGGCGGCGCCGATCGCCGGCTCGATGCCGTACTGGGTGAGGCAGGCGAGCACCTGCACCGCGCCGCTGCCGCCGGCGGGCCAGTAGTCCAGGGTGACGCGGCCGGCGGCGAGGTCGAGCGTGCCCACTTCGAGGCCGCTGCCGAGGCGGTCGGGGTTCATGACGATGCGGCTGCCGCGGGCGACGAACAGGCCGCCGCCCAGGCGGAAGGCGAGCGATCCGGCGATGACGGGGTCGCCGGTATAGGGGGCGATGTCGATGTTGAGGGACTGCGCCGGCAGGGTCACGGATTCAGAAGTGGGCACGGTGGAGGTGACGACGTACTGGACGCGGATGAGCGCGCCGTTGCCCCAGGTGTCGGTGAACACCTCGCTGCCCCAGCTGCCGGTGTCGGCGGTAGATTCGCCGCCCGAAGAGCCGCGGATGGCGGTGGAGGATGAGGCCGATTGCGCGCTGGCGCCTGCGCGGGCGTCTTCGCCCAGGTAGTTGAGGTAGATCGTCGTGTTGCTGCCCGCGCTCGCGCTGTTGGTGCTGCTGCCGCCTTCGGTTTCGAGCGACTGCGAGACGGTGCCGGTGGACACGATGCCGAAGCTGGCGGCGCGCACGACGTCGGTGGGGATGAAGTACACCTGGCCGGTGGCGTAGTCCACAAAGCCGGCCTGCGGCCCGTAGAGCGCGCCGGCACCGTCGTCGGTGCAGCGCTTTTGGACCGCGACGTTGCCCACGCTGGTGCTGGATTCGGATTCGGCGAAGCTGCGGGTGGCCTCGTTTTGCTTGATCGACTCGATGTCTTGGGTCGAGAGCTGGGACGAGGTGGTAGTCCCTTGCTCGCGGACCCGGCCATTTTTGTAGGTGGGGCGCTTCCAGGCATCGTTGGCGCTCAGGCTGGTGCTGGAGGAATAGGCCGCGCTCGAGGCGTAGTAGGCGACGTTGCCCAGGGTCTGGGTGGCCTTTTCGGTGGCGGTGCTGGTGCGGATCGTTTCCCACTCGATGTTGAGCGAGCGCGGCACGATCGGCGTTTGCGCAAGCTGCAGGGTGACGAAGCCGTTGCCGTCCTGGGTGGGGGTAAAGGTTTCGGTCACCAGGGTGGCGCGGTCGTAGGTGACCACCGGGGTGGTGCCGGGGTCGGGCAGCACCGCGGGGCGGAACCAGTATTCGCGGCGGGTGTAGCTGACCGCGCCGTAGCCGTCGCCGGCGAGCAGGTGGGCGCCGTCGTCGGTCAGGGTCTGAGTGAGGCCGCCGGCCTGCCAGGTGAGGGTGAGGCTGCCGGGGGCGATGGCGTGTTCGTCGAGCGGGTCGCCGATCACCCCGGACCAGGTGATGGGGGTGACGGCGCTGGTGTCGCGGATGGCGAGCGCGGCGCGGTTGGCCCAGCTGAACAGGATCAGGCTGCCGGCGTCGGGCAGCGCGCCGAGGGTGACGCTGGCGACCCCGGTGACGTAGGAGAGCTGCCCGGCGCCAAGCGCGGAGTCGGCGCCCACGAGCAGGCCGGTGCCGTCGTCGGTGAGCACGTACCAGTTGCCGTTGGCCATGTAGCTGACCGACAGCGCCCCCGGGGCGGGGGTGGGCAGCAGGGTCTCGACCCAGTTGAAGCGGCGGTTTTCGGCGGTGACCTGGCGGAACAGGGTGTTGGCCGCGGTGCCCAGGGCCACCGCCGGCAGCCAGCTTACGTCCGCGCTGCTGCCCACGCTGTAGCCGGGGGCGGCGTTGAACTGGATATCGCCGGTGGCATAGACGATGCTGCCCACCGCCACCCCGGAGCGCAGCACGGTGCCGGCGCCGTCGTCGGTGGTGCTTTGCGGGCCGGCAAGCGAGCCGGGCAGCACGCCGGTGGCCAGGGTGAGGCGGCCATTGGCGGCGAAGGAAAGGTGGGCGTCGGCCACGGTGGTGGTGATCGGCGCGGCGGCGGTGGGGACCATGATGTCGCGCTCGCCCAGCATCTGGTTGGCGAGCGCCGATTCGGTGCGCGCCGAGGGCACGAGCTTGGTATACATGCTCGCCGCGCGCACCACGCGATCGCCCACGCTGGCAATGGCCGACAGCGGCTGGGCGCCGTAGTAGCGCGCGGCGTCGGCCACCGTGGTGTTGCGGATGCGGGCGGCGGCGCTGTAGCTGTAGTGGGTGTCGTAGTAGCGGGGGCTGTGGCCGGCAAAGTTGTGGCGCAGGGCGTCGGACAGGCCCAGCGTCACCACCCAGCGCTGGAATTCGAGGTTGTTGCTGAGCGCGGCGTCGGAGAAGGTCTGCTCGACCACGTCGACGCTGGTGACGCGCACGTACTGTTCCTTCTCGGTGCTCAAGCCTTCGTTCTGGACGATGCACAGGGTCTTACCGATCGGCGGCAGGGCGGAGCCGACGCGCTGGATCAGGTTGATCGCACGCATCCCGGTGATGTGGTTTTCGTACAGGTAGCCGGGCCAGGTGGGGCCCTTGTAGAGGTAGGACTCGACCTTGTCGGCGGCCTGGGCGCGGGTGTCGAACGGGTCGTTGCTGGAAAACAGGGTGTAGCCCAGCGCCTCGTCGGCGGGCAGCGCGGTGACCACCGTCTTGGCGCCGCCGTAGAGGTCGGTGGACAGGGTGCGCACGGCGAGGAAGAGCTTGCGCAGGTTGAAGCGGCCGTAGGCGCGGTCGAGGTCGGAGATGTCCTCGAAGACGTTGTTCATGGCGCCGTCTTCGATCACGCGCCCGGTGGCGGCGCCGCCGCCTTCGGGCACGTCGTCCATGACCTGCGATTCGACGAAGACGATGTTTTGTTCCTGGATGGGCATGGGGTCAGATCTCAATCAGGCGAAGGGTGACGACATAGGGCCAATCGGCCGGCGGCAGTTCGCGGTCCCACACCTGACGGGCGGTGATGGGTTCGTCACCGGGGCGAAAAGCCACGGTGAAGCTGCGCCCGTCGGCGAGCGTGAGGGCATAGGTGGCTCCGGGTGCGGCGGCCTTGGTGCGCAGGGCGAGGACCTTGTCGCGGGTCATCCCCGACCAGCCGCGGGTGTCGTTGGCGGCGAGCGTGATGGGGCGGCCCGCCTGGCGAGTGGCGGCATCGATGACGAGGGCGCCGGTGAGGCTGTATTCGGATTCGGACGCGACCGGCGACCAGTCGAATTCGTCTTCCCAGATCATGCCGGCCGGGAGCGCAACGCCGTCGAGAGTGTGCGTGGGGGTGGTCATGCTCGGCTCATGTCGTTTTCAAGTTTGCGCAGCAGGTCGACCAAGGCGTCGGCGTCGGCCCGGCTGGCGGTATTGATGGCGGCCACGCGCCCGGCGCCGGTGCCGATCTCGACGCGGAAGGTGGTGACGGTTTCGCGCGGGGCGGAGCCGGTGACGCGGGGGTCGTTGGCATTGAAGCGGCCGGAGTCGTGCTCTTGCTTCATCTGCAGCTTGTCGAGCCGTTCGACGGTGTCCTGGAGCATCTTCGCGTAGCGCGGATCGAGCCCCGCCATGCGGCTCATGCTCTTGCCCTTCTGCTGCCATTCGGCTTCGATCGATTTGCGCAGCGCGAGGCCGCCGAGGCGTTCGGCGCGATCGAGCAGTGCGGTCTGGCCGTTGTCCATGCGCTTGTAGGTCTTGCTCCCGCCGCCGGGCGGCGGCGGTCCTCCCGGCGGAGTTCCCCCAGGCGCCGGCAGGCCGGCGATGGTCGCGCCGAGGACGGCGTACTTGGCTGCGGCAGCCTCGGCCTGAGCGCCGAGCTGGGCGGTGGCCGAGGCGGCGTTGCCCATGCTGCTGACGACAGCGTTGCCCGCCTCGTCGGCGGCGATGCGCACTTTGTACATGCCGGCTTCGGCTTTCAGGGCGGAAGACGCAACGCCGCCGTTGGCGGCGATGGCTTTTTCGGCGTAGGCGGCGAAGGCCTGCTGAAGCTCGCGCGGGGTGGCGGTGCCGCTGTTGCGGATGAGATCGAACGAGCGGCGGGCGCCTTCGGCCAGTTCGTTGAGCTTGGCCTGGCTGGTGACGCCAAGATGGTGGAAGGCCAGCTCCAGTTCGTCGCCTGTGGCGCGGGCTTCGGTGCCGGTGTTGCGCAACTCCTTCTGTATCTCGATCAGGATCTCGGTGGCGCCCTGGGTGTCGCCCGCGGAGATCAGGCGCTGGTACTCGGCACGCAGGTCGGCCACTCTGGCCTGCGCCTCCTGTGCAGCGCGCTGCTGCTGGGTGCTTGACTGCTGGGCCTTGGTGCCAAGTTCCACCACCTTGCCGGCGGAGACCTCCGCGCCGTCGCCCAGCGCTTCGACCTGGTCGGCGGTGAGGCCGGCTTGGCGTTCGACCTGGCCCAGCGCCTGGGCGGTGGCGGTGGCAGACTGGGTGGCGGTGGTGGTCAGGGCGGCCCAGCCTTCGCGCGCGGTAAGCGCGCCCTGGGTGGCGGCGTCGAACGCCTCCCCCGCCTTGCGCCCGAACGCTTCATGCACGGCGTAGGTGGCCTGGGCTTCGGCGCGCATGCTGGCGGCGGCGCTGGCAAAGCCGGCGGATAGATCGCCGAAAGTGATCTTGGACAGCCCGTCGGTGATCAGCGCGAGATCGGCGAGGAAGGCCGAGGCCAGCCATGACATGCCCTCCCCGAGCTTATAGACGGCGGCGAGCACGATATTGATCCCGGCCGACATCACCCCGTAGGCGGTCTGCAAGGTGTTGCCCGCGGTGCTGGCGTGCTGGCCGATGGCGGTGAAGATTTCGCCGGCGCGCGCGGCGAAGGCCTGCAGCGAGGCGGCGATGGCGGTGAAGTCGAGCTTGCCGACGAACTCCGCCACCCAGCGCCCGGCGGATTCGAACGCGGCGCGGATCGCGTTGCCGAACGCGGTCGCCGTGCCGTCGGCGACGAAGCCGCGCAGGCGCTCAGCGATGGCGTTGACCTGGCCCTTGAGGGTGTCGAGCACCGGAGAGCCGAGCTTGATCAGCAGCGCATCCCAGGCGCTGCCCAGGCCCTTGGTGGCGCCGTCGAGGTTGTCGCCCATGACCTGGGCGAAGGTGGCGGCGCTGCCGGCCGATTCGTCGAGCTTGCCCTTGAGCGCGTCGAGCGCGCCGATGCCCTGGTTGAGCAGCGCACGCAGCGCCGGGCCGGCTTCCTGGCCGACGGCGTTGATGGCCTTCTGCCCGCCGGGGCCGGCGGCGGCGAGCTGGCGCAGGGCCTGGTCAAAGTCGCCGGTGGTGATGCCGGCGGCGGCCAGTTCGCTGCGGAACTTGCTGGCCGGGTCGCTGAACTGGGCGAGGATGCTGTTGAGCGCGGTACCGGCGCGGCCGGCGTCGATGCCGGCGTCGGCGAACTTGCCGATCATGGCGACGGTTTGCTCGAGCGACAGGCCGAGGCTATTGGCCAGCGGTGCGGCGTAGCTCAAGGCCTGGGCGAGGCCGTCGACGCTGGTGTTGGAGGCGTTGGCACCCATCGCCAGTACGTCGGCCACCCTGCCCGCCTCGGCGAACTCCAGCCCCATGCCGTTGACGGCCTTGGTGACGTACTCGGCGGCGGTGCCCAACTCCACCCCGCCGGCCTGGGCAAGGTTGAGCACTGCGGGCAGCGCCTGCACCGCGTCGGTGGCCGACAGGCCGGACTTGGCGAGGTTTTCCAGCGCGCTGGCGGCTTCAACGCTGGTGTACTTGGTGGTGGCGCCGGCAGCTTCGGCGGCGCTGCGCAACTTGTCGAGCTCGGCACCGGACGCGCCCGAGGCGGCCTGCACCGCCGACATGGCGCTTTCGAAGTCGCGCGCGCTGCCGATGGCGTCGCCGAACAGGCGGGCGCCGAAGTAGCCGGCAATCGCCACGCCGACGGCGGCGACCTTGGTCTGCAGGCTGCTGAACACCGCCGAGGCTTCATCCTTGGCGGTGATGATGATGCGGGTGACGGGATTACGCGCCACGGCTCACTCCCCTGCCCGTGCAGACGTCTGCACTGCGCGCCACCACTGCTGCCAGCCGACTAGCTGGGCGAGTGCGTCCCGGCACTGTTCGTAGTTGGCGGCGACGGTGTCGAGGGCGGCAGCGTCTGCAACGGGCGCGGCGTCTGCAGCAGCCAGGCGGGCGGGGTCGGTGGGCTCGCCGGTGGCGGCGGCGTCGTGGAGCAGGCGCCAAGCAGGATCGAGAGTGCAGCGGCGAGCGGCAGGGAGTTCGACATAGCGGACGACCTCGCGGGTGATGGTGCGGTTTTTGGGGATGCGCTTCTGGCGCTCGGCCTCGAGGTCGGCGGCGAGGGCGTCGACGGTGCCCTGGCGGCGGACGAGCTCGCCGGCGTAGGCGAGCGCCTGGTCGCGCTGGGCGCTGGCGTTGGCGCTGCGCCCCATGAGGTAGGCGCCGACGTGGGAGGCGGCGAGCACGATGCACAGCACGATGACGGTGATCTGGGTCATCGCGCCCCCAGTGCGCGCAGGAACATGCGCTGCCAGGCGAAGCCGATGCGCAGGTTGGCGAGCCACAGGGTTTCGACCGCCTCCGACCAGCGGCAGGCGTCGGCGATCGGGCGGGCGTGGGCGGCCTTCCAGGCGGCGAGGTCGGTGATTTGGGCGGTCGGCATTCAGCCCTCCTGCTCGGCGAGGCACTTCGCGTGCCGTTCGAGTTGGCGCGTCCATACGCCCTTGCAGCCTTGCGGCCCCCAGTGTTGCGGCAGAGAGCAGTCGCGCCCGCCCTGCTTGCGCCACAGGAGCAGCGCATCGCAGGCCCCCCGGTAGTCCTGCGCCAGGATGCGGCGGCGCATGCTCGATCCGCTCCAGGCCCCGGTGCCGTACTGGTAGACGAAGTCCATGTACAGGTCGTATTCGCCCTGCGTGAGGCGGGCGCCGGGCAGCGAGCGCTGGAATGCGGCCTCTTCCTTGTCCACGTGCGCGCGCAGTGTCACCAGGGCGCGCACCGGGTCGGTGCGATCGCCCAGCTGCACCGGGCGGCCGTCGGCGTGGAAGGTCGAGCCGAAGCCGAGGGTGGGCCGGTCGCCCTTGGTCGGGGTCATCGCTTCGCCGACATAGCCTTCGGACACGGCCAGCCCGATCAGGGCGGCTGCGGACACGCTCAGGGAGGCGACCAGGGAGCGCTTAATCATGGCTGTAGGGGCAGTCGGCGATGTCGGCGCAGGGGCGGCGGCGGTCGAGGGCAACCGGCAGGGTGGCGCGGCGGCGGTCTTCGGCTTCGCCGCGCAGCACTTCCAGGCGGATGGCGTGCGCTTCGCGCTCGCGGCGATCGCGCCGGTAGTGGTAGACGCCGTTGAGCAGCAGCGTCGCCAGCGCGGTTGCGATGCCGATGAGGATGCCGAGGTCGGTGAGGGTGAGCGCGCTGACGATGGAGACGCCGCTGCCGGTGTAGCTTGCGGTGGTGACGATGCGGTCGGTCATCGGCGGTCCTGCGGGCGGGCTTGGGTTGGGCGGGCCGCGCACGCCGGGCGCGGAGAGGGCGTTGTGGGCATGGCGGCAGGGGTCGGCAGTCGGCAGGCTCGAGCGCCCTGCCCTGCGGCAAGGCGCTCTGGTCTGGCGGCAGGCTTATTCGGCGACCGGGGCGTCATCGAGGTAGATGGCGGCGCCGTTGGGCGGGGTGAGGACTTCGAGCTCGAATTCCATGGTCACGTACTCGGCCTCTTCGGCGATCACCGGCAGCTCACCGGCGGGCTTGAGGATGCATAGAGGCATGTAGTAGTCGCGGTTGGTGGCACCGGCATTGTCGGAAACGACGCGGATCGCCCCGCGCAGCTCGGAGGCCGCACCGGTTTTGATGCGCTTCCAGGATTTGGCAGCCTTGCTGTAGCTGACCTTGATGTCGCCCGCGACGATGCTGCCGGCATCGATGATCTGCAGGCGCCCTTTGACGAGGTCAACGGCGTAGTCGGTGCCGGCCACGTAGGTGGTGGTGGCGGTGCTGTCGGTAATGACGAGGCTGCTGATGTTGCGGTCGCCGGCGGGGTTGGTGTCGGACCGGCCGAGCTGGTAGAAGCGCCCCGGGATGACCGCCAGGGTGGCGGCAGTGACGGCGTCGGAGGTTTGCGAGACGGTTTCAACCTGGCCGGAAAGGTACTTGGCGAGGTTGTCGAAGGAGACGTTGTCGCAGGTGACGGTGGCGCTACGGTCGACCTGAACGACGCGGGAGTCGTCTTTCTCGCGCAAGCCGGTCTGGCTGGAAAAGTGTTCGAGCTTTTCGGTTTCGATGGCGATGGTGAAGGACGGGCAGTTACCGAATTCTTCCTCGCCGGTCAGGGCGTCGGTGGCGGCGTCACGCGGGTCCCAGTACAGGCGCCCGCGGGGGATCTGGTATTCGTTGCTGGTGTGGATCAGTGCCATGACGGGCTCCTGTTGTTACGGTTGCCCGTCGTAGCGGGCGGCGGTTTTGAAAATGAGGTTGTAGGCGACGAGGCCTTGGTCGGTGGTTTCGCGCTGGACCTGCTGTAGTTGCAGCCGCTGCCAGGCACGCCCGCCCTGGGTGCCGGGCGCCCAGTTGTGCAGGCTGGCCACCACGGCGGCAAAGGCGGCATCGAGTTCGCCCATGGCGGCCGTGCTGTACTGGGTCACCAGGTGCACGCCCCAGGCGACCCCTACCGCGACGGCGGTGTTGCGTGCGTCGGCGATGTCGGCGCCCTCGCACCGCACCTCGACGGCCGGCAACGGACGACGGGTGGTCTCGGCGGCGCTGCTGCGCACGGCCCAGCCTGAGAGGGCGGGATCGGCAGCGAGGCGGGCGAGGATGGGGGATTCGAGGGCGAACATCAGGCAGCGACCTCGCGCAGGGGGACGACGGCTTCGTGCCCGTCGGCGAGGCGGTAGGGATCGTCGGCGACGCGGTATTGCTGGCCGCGCAGGGTGAGGATGTCACCCGGCACAAGCGTGGCGTCCGCAAGCGGATAGCGCAGCTCGTAGTCCCCCACAATGGACGGGGGCGAGAGCGGATCGATGTCGGCGAGGCGGAAGATGGCAAGGAACTCGCCGCCCGTCGCCGGGGTGACGACGACATTGGAGAGCAGCGCGAAGGCGGCTCCGGTGAGCATGTCTTCGATGTCGGCGAAGGGGGCGGTGAGGGGCATGGTCAGGCGCCCTCGCCTTCGAGGCCGGCTTCGCCCTGGTCTTCGGCCTTGGGTTCGGCCTTGGGCGAGGCGGTGCGAACGGGCGTGGCGAATCCACGCGCGATGAGCGACTCGGCTTCGGCCTTGTCCTTCACGTCGATCTCGCCGCCGGGCGGGATGTCCCCCGCACCGGTGACGAGGGTGACTTTGGCGATGAGCTTCATGTCACCCTCCCCGATCAGCGCACGGTGGCGCAGAAGGACGCATTGACGCGGTACGGGACCGGCAGCGGCGCAGACTGCATGAGCAGGTAGCGCACAGCCGGGTCCTTCTCGAGCCAGGATTTGGGGAAGTACGGCAGCGCCTGGAAGCCGGCCTCTTCGTCCTTGATGGCGCCGAAGCAGCGCACGCCGTCGAGCTCCGGGCTGATGACGAGCACGGTGTAGTCCGGCAGGTAAGGGGTGACGGCGCCGGTGTCCGGGTGTTCGTACCAGCCGGTGTGCACCCAGATGTCGAAGTCGCCGACGTTGCCCATGTAGCGGGCGCCCTCGCCGGTGACGGTGGGGTTGAGCTGGTCGCGGCCGCGGAAGCGGTCGAGGAGCTTTTGCACTTCGGCGTCGGCGCTGAAGAGCTGCCAGGCCTTGAGATCCATTACCACGGTGTTGGCGGTGGCACCGGAGTGCTGCGATACGAGCAGCGACCACGTCTGCAGATCGTCCAGCGGCTTCACGCCGGATTCGCCCCAGCGCGCGGTGGTGGTGAGCGCCTTGGTCAGGTCGGCGTGGCGCTGGAAGTTCACCTCGACTTCGGGGTACTCGTCGCCCTTGACGACGACCTTGCCGGTGCGCAGGGCTTCGACAGCCATCACTTCCAGGCGACGGGTGAGCATGTCGATCTGGTCCTGCAGGTCACGGGCGAGCAGCAGTTGCTGACGCTGGGCGGGGCTGTATTCGCCGCCGATGCGCTCTCCGATGGCGCGCTTGAAGGGGCGCGAGGAATCGAACACCCGCTTGTCCTTGACGTAGGCGGGCTTGAAGGTTTTGGTGACGTAGCCGCGCGACTGCACCACCTTGCCGGCGACGATCGGCGCGACGAAGGGGGCGATGCGGCGCTTGCCGGTGTCGAGGTCGAAGTGGATTTCCTCGCTGTCCTCGCGCTGCTCTTCGCGGAAGAAGCTGTTGAGGAAGAAGGGTTGCGGCTCGGGCAGCGCTTCAACGACCCGGCGCAGGACGCCAATGGTGAAAATGTCCATGCTGATACTCCTCGTCAGGCGGCCATGGCCGGCAGGATGGTGATGCCCTTGGCACGCAGGCCGTCGCGGATGCTGGCGACGGTGTGGGCGGTGCCGAGGGTGAGTGCGTTGGCGTTGAAGTCGCCGCGCTCGTAGGCCAGCGCCTGCGTATCGGCGGCGGTGGCGTCGCAGGCCTCGGCCATGATCAGGTCGGGGGTCTGGCTGCCATCCAAGGCGGCGGAGAGGCTGAGCAGATACTTGCCGTCGTCGTCCTTGCCGATAACGGCACCACGCACGAGGTTCTGGCCGCTCTTGACCGTCACCTTGCGGGCGACCAGCAGATGCGCGTTACCCGCGATGAGCCCGTCGGGCGCATAAGCGCCTTCGGTGGCGAACTTGGCCTTGTAGTCCATGGCGATGCTTCCTTATTGGCGAGCGTTGCCGATCAGGCCGACGATGCTGGCGGCCAGGGCGGCTTCGGTGTTGTCGGGGGTGGCGGCGGCCTCGATGCCGGACACGCCGGGATTGGGTACGGCGGCCATCGCGGCGGCAAAGGCGTTGTTGGGCGCGGCCGCGACGGTTGCGGCCGCAGGCACCGCGCCCAGCACCGCGGTGGCCTGCTCGGTGGTCAGCCCGGTGCTGATGCACTGCAGTGCCAGCGGCGAGCAGGACGCGGACGGATGTGCGAGCACGGCGCCAACGCGGGCGCGCTCGGCCTGGGTGCCCTGCTCCACGCCTTCGGCGCGGGCGCGATCGATATCCGCTTGCGAGAGGCTCGGGGAGGCCGCCTGCACGGCGGCCGGGGTGGCGGGCTGCGTCGTGGTGCCCGCCTGGGGGGTTTCGCTCATGAGGGGTTCTCCTTGTTGAGCAGTGATGCGGGCGGACTGCCCGACGGGATGCGGTCGGGCACGAAGCCCGGCCAGTTCGGCGATGAGTTGATCGGTGGTGGCGATGCGGTCGGCCAAGCCGGCATCGATGGCGGCCTGGCCGCGATAGGTTTGCGCCTGGGTCTTGCGGACGGCCTCAGGGTCCAGGTGGCGGCCGTTGGCCACGGCGCTGATGAACATCTGGTGGAGGTCGTTGATTTCGGCCTGGAGGTCGGCGCGCACGCTGTCGGGCAGCGGCTCGAACTGGTTGCCGTCCACCTTGTGGTCGCCGGCGTAGATGTGCGTGACGCGGATGCCTTCCTGCGCCAGGGCTTGCGACAGATCGACGTGGCGCATGACCACGCCGATGGACCCGGCGTAGCCGGTGCGGGTGATGGCGAAGTGTTCCAGGCCCGCCGCCGCGAGGTAGCCGGCGGATGCGGCCAGCCCGTCGGCGATGCCCCACACGGGCTTGTTGCCGCGCACCTCACGCAGGCGGTCGTGGTACTCGAAAGCGCCTTGCGCTTCGCCACCGGGCGTGTCGAAAACTTGCAGCACGGCGTGTACGTCGGTGTCGGCCTGGGCCATTTCGAGCGCGGCGGCCAGGTCGTTGTAACCGAGGATGCGGTCGCTGCTGGCCATGACGAAGCGGCCGCGATGGGCCAGCACGCCACTGGCGTAGATGACGGCCACGCCGTCGATGATCGCGTAGCCGGGGCGGCGGTCCTTGTCTTCCACGCGGCGGGTGCTGAACAGTTCCGCCGGCAGTGCAGACGCCTGCACGGCGTGCGCCACCCCGGACAGGTCGGTATCGAGCAGGCGACCGCCCAGGCCGGCGATGATGGCGTCGAGCTTTTGCGGGTGGATGAGCAGCGGTGTGTTGAACACGCGCGCGGCAAGGTGCGGATACTTCATGACGTGACGGCCTCCTGGCCGAGCATGGCGAGGGTGTCGTGGTAGGCCGCAGCGCTGGCGGCGTCCGACGAGGGGCCGTCGTCGGCTTCGTCGTCGGGACCTGCAGAGGCGGTGTCGTCGCCCGCAGCTTCGGTGTCACGCCGGGTCAGACCGCTGCGGCGGGTTGCATCGGGGGCGGCGGTAGAGAGGCCACGCACTTCCTTCATCGCCTTCTCGATGGCCTGCTGGTCGAGGATCTCTTCAAAATCCTCGCCCTGCTCGGCGCATTCCTTTTCCAGCGTCGACAGCCCGGCGGCCATGCGCAGCACCACCGCCTGCACTTCCTTGACCGGATCGACCCAGCCCTTGCCGCCGAAGATGAATCGGGCCCGGCAGTAGGCGTAGCGGTTGCGGTAGAAGTCCGGGGCCTCGACCAGGCCGGCGTTGACAGCCTCTTCCAGCCACAGCTCGTACACGGCCTGCAGCCAGTAGTCCGACAGCCAGCGGCGGCGGCCATTGAAGTAGCGCCAGGCCTCGAGCAGCGCGGCGCGGGCACTGCTGTAGTTGCTCTTGCTGAAGTCCTTCAGCAGCAGCTCGTAAGGCAGGTTCATGCCGGCGGCGATGTGGCGCAGCGAGGCAAGCATGAAGGCTTCGAAGGCCGGGTTGGGGCGGCCGGGATTGAAGCTGGACAGGCGCGCACCCACCGGCAGCGGAATCACCGCCCCGCCCTGCAGCTTGCGGATGCTGCGGGCTTGGCGCACCGAGGTGTTCCATTGTTCGCGCACGCCCTCGGGGCTGTCGCCGAACAGCGCGGCGGCGGCATCCGGGCTGAGGTCGGATTCCAAAAAGGCGGCGACCAGGCTGTTGGCCAGACTGGCCTGCAGCTCGTTGTTCGCGTACTTGCCCGCCATATGGAACTCGCGCATCACCGCCGAGACGATGGGCTTGCCGCGGCTCTGGCCGGTGCGCTCCTTGTCGTGCAGGTGGATGACACGGCGCCGCCCCCAGGCGGTGAAGGCCGGGATGCGGGCCCAGCGCTGGGTGTGCGCGCTGCCCAGCCCGAAGCCTGCAAGTGCGTCAGCGGGGTGGCGTTCCAGCATGTGGTAGGCCACCGGGGCGCCGTAGTAGTCCTGCTCGATACCGGCGCGGATGTCGTCGCGGTGCATCATGCTGGTGGGTGTGCTGAGCCGGTTGGCATCCACCAGCAGCAGGCGGGTGTTCCAGGCGCTGCCGGAACGGGGCAGCCACAGAGGCAGGGCCAGGGCGTCGCCATCGAGCATGGCGCCACCCAGGGCCTGCAAGGTGAGGCCCAACAGGTTGAGCGTGCGGCCGGCATCACATTCGGAGGTGGCGGCCCAGCTGCGGAAATGCGCTTCGGTGTTGTTGGCCCACTCGCGGGCCTGCTCGCGCGTCCAGCCCAGCAGCCGGTAGTCGGGGATGGCAGACAGCTTGAGCACGCTGCCGACGATGTTGTCGCGCATCGTCTGCATGGCGCCGCCCATCAGCCCGTTGTTGCGGGCGAGATCGCGGGAACGCGCGGTGAGCGTGTCCAGGTCCGGCAGCAGGTCGGCATCTGCACTGCCGGCAACAGGATTCCAGTCGGCGGTGGCGAGATCGTACCCGGCGGACTGGTGTTGCCCGGCCAGCGCCGCACCACCCTGCCCCGCTTGGGTGCGGAGCGTGAGGTGAGGTTTGCCGGGCCGCCGTGCCATGCTCACACCAGGTAGATGGGCCGGTGGGCGTGAGTGCCGGCACGCACGTCGAGCTCGGCGCAGACCGCGGCGATTTCCTTGCGGATCTCGGCGGTGTGCTGGTCGAACTGGACCCGGCGGTCACCGCTGGCGGCGGTGGTGGCCTTGGTCAGGCGGTCGTGCAGCGACTGCGTGAGGGTGTCACGCAGCTGGTGGAGTTGCTCGACGGTGTGGTGGCTGTAGATTCCCATGCCGGCCAGAGTGCCGGCGGCGGGCGGAACTGTTCAGGTGAACAGTTCACCTTGACAGTTCCGTCAATTGGTTGGTCCGCACAACAATTTCAAACTTCCCAAAAAGGGAAATGTACTTGCGCGACAATACGGGAACGCTATAATCCGAACCAACAGGGAAACTAACGAACCTCATGCGACTGCTCGGCCAGATCCTGCTGGATGCCTTTAAGCGCACACATGCGGATGCGCGTCGGCCGCTGGATGCGTGGCAGGTGGACGTCGAACGTGCGCAATGGTCAGGCCCGCAGGATGTGAAGAACCGATACCCGAGCGCCAGTTTCCTGGCGGACAACCGGGTGATCTTCAACATCAAGGGAAACAGCTACAGGCTGGTGGTGAAGGCAAAGTATCAGAACGGGATCGTTTTGATCGAGTGGGTCGGCACACATGCAGAGTACGACAAGCAGGATTTTTGAACGACGCATGCCGACAATTGGGCGAGAGGGGAGCTGAAATGGATCAACAAGTACGGGTAATCAAGACGGAGCGTGAATATCATGCTGCGCTGGCTCGCCTATCGGCTCTCATGGACCAAGACATTGCAGCCGGGTCCGATGACGAAGCTGCGCTCGACTTGCTTGCAGTGGTCATTGCCGACTATGAGCGCACCAAGGTTGCGCCGGCCGTCATCGACCCCATCGATGCCATCTTGCTGGCAATGGACCAGCGAGGGTTGAGCAAGAAGGATCTGGAGCCGTTCATCGGCTCAATACCCAAGGTGTCCGAGGTGCTGGCACGCAAGCGGCCACTGAGCCTTTCCATGATCCGGAAGCTTCACCGTGCCTTGGATATCCCGGCAGACGTATTGCTGAGCGGCTCGGACAACGAAGACATCGACCTCTCCGAAACACCGCACTACGACTACAGCAAGTTCCCTCTGGCAGAAATGCTCGATCGCGGGTACTTCGGGAAGTTTGCCGGCGGGATCAAGCTCGCAAAAGCGAAGGCGGAAGAACTCGTACGCGGTTTCATGCATGGCGTCTCGCCCGACGGACCAGAGCCCGCGCTACTGCGCGCACCGCTCCAGCAGAGTGGAGCCCGGACCATGGACGAATACGCCCTGCTGGTCTGGCGAGTTGCCGTGCTGAAGAAGAGCCGCAAAATTGCCCTGACCGGCAAGTACAAGCCGGGTGTGATCACCACCGACTGGCTGCAGGAACTGGTCCGGCTTTCCGCCTTTGACAGTGGGCCTAAGCTTGCACAAGAGTACCTCGCCCAAAGCGGCATCGCGCTCGTGATCGAGGAGCATTTCAAGAAAACCTACCTCGACGGCGCGGCCATGCTTGATGGCGAAACGCCGGTGGTGGCACTGACGCTTCGCTACGACCGGGTCGACAACTTCTGGTTTGCACTGTTGCATGAGCTGGTGCACGTGCAAAAGCACCTGAACGCCTCGCACTTGTTCATCGCAGACAATCTGGATGACAAAACCCGCTCGAACGAAGAGGCAGAGCGGCAAGCCGATGCAGGCGCGAGCGAAGCACTTATCCCCACCAACGAGTGGGAGCAATCTGCCGTCAGAACCGTCCCGACAGCGGAAAACGCCCTTGCTCTGGCCAGAAAGCTACGCATCCACCCAGCCATTGTGGCCGGCCGCGTACGTCATGAGACCGGAAACTGGCGGCTGCTCACCAACCTTAAGGGCGAAGTTCGCAGGTATTTCGAGTAAGCATCATGGAGAAACGATGAACACCGCGCATGCACGCGGCCTCGAGTGATGCACCGCCCATTCGAGGCCAGCAAAGGAAAGCCCACAGTTCAGAAGCGTCCTGGTAAGACATGAACTGTGGGCCTAGGCGGTACAACTTGATGTGGTAGTCGAGCGCGCCAACGCTCTGCTGCCACCGGCACGGTGGTGAGGGCACCCCTCTGCCCCCCGCGACGCATACTCGCTTAAACAAGTAGTACCGCATGGTATCACGCGGTACTACAACGATGCATCGCGGGCCGGATATTGCCTTCGTTCCTTATATAGGACACGAACATGTCGGCACGTCTCATCCAACGCCGCAAGACCGTCCGCGTGCGCGCCTACGTTCGCACCCGCTTCGGCAACCGCGAACATGTGTGCGCACACTGGCGCTCGCATCCGGGTCAACTGACCCTGTTCTAAGCAGTACAAAGCCCGCCCGGGCTCCTTCTCGGGCGGGCTTTTTACGCCTATCCCTCCGGCCTTACATACACATACCGCCGCGCCCCCTTCGCCATGCGCTGTTTGCGCCAGCCCAGCCGCGCCATGATGTAGCCGAGGCGGGTTTGGGCGCCGTGAAAATCGCTGTGGCCGGGGGTGAGGCCGATGGCGCCGGACAGGATGTCCTGTGATTCGAAGTGGTTGCGGGCGGCCTGCTCGGGGGCGTCCAGCCAGGCGGAAACGCGGCTGGCGGTGCCGTCGTCGTGAGAAATGGCGCGCAGGCGGGTGTCTGCGCTGACGGCCGGGGCGCTGGCGGCAAGGTCGGCGTCGGTAACGCCGAGCTCTTCCATGAGGTCGATGCCGGTGTGGCGCAGGGTGGCGGCGTTGGCCGAGCGGGCCGCGTGGGCGTGGCCCAGGCGCAGCCCCTGTGCTGCGCGCAGCAGGCCGTTGAAGCTGCGGGTGGCCGCCACGATGTGATCGGCCCGGTGCGCCACCGAGGTGGGCAGGCCGGGTGCCGCTGCCACGCCCGCCGCCGAATCGCGCAGATCGAAGAAGGCCCGGACCAGCGCCTTCTTGAACCCGCGCACGATGTCGCTGTTGCGCATGTAGGTGAGCAGCAGCGTCGCCTGGGGTTCGTTGAGGAAGGCGATCTCTTGCCGCTGCGTTCCGCCTGCGGTTTCAAAGGGTCGGATTTCAAATCCAACCCTTCCGAACTCTTCCAGATCTTCAAGGTACTTCCGTACCAGCTTGATAACTGATGCGTGCTCAACTTCAGTGCCTTCGGCGATCGCAAGGCTCGTAGTCACCAGTTCACCAGCGCGCTCGATCACGATCTCTGGCATGTGCAGGTCAGGCAGCATTCTGGCCTCCGTTCGCATGCGAGCCACGCTTACCGGGGCGGCCGCGCCGGGGTGGTACCACGCCGGGAATCGAAGCCTTGAAGGCGGCAAAACACGCATCTTGCTGTGCGGCGAAGTAGCGGCCCCACTCCACTTGGCCGGCTTTATCGCGCAGCGTCCAGCGACCGAAGGGAGCGAGGTTGAGCGCCAAGTTAGGCATCGCCTTTCTCCGTGGCGAAAATTTCGTTCAATTCAGTAAGGCAGTTGACCAAATCGCTGTGAAGATGGTCTGCGCACACCTGCAGGGACTCTTTATTAAAATCTCCGGCATCGCCATAGCGCAGCATGTGACGCTTGTAATAAGCATTGAGCAACTTCAGTTCTGATGTTGATTGGCTCGACAAGAATGGTCCGCCCGCGTTTCGATCAACCTCAGCAACAAGAACCTCCAGATCATGACCGAAATCCTTTCGTAGGATTGGCTCGTACTTTCCATAGTCATGGGCTAATAGCAAAGCTTTTCCTATGCATTCGAGCCCTTGGCACAATAAATGTAGATAGACGAACCTGTGCCCTTCGTATGCTTTGACCAATCCGCCGGCCATGACAAAACTGCGGCCCTTTTCGTACATAGGAATGGTAATACGCACGCGAGCCCCCTTGCGATACCTAACGTAGAGGTAACCGGCGCGAAGCCGGATTTATCGGCGGAGCGTCCGAGTTAACCGCCATGTTAGGAGTTCATGTGCGTAGAAAGCGAGCCGAATAGTGTCTTAAGCTGCATTGCGTATTCTTCCTTGAGTTCCAATTTTTCGTTTAGCAATCCTTGAACCTCGTCCGTAGCTTTGCGCGGTGGTTTTGTGCGAATGTCCTTGGCCGGGATACATGCAAAGTGGAATTCCGGAAATTCGAGCGCCGCCTTATCCCGCTCTTCGGTCTTGTCTCCATCAAATAGGCCTGCCACCTTCTTGTATCCAAGGTCTTTAAGAATCCGACATAGATGCCGGATGTTGCTAGCGCCGCCAGCACCCCAGCCGAAAAAATTCCCTGTGATCTCTGCTTTTACCTGTTCCGCTACCCGTGGCAATAGCAGAACATCTTCTTGCCCTTCAGTCAGGATTATTTGATCTTCCTGAAAAAATAGCTCGCGCGCATCAAGACCAAACACGTGTGGGTTGTACAAGTTTCCCTCTGATAGCCGGCTGATTGAGTCTTTCGCTGCAGCAGAAACTTCGTAGATTATTGTGCCTTCGTCCCCTGTCGCCACACGAGCCAAGTGGCCACCATTTGAAAGTGCTTTGAGGTCGACGAAATATGGGGAATGGGTTGAAACAACAATCTGCCTATCTTTCGCAAATCTACACAGCAAGTTGGCAACTCTCTTTTGAAGGGCGGGGTGAAGAGAAAGTTCTGGCTCGTCGATTACGATGACGTCTCCAGGCTTCGAGTCGTAAAGGGAGTCGACTATGGAAAAAATGCTTACGATTCCTTCACCCATTCCATCACTTGAATGTGAGTCATCCCCGTTAAAGAACTTCAGAAAATACTGTCCTTGGTCGGACTGGTCTATCGACCACTCTGGCTTAAAGGTCAGAACTTCATGGAGGATTTCATTGAATGCCGTTTGATTCTTGAGCACTGTGAAAAGTCGGTACTCGAATCCGCTCAGCATCGATGAGCGTTGAGGTGTAAGAGTTGAGTTGTTTAGATGTTGCTCTCTGGAGTGCTCAGATCGGCCAAAGTAAGGATTGAATGCCCTGCGTGATGGAAGTACAAAGACGTGGAAATTAGAATCGACTCCTTCTTTCTTGGTTTCACTCGCGCCTTTCTTTATGGACTTAATTGTTTCCTCTTTGCCGTTGATAACGTATTTAATTCCAACCTCTTCAACGTTGGCGTTACGCGCTCCAACCGTAAAGCTTGGCGGTTGATGGCCTGCGCGAGCCTTGAGGCATTCCAAGATTGAAGACTTCCCAGCATTGTTTGGCCCCGTAATGACTGTTAAGCCGCTTCCGATCTCTCCGTTTGGAACGGAAAAATTTATCGTGCCGAGCGTCCTGAACCCCCGAAAACCCAAGATCTCCATTCTTGTAAGAGCCATGAGTTGTGTTAACTCCTAACGTGAAGGTAACCGGCCTTGCGCGGCTTTATGCGCAAGGTCCGTGTTGACCGAAAGGTTAGATTTTTTTTGCAACGACGATAATGCCCTCCGTGTAGCTATATCCGTAGCCGTAGCCGTAGCCCCAACCGCCGTTGGCCCCTGGACCACCTTTGGTTTCATATTTCCAGGAGTAGTTGCCGGAGGTGACGTCTGTCAGCGACATAACCTCAAAGCCTTGCTCGTTCAATTTGTCCACGGCAGCTGCGACGTCCTTAGCTAAACGCTGGCCGTCAATTTCACGATCAGACCAACCTGTTTGAACCCATTGCTCTTCCTTTCGGAAGACCTCCTTTTCACCGCCGAAGAATCCCTTCTTCGTTTCACCGGTAGGCACCTTGATGGTTTCAGCTTTTCCTATGGGTTTGAAAAATGCTTCTACAAAGACCACTTTGTTCATTGCGGCTCCTAAAAAAATCTAACTTTGTTTTAGGGCGACAGTTCTACTGCATAACATCTGAATGCCGGATAACATTTTTTGCAAGCTATTGTTTAGACGTAGAAAGCGCGCGAAAAGCACCATAACAAGGTAGGAAAAGCAGCTGCCGACGGCATAGCGGGGCTGCGACCCATCTAACACATAAGCGGTAAGCATACCGCTTCGACCGGATGATCGCTATCTGGATCGAATTTCAGCGGGTGGTATATGGCCGATAGTACCCTGCGGGCATCCGAAGCACGCTCAAAGGAGACATGGAGCCGCTACTCACCGCGCACTGGCAATCTGCCGCACCCACCGCACGCTCACCCCAAACTCCCGTGCCAGCACCGCCGCATTGCGGCCGGTGAACCGCCCCCGGATCTCCGCAATAACCCGCTGTCGGTCGCGGAGCCGGCGACGCGGCACGTAGATGTTCTCGCCGCCCAGGCGCAGCATGATGCGCTCGACGAACATGGCGGCCATGTCTTCGCAGGCCGGAATGCCGAAGGACTTGGCGACAGCGCGGGCTTCGTCTTCGATGACGGCGATGGGGTCGTCGTCGATGTCGTGTTCGTTCATGGTCGGCCTCTCAGTGCATGGGGATGGGGGCGAATAGCTCGTCGTCTGCATCGCTGGTGGATAGGTCGGCAGCGGGCAAGGCGACGGGGACGACAGGCTGTGCGCGAGGCGGCTGGGCGGGTGCTTGCGGGGCTTCGGCGTGGGCCTGTGAGGGCACAGGGGCGCTGAACAGATCTGGCGCGAGCGCGTCCCGCCACTTCTGCCACGTGCTGGCGGGGGTGGTGTGGTAGCCCATCGCCTGGGCCAGGAAGAGCACGATGACGGTGCAGTCGAGCACCTCGTTGCGGTGCCCGCTGGGGCATACCCAGCGGTCGGCCCAGCCGTGGGCCATGCGCACCTTGATGCGGTGCTCGGCGGTGAGCTGGTCGAACCATTCGGGCGGCAGGTGGCGGTTGAGGTGGATGTAGCCGGGGCCGGGTTGTTTGACCTGGTCGAGCCGGCCGTGGAGCAGATCCTTGGCGGTGTCGACGCAGATGCGCCAGAGCTTGACGCCGCGCTTGAGGGTTTTGCCGAAGGCGTTCACGTCCACCCAGCTGGGCTTCATTTTGATGGGGGCGCCCAGCGCCTGGTCGCCCTTGGTGGCGAAGACCTTGCGGGCGTTCATGGCGCGGCAGTAGGTGTAGGCCTGGTGCGTCCAGTTGGTGCCGCCGGTGTCGATGCCAACGGCGTCGATGGGCATGGCGTGGCCGTTGATGTGGCGGTAGGTGGCTTCGATGACGGGGTTGAGCTTTTCGAACCATTCCTGCTGCTGGGCCGGGTTGCCGTAGATGACGCGGTAGTCGATGGGCCACATCTCCTCGCCTTCGCCGATGGCCCAGGCGACGGCTTCCCAGCGGTCTTGCTGGGTGTCGATGCCAAGCAGGATCTTGCAGGCGCCCTGGGGGACGCGCTGCAGGGGGAGGTCGATGTCGGTGAGGGCGCGGGCACGCAGCAGGCTGGCGTCGGTGTGGTCGTATTCCTCCTCCCAGACGTCGGCGAGGGTTTCATTCTTGAAGCCCTGCATGGGGCCGCTGTCGCCGAGCTTTTGCGCTTTGCGGGCCTCGAGAAATTCGCGGACGATGTCGGGCCAGGCGCGCTGCGGGCTGTAGGCGGTCCAGACGTTGACGAAGGCGACGTGGCGCGGGGGTTTGCGCGGGGTGCCGCGGCTGTCGGTCCAGACCTTAGCGGTGTGGTTGTAGAGGTAGTCGCCGCAGCGGCTGACCCAGCGGCCGGCTTGCCAGATGGTGAGGTAGTCGGCCTGGGTGATGGGCTCGTTGCAGTGGGGGCAGACGTGGCGGACGGTGGCGGGGTCGGCGTTGTCCCACTTGAAGCCATGGCGGACGTCGGCCCCGCCCCACATGAGGGGGTGGTCGAGCTCGCAATGGGGGCAGTCGATGCGGAACTCCATGACGGCCTCGGCAGCCTGCACGCGGCGGCGGACGTGGCTGGTGAGCTTGTGGCGGGGGGTGGTGCCGAGGATGATCTTGGGAAACGGGGCGCCTTCCAGCCGGCCCTTGGCGCCGGTGACGGGGTCGATGGTCTTTTCGACGACCTGGTCCATGGCGTCGACTTCGTCGAGGATGGCCACGGCGATGGTGATGCGGCGAAAGCTGCGGGCGGCCTTGGCGCCGAGGTAGTGCTGCACGCTGCCACGGAAGCGCTTGAACTTGATGGTGTCGTCGTCGCGGCCGAGGCGGCGGACGGGGTCGAGCCCGCGGCAGATGTCGAAGGACGGGGTGATCTCGGACTTGACGAAGCTGTCGCGATCGTCGTCGGTGGGTTGCCAGATGGCGAGCTTGCGGCGGCGATGCGCGGCGTTGTATTCGGCGAAGCCGACGACGGTTTTGGTGTTGTGAGTAGGCACCATGGCCCGGGTGCACAGGAAGAGATGGCTTGGGCTGTCGACTTCGATGCAGCGCACGGGGACGCTGGCGATGGGTTGAACGCTGACAACGCGCCGGCAGTAGGTGATGGTGGGGCGTTGTACCTCGATTACGCGGTGGGCCTTGCGCTGCAGGTTGAAGGGGTTGATGGCCGGCGACGGTTTGAAGTTGACCCGGTATTGGTCGAGGTGATGCGCTTGCTGACGCATCCGACCGCGCAGGGTGGCTTTGAGGCCCAGCGAGACGACCAGCTCATACACGCCGTCTGCCAGTGCCTTGTTGGTGCTGACGAATTCGCACCGGCCATTGGTGCCAACGGTGCCATCGGAATCCATCAAGCCGCGCAGCAGTTGCAGGCGCTGGTTGCGCGAGGCTCGCAGGTAGATGGGCGGGATATGTTTGCTGCTGAGCAGGCCAAGCGCGCGGAACCGGGCGGCCCAGGGCGTTACGGCGCGCGGTTCGTCCCCGACATCGAGCAGGATGGTGGCGTTGTTTGGATTCCGTTGGTCGAGATAGCACACGCGGGCGTCGATACCTTCGGCACGGATGTGGTCGGCGGTTTCTACATCGCCCCGGTGTTGCGTGATGCGGGGCGTGACAAGGTGCCCGTCGCCCAGCCAGAGGCCGAGGGTGTAAGGCGGAATGGGCAGGTCTGCGTTGGGCAGCTCGAGCGCGGCGGCGTTTCTGATGCGGAGTTGGTTATAGCTCCAGCCTTGGGACTGGATTCGGGCCATCTGGCCGGTGTCGAGAATGCCCTGCGTGGTGACCTGACGCCCCCGTGGCGGGCGGCCAAAGGGGCGGGACTGGCTGGGGGATAGGAGGTATTCGAAGCTGACCCTGCTTTCGACCATCCAGCGGTGACCTTCGTCGGCAACGACTTGGGTGCCATCGCAGAAAGTAATGCGGTAGCAGGTGTGGTTGCGGTAGATGGGTGAGCAGTAACGCACGATACAGGGGCGCCCTGCTTCGTCGAACACGGTGTCGCCCGGCGCGAGGCGGCCCATGGTTGTCCATCCGCTGGGGGTGGGCACGGGGGTGTCGAGTGCGAGGGCGTACCCCACCCGCTTGGCCTTCTCGACGTTGACCTCCTCGATGTCGTCATTCGAGAAGGCGTCCATCCAGCCGATTTGGAACGGCCACGGCACGAACAGGCCGCGCTGGTGGCTGGATTCTTCGTCGAGGTCGAAGTGCTCGGCCGCCCAGGTGCTGTAGGCCACGGGCGGGTCGGCCTTGAGGGGCCGCAGGCCGGCTTCGATGGCGCGCTTGAGGGCGTCGAGGGTTTCGGTGGGCAGGCGGGCAGTCATGGGTCAGTCGGCCTCCGGTGAGGCGTCGGGGGTTTCGTCTTCCTGGATATCGAACGGGTCCAGGGCGTCGGCGATCAGCGAGGCCGTTTTGCGGACCATCTCGTTGCGAGCGCGAGCGACCTCGGTCATGACCAGGTCGCGCACTGGCTGCGGCAAGTCGGGGCAGACACGGTTGATGCCGGCGGGGATCTGGTCGAAATGGTCGACGGCAGACTGAGCCGCGTTCGAGAGCACGTCGGTGAGGACGTCGATGGGGGCGTAGGTGCCGCGGGCGACGGCGTTCTTGATGTCCTGCCCTTCGCGCTGCGAGCGGGCGAGCAAGGCGCGTTCGGTCGGCAGGTCGATGGACCCGTCAGCTGCGGCGCGGCCGGCGGCCTCTTCCCGAAGCTTGCGAAGGTAGCGGATGCGGATGTCGGCCAGGGGGACTTGCTTGTGGTCGAGGCCGAACTCGGTCAGCAGCTCGCGCAGGCGGCGGTCGCTGATATCCAGGTGCGCGGCGATCTCGGCCTGGGTGGGGGCACGCTCGACCCGCCCGGCTTCGTCGCGCAGGTGGCGTACATACGCGTGCACTAGCGGGGCGAGGTTGTAGGCGTTTTTGTCGACGCGCGGGATGACGCCCCGATCCACGAGCCGGCTCAGCTCGCCCGGCGTGAGGTCCAGCAGCCGGGCGGCGGTGTCGTGGTTGAGATGGCCTGACATGGCGGTTTAGCGTCCGCCTTTGGAGGCAGCACGGTCCAGTTTCTCGGCCGCTTTTGCGGCAGCCTTCGCGGCGGCCTCGGCGATCACTGCCCGCCGTTTCTCGGCGCGGTCAAGGCGCTCGATCTCCGCAATCAGCAGCGCAGCCGCTTTCACCAGGTTTCGGCGCGGCGTGCCAGGCTTCCACCACTCGGCCGGAAAAGGCCATTGAGACGGGCCATCGTCCTGCTGCGGGGCGCAGCCATGCAGCGCATAGCAGGCCGCAGCACGGGGCAGTTCGCCATCCTGATACTTGTCGTCGTGCGCAGGCGCCCAACCCTCGACCGCGATCTGGCGCTCGCGCTCGTTGATCACCTCTTCGACTGCCTCGACGCCACGGCGGCGCTTGACGACGGGAGCAGCTGGCGGCGCCTTATCTACTTCCGCCCCCTCCCCCAGCTTCGCCGTTGCCGCGCTTAGATTCGACAACGACGCCAGGGCATCTGCCCCGATACCGAGGGTGCCGAGGTCGAAGCCGTCATCCTTCAGCAAGGCCAGCTGCTGGGCCAGGACGGTTTCGTCCCATTCGCCGTTACGGGCGATCTGGTTGTCAGCGATGATGTACGCACGCTTCTGTGCCTCACTCAGCCCCGTGCGGCGCAGGCAGGGCACCGTCTTCATACCCGCACGAATCGCTGCCAGTCGGCGGCCGTGGCCCGCCAGCACCACATTACCTTCGTCGACGACGATCACGCCGTTGAAGCCGAATTGCTCGAAGCTGGCCACCAACTGGGTGATCTGCCCATCGCCGTGCTTCATGCTGTTGTCCGGATGGGGCGTAAGCGCCTCCGGGTCGATATGCTCAATGATGTCGTGCTGAGTTTTCAAAACCGGAACCCCCTTAGGAAGGTTGAAAAACAGTGGAAGCACGGGGTTCGAATTACCCGCGGGCGGATCACCCCGGAAGGACCCGCAGTCATGCCGTCACCTTGTCGAGTTCGGCCTGCAGCGCGGCCTCGATGCGTGGCCGGAACTCGCGTTCGATAGTCCGCTTGGCCACGCCGTAGAAGTCGAAGCGCCGTTCATACGACGCGCTCTTCACGAAGATCATCACCGGCTCGATGCGGCTGCCCAAGGCGTAGTTGGTGCGGCGGTAGATGCCGGGCTGCATCTTGTGGGTCGAGCCGCGACTGGACTGCTCCGACCTGACGAACGATCGGCGATCGCCAGCGCGGACGAGGAAGTACTCCCAGCCGGCGCGCTTCTTCGTGCCCTTGCGGCGGCGGTCTCGCCCCTTCACACCCATGTTCTGCGTCGAGCCGGCCACGCGCTCGGCGGCGTCGAACCAGGACAGGATCTGGCGGATCTCGCCGGGGCTGTGGTTGCCGTAGGCGTCGAGCTTGGCGCGCTCGCCGGGCACGGCCACCCAGCCGGCCGGGAGGACGCCCACGGCCTGCAGTGCTTTCTCGAAAGCCTTCTGCCTGCGACGGCTTGCGCCCTCGATCTGCGTCTGCAAGTAGTTGTCAGCGCGGTACCAGTAGCCGTCCTTGATCTCGACGCGGGCCTGCATCTCAGCCTTGTCCAACTTCACCTGGAAGCTATTCAGGGTCCAGCGGGTTGGGCGATCAAACACACGCCCCATCTCGCGCACCTCGGCATCCTTGACCTCGCGCGCGGCGTGGAGCAGTGCGCGCTGCGTGGCGATCTCGACGGCGCGCGGAGCTTCCTTGGCCAGACGGCCGATCACCTGGTCGATGTCAGACTTCACGCTTAACCGCGCAACCATCACCGCGCCCCCTTCCCAGCCAGTTCGCGCACCTCGCATTCCTCGCGTTCCTCACGCGCCTGGGCCCGCATCCGCGCCACGCTACCGCGCACGATCAGATCCCAGGCCGCGATCGCACCCGAGAGGTCGGCGAGCCATGCGGCCCAGCTCAGGATCATGTCCGGGTCGCCCTTCTCCACCGCAGCCTTGATCGCAGCGCCGATCTCCTTCTCGTCGGCCTCGCTCCAGTCGCCGCGCTGCTTGCGCACTTCGGCCACCCGTACGAAGTCGCCGCGCATCTTGTCGATTACCGTTTTCATCTCATCACCTCGTCACGCTTCCCTGCCCTGTTTCCCAGCCTTCCCAGCCTCAATACCGAGGTTGGGAAGCCAAAAGCCTTGCAATCCCTGCTTGTTCCCAACCTTCCCAACCTTCCCAACCTTTTTGTTCGGTGCGCACGCGAGCGCGCGCGGGGGCGTGTACGTGCCCCCGCGCCCTCGTACGCGCACGGGCGAGCACGCGTGAAGCGCGAGGCTGGGAACGTTGGGAAGGTTGGGAACCCCCAGCAACGGCGCGGGTTGCAGCTTCCCAGCCTCTGCGCAGAGGCTGGGAAGGCTGGGAACGGAGGGTGGGAAAACGCCCACGGCGCGATCAGAACGGCGCACAGCCACCCTCCCCACTCGCCGGTGGCGAAACCCGCGCCGTTGCTGCGCTGGCACGAATATCGCTTCTACCCTTGTTCATGCTCGGGGGCGTGTAGAGGCGGCGGCGACCCGGGTCAGCGGCGAGCCGATCCTCCACACGCCCGCAGCCGAGCTTGCGCAGGGTGATGCCGATACGCGTCACCACCGCAGGGGTGAGCTTGTCCGGCGTGAGATTGAGCGGACCTGCGGCTACGTCCGCCATGCTGAACGGCCCGGTCTGCTTATTGACCCACTCGTACAGGTAGTCCTCGAACGGCTCCGGCATACCCCGCTTGGCCTGCTCGGGGTTGAACAGCACTCGCTGCTCGTCGTGCGTCGGCCAGCAGCGTTCGCCGTTGCGGTAGTCGTACAACGCCTCGGCAAACAGCAACTCGCGCACGGCCAGCAACCCGTCGAGGTCGAACTCCCCCGCACACATCACCGGCCAGAATCGGCGTGCCCCGGTCACGTCCTTGAGGTATTCCTCCTCGTTGGTCGTCCCGATGAACACCGACTGGCGCGGTACCTTGATGATGCGTTTGCCGTACGGGGGGCGATACTCATCGTCCTGCCGGCTGAGGAAGGACTTCTGCTTGCGCTCCTCCGCCTTCATGAGCGAACCCAGCTCCGCGATCTCATAGACCCAGTGGCCGGGCAAAGCCATCAGCGAGTCCTTGTTGCTCAGATCGAGGTCGGTATCGGCAAACCAGTGCCAGGACAAGATGCGCGCGGCGGTCGATTTGCCCCGCCCCTGCTCGCCTTCCAGCACCAGGCAGTAGTCGAACTTGCAGCCGGGCTCCATCACCCGCTTGATCATGCCGCGCAGGAAGAACTGCCCGACGAAGCCCACGTACTCCGAGTGTTCCACGCCCAGGAAGTCGCTCAGCCAGTGCGCGTTGCGGCGCACGCCGTCCCACGGCGGCAGCGCCTCGAGCGCCTCGCGCACGGGGTGGAAGCGGTGCTTGCGTGCCAGCACCTCGACCGCCTGCGCCACGGTGCTCGCGCTGAACTCCACCCCCCACTTCCGTTGCAGCCAGATGGCCGTGGTGATGTCGAGCAGATCCGTCCATTCGCCGGCATCCGGCCCATTGCGCTCGCATGGAATCGGGCGGCGGAACTCGGTCTTTTCCGCGAACTCGTTGTAGCCGATCGCGCCGCGCCACTCGCGCATGCACGACAGGATCAGCTCGGCATTGGCCAGACACGGGCTGATGTCGCCCTTTTTCTGGAGCAGGTCGCGCTCCCACTCGTCGGGCGGCTCGTCGTCATCAGGGGGCGCTCCGGGCGCATCTTGCCCCGCCCCTGCGGGAGCTGTCATCGCGGCGGGGGCAAGGTCGAGGTGCGCACCGTCGGGCGCCGGGGGCATTGGCACGGCAGCAGCAGGGGCAACGGGCGGGCGATCGGCCTTTGCCGCGCGCGGTTTGCGCGCCTTGGCCTTGGCCCAGGGCGACACCCAGCCCGCCTCCTCCGCCAGCCCGAACACCGTGCCCAGCGAAATCTCCCTGGGCTTGAAGCTCGCCCAGCGCTTGGCTGTATCGTCTGGCCCCGCATACTTGGGGCTGCGTGACGACCACGCATCCCACACCATGTAGCCGGGGGCGCCGAGCTCGACCAGCGCATGCCCCACCTGTATCCACGTGTTGTATTCGTCGGGCGGCACAAAGCCCAGCGCCTCTTCGGCCAGCGCCACCGACTCCGCCCGGCTGCGCTGCCGGCCACCCACGGCCACAGGCGCAGATGCAGCAACCGGCGGCGCAACAGGCCCGGCAGGCGCTGCCGGCTTGCCCTTCACCGTCACGTACAGCCGGCGCAAGGTCGCTTGCGAGATCTCGCGCACATCCTCGGGCGCCCCGCTCCAGGCACGGCCGGTGAAGGTGAAATACTGCCGTCCGGTGAAGACCTCGATGCCCACCTTGTTGTTCTTGAAGGTGCGCACCTCGCCATCCGCCGGCGCGGCGCAGATGATGTGCACACCGGTGCCCGAGGGCGAATACTCGGTATAGCTGTCGCAGGCCTGGATGATCGACAGGCAGCGCTCGGCCACCTCGCCCGACCCGGCATCGATCATCCCGTCCAGGTCGATGCCCAACAGGCCATCGCCGGGCAGGAAGGCGAACCCGACGCCGTCGAAATCGCCCCGCCCGGCCGCTGCCAGGGCGGTGGCGAATGGCACCAGGTGCGAGCGGTCGCGCTCGCTCCCCTGCTCTTTCCACCGCCGCCCGCCATCGGCGTAGTACGGCATCTTGCGCGGCTTCTTCTCCGGCGTTTCGCCCGGCTCATAGCGCCACAGCAGCCACTGAGCCCGATCGGCGAGCGCGGCCGGTGCAGCGCCGGGCAGCGGATTACGCGCGCGGAATTCGGCCCGGTAGGCAGGCAAGTCTGCCCAGGGCAGCGGATCCGTTCCCCCCTGCATACCGAATCAGCGCGCCACGTGGATCGGATGCACCACGTCATCGACCGGCTTCACCTGGCTCTCGACCTCCTTCAGGAAGGCATACACCGCCCGCACCACCCGATTGCCGGCCACCCGCAGCGCCCCCACCTCGTCGACCGTGATGAGTCCATCGCGGCGCGACTCAGTGTACTCACGGGCCAGCTCGCCGAAGCGCGACATCATTTCCAGCTGCGCCTGCAGCAGATCCGCCTCGCCCGCCTCACCTATCGGCAGCGGCACGAACAACCCGCCGAACACCGCGCATTTGGCCTCGATATAGCCCGTGGCGCCGGTCTTTTCGGCAATCGCCGCGCCCATCGCGTCGGCCTCGTGGTCGGTCACGTCGTAGTTCGGCATCGAGTCGGAAAACTTGTTGTGCAGCACGCCCGGGCTGCGCCCGATCAACCGCGCCAGGGCGGCGATTCCGCCGGGGTAGTGCTTTGCGTCCGCGTGCAGCGCCAGAACGGGGTCTGCGCGGTCGGGAGTTGCGTGAGTCATCTTGTTATCCCCTCAGTCCACTTCTCGAAACACCACACCTAGACTCGCCTCAACCCCAGCGAAAAAAGAACGCCGGGCAGCACCTGCGACCCGGCGCGAACAGCCAAAGCGGCTGAGGGAGACAAGCATGCAAAACGGGAGGCACGCTCCATGCAGATAGAATGCGAGTTGTCACACAACACAGTCATCACCACAGGAGCGCACCATGAGCGATTACGAAACCGAACTACGCGAAGGCTTCGAGGAACTGCTCGAAGCCACCGAGCAAACCTTTACCGCGCTGGCCGGAATCCTTTCCGAACAAGCAGCGCCCGGATCCACGCTACGAGAGCTGCTGCAAGCCGAACAGGCGCTGAACCTGCAATTCGGCCCCAACGGCTTCCGCGACCGTTTTTTCCGGCGGATGCTCGTAAAAAGCTCTTCTGCGGACCGTCGGCGCGCACCAGGCGATGCAGCTCTGCAATCTCTTGTTGCCAGCGTTCTGACGCCTCGAGAGGACGATCCAGAGATCCACTGACACGCTGCACCCCGCCGCCCTCCGAAGTTTTCATTTCAATCATTCAGACCTCCGCACCAACGAGGCCGGCTTCGGCCATCGCCCTGGCGAACGGCACAACACGGCGCAAGGCCGGAAGCGCAGAAGCTTTCCAGTCGGCGCGGTTGGTCAGTACCAAGCTGCCGGCCGGAACGCGGGCGCGCCCGTCCCAGTCGTCGATGATCTGCGTGCAGCCGAAGTGGGCGGCGAGCGCTTGCGCGCTGCCGGTCTTGCCGCAGCCTTGCGGGCCATGGACGACGACGGTGCTGGGCATGCGATTACTCCTCAGTGGTTGTGCCGCGTCACGCGGCCTCATGGTTGTTGATCACGCCGCCGCCCTGCTCCGGCACGACGCTCTGTCCCGCTGCGGCGGTCGGCGATGCCGTATTCACCCCCTGCCCAGACGCGGGCAGGGGGCGGGGTCGAGAAGGTGGCGAGGGCTCCTGGGTGGAGCCGCGCAGATACGCCCAATCCACATCGGGACGCAGCTCTTCGCAGCGGACCTTGCCCGCGGTGAGCTTCTCGATCTGGATGCAGCGCTCGATCGTCGGGGGCTTGTTGTGCAGCCAGAAGGCCACGGTGCCCTGAGCCACGCCGAGCTGACGCGCGAAGCCCATCTGGGTCAGGCCAGATTCCTTGAGGTAGTCGGAGAGGGTCATAGTCGCACCAAATATTCGCAATGTCGTTAATCGTAATAACGACATTCTCGTTTGTCAAACTATTAGCACGCCCGTTAAATGCTGCGCATGAGCCAGACAACGAAGCGCCGCGCCCTTTCACCAGAAGAAATCGAGGACATCGATCGCCTCCGCGACCTTTTCGATAAGGAAAAGGAGGCGACTGGCCTTACACAAGCGCAACTGGCCGAGGCCTGCGGATGGGAGTCTCAAGGAACAATCGCCCAGTATTTCGGGAAGCGACTGCCGCTAAACCTCGACGCCGCCTTCCGCTTCTCGAAAGCCCTCGGGGTTCCGCTCGACGCCATCAGCCCGCGCCTTGCCGCAAAGGCGGTCGAACTGTTCGGCGCAACGATTGCCGGCCGGGAGCGACCCAAGACCTTCGAGGAGTTGCTCGCCCACTTCGCGCCCGAGATCGAACAGCTCCGGCTGACGGACACCGGTCGGCGGGCGCTGGCAGGCCTGGTCAGCGCCTACGAGCAAGACCCGGCCGCGGGCGACCGCCTCTCTAAAGCCTTGCTTGCCCTGGTTGGGCAGGAGTAGCCCGCGTGCTGCCACCATTCGACCCCTTTGCAGGCCACCTGCCGCCCGGATGGCACAGCGCAACCGTTGAAGGGTTCCGTCAACGGTGCGTAGACGAATTTCCACCGCACTTCCGGCGCGAACTGCAGCAGCCCGACGCACACCGAAAGCGGCTTTTCGAAGGGTATCTGAGGCTTCACGAAGCACTCTCCGAACTCAGCATCCCCACCGAGCAGTGGATCGGTGGATACTTTGTTTCCGGCGCCCCGGCGCCAGCCACAATCGAGCTTGTGAATTTCTGCGACGCCCAAGCCTACGAATCCCTACCAGCCGAACTGCGCGCCCTGATCCAGCGCTATTTCGATGGCGAACGCACGGCACAGCACTGCCACTGCGATTCGTACATGGTTACAAAAGGGCCGCCTGACCACCCCTGCAACGCCGACTACCTGAAAAAGCACAATTTCTGGCACAAGCGGCTTGCATACGACCGCGACAAGCGGCCGCGGGGCATCATCGGCATCACCATCGAGGCGGCACTGCCCGAGGAGGCAACCGATGCCGAGGCCTGACACACGCCCATGGCGAGAAGGGGTCGACCCCGAGCAGGCAGAACGCCGCCTGCGCTGGGCGCGCGAACTGCTAGACGATGCCGATGAGGCCATTCAGGCGCAGCAGCGCATCATCAAGCACGACGGCAAGCTCGAGGCGCACCTGCTCTCGCTCAACGCCCTGCGCAGCCAACAGCGGCAACTGCGCGGCGAAATCGCCGAGCTGATGCAGCAGCGGCAGTTCGAGTTCGTCGACTTCGCGCTGGACGGCCCCAAGTATTCGGGCCACCGCGCCAACGCCATGCACCTTGGCGCCTTCCTGCACGCGGTGCAGAAGCTGTACGCGCACATCAAGCATGGCAAGCTGGTGCGCAACGCCGGGCAACGCATTGCGCCGTCACTGCTCGGGCAATGCCAGCTCGACGTAGAAGCCTTTTTCCCTTCGTCATTCGGCGTGCGCTTCGTGGCACATACCGACAGCGACCTCGACGACGGTTACAGCGCCACCAACGAGGCTCTGGAGGCAACCTTCGACCTGATCACCGCAGAGTACCCGCTTGAAGTTGCCGAGCGCGTCACGCCCTGGGGCATGCGCCAATACCGCAACCTCGTGACGACACTGGTAAAGGCAGAAGCGACACCGAAGGTGCGCTGGGTTTCGCCGGAGGGAGATGAGCGCAGCTGGACCGCCGACCAGAACGCATTGCTCACCCTGCAGAATCGCCTGGTGGTGCTGCACCATGAAGAACCGCGCACGCTGGATGCTGTAGGGGTGCTCACCGGTGCCAGCCTGCGGCGCAGACGCTTCGAGTTCTCGGGTCAGCACCTGATCACTGGCACCACGCCAAAGGAACTGGAAGGAAAAGTGACAGAGTTCTTCGGTAAGCCATGCCGCATCGTGTACTCCGAGACGATCTTCTTCGACGACAGGACGGACCAGGAGAAGCGCTCACGAACGCTCATGGACATCACGCTACCATGAGACAATGAGCACGCGACTAAAGTTAGTTGCAACCGCCAGAACCTGAGGCATAATCTCGTGTCCAATAAAGCAAAACAGGTCGCACGACTTAGATCGCTACCCGCCGACTTCACGTGGGACGAAGCTACACGGCTGCTCAAGCTGTGTGGTTTCGAGCAGTTGAAGAGCAAGGGCGGGTCAGGCAGGAAGTTTCGCCACGGCTCCGGCGTCAAGTTCTTCGCGCACGAGCCACATCCGGAGCCGATTCTCAAGAAGTACGCGCTCGAAGACTTGATCGAAGCACTACAGAACGCGGGAGAGATTGAATGAAGGCAATTCTTGAATACAAGAGCTACCTTGGCTCCGCCGAGGTCAGCGTCGAGGACGGCCTGATTCACGGCAAGCTGCTCTACATCAACGACGTCATCAGCTACGCGGCGGAATCCCCCAAGGACATCAAGGCTGCATTCGAGGCTGCGGTTGACGACTACCTGGAGACCTGCGCCGAATGTGGCGACCAGCCAGACACGCCATTCAAGGGTAGTTTCAACGTACGTCTCGGCCCAGATTTGCACAGAGGGTGTGCGATGGAAGCCGAGCGCGCCGGCACAAAACTCAACGAATGGGTCAAGGGCGCGTGCGAGGAAAGGCTCGAGCGCGCCAAGAACCCGGCCAAGAAAGTCGAGATCAGCGTAACGAACCACCACTACGTTCACCCCGAGGCCGGCGTCAATGTTCAGGAGTTCGACGAGTCGGTTCCCGGTCCTCTTACGACCTTTTCGCCCGGGAGGACGGCATGGACGAACTAAAGAGACTCAAGTTCAAATCGGGGATCCCAACGATTGTCGAAGCGAGCTGCCGACGCAGCTTCTCGGCAGACGAGGCGCCCGAAGGCAGGGTGCGCACAGGGGTGGACGCGTCACTGGATTTTTCCGACGATCACCAGACGCTGCAGGTTCGACTCACCGTCACCACAAAAGGGATTGCAGAAGCGGGCAAAGACACTGCGTTCGAAGCCACTTGTACCGTCGAGTGCAGCTATGTCTTCAATCACCCCAGGGAGGAGGCTGATCTGGAACAGCGCCCCTTCATCAGAACATTCTGCGATCCCCTGTATCAGCGATCCGCGGCACTGCTCCAGGACCTGATCTGGCGGATGGGCTACAACGCGGTCCGGCTGCCACTGATGTTTCCAGAGGGAAATCGCGAACAAAAAGCCCCTGAACAGGCAGAACCGAAGCGGACGCGACGGCCAAGAAAGAAAGCTGCGGAAGCTGCCGTGAAATGAGATAACCCGCCCAATGGCGGGTTTTCTTTTAGCGCAGGCGCGCCACCCAGTGCGCCTCGGACACAATCGCGATACCCGCGCCGTCTTCGCAGTACTGTGCCGCCTTCATGATCTTGGTGCCGAAGCTGGAGTGGCGCCAGCACTCGGAGCCCACCGAGCCGATCACCAGGTAGTTCAACTTCTTGGTGACACCCTTCGCGGGCTCGCCACCCCGCGCCATAACCGCCTCGTGACACTCCGCGCGTGACCCGAACTCGAACACCCCGGTAAAGCAGAAGCTGCGTCCGGTGTACAGGATCTCGGGCGCAGGCGCCGTCAGCGGCAAGGTGCTCGGCACGGCCGCAACCCCCACGCCCGCAGGCGCGGCAATCTGCATCAGCAGGCCCAGCAGCTCTCCCGCTTCGTCCACATCCAGCACGCCATCGGCCAGCATCGCCCGCAAGCGGTCGTACAACACGCTGGCCGGCCAGGTGTCGAGACAATCGGCATTGGCGTCAAGCCACCCGAGGATGCCCTCGGCCTCGTTCTGCTCCACCACCCCATCCAGTAACGCCCCCTTCGCCAGGCCGACGAGTTCGTCGATCTGGCGCTTGACGATGCGATCGGCGTGGATCTGCCGCAGTGTGTAGTCGCTCAGTTCTCGCCCCATTTCTCCCTCCAAGACTCATGACGTACGGAAAAACGTAGCACGGGCGTGCAGCTACGAAAAATCACGTTGACAATATTCGCATTGCCGTTAAAATTTAAATAACAGCACTGCGAATATTATCAACGTGAAGCCAACCGCCACCAAAACCATCGGCGAGTTCCGCGCGGCGACGACTCATCTGCCCAATGACACCCCGCTGATGGTGGATACCGGCGGCGGCTACTCCGCACCCGAGTTCTACGTCACCGAAGAAGGCCTGCTGTTTGACCCTTTTCCGCAAGGAGATTAAAGCGCCATGCACCCGAACCTCACCTTCCGCACGATCACCCAGGCCGGCGCCGACTGTCACGGCATCGATGCACGCGAGTTGCACAAGCGGCTCGACAACGGCACCAAGTTCGCCGACTGGATCAAGCGGCGCATCGACGAGTACGAGCTGCAGGCAGGGCGCGACTTTTTTGATTCCTCAGATCTGGGTAATCAAAAGCAGAAGGGCCGCGGCGGCGATCGTCGAAGCATGAACTACCTGCTGACCGTTGCCACCGCCAAGGAACTGGCGATGGTCGAGCACACCGACCAGGGCCGCGCCATTCGCCGCGCGCTGATCGAGACCGAGGAGCGCGTCGCCCAGGGCAACACCAGCTGCCGCGCCGAATGCAGCCGCGCCGCGCTCAGCGTGGCCGGGTCGCTGATGCACGCCTGAGGAGCCGTCGCGATGCAAACGTCTGCACTCCCCGCCGCGCCCGCTCACACCCCCGGCCCCTGGCACTGGGACGGCTACAGCCTGCGCCCGGCTGCCCCAAACCCCGACCAGCACGCGGTGCACACCATCCTTGAAGCCGAGCACATCGGCTGGGGCTTTGTCGCCTCGGACCTCCATGCCGTGCGCCAGGAGGCCGACGCCAACCTGTCGCTGATCGCCGCCGCGCCACAACTGCTCGACGCCGCCCAGGCCGCCGCCGATCTGCTCACCCGGCAGAAGTGGCAGCCGGGCGACACGTTCAACCCCGAGGCGGTCGTGCTGGCCAAGCTCATGGACGCAATCATCGAGGCGACGATGCAGGCGGCGCCTGGCATGAACGGCCGTGAACTGACCGGACCCAAGGAGGCGGCGCAATGACCCCAACCCTAGACCAACGCGCGCTCGATCGCCTTGCACGGCAATGCGAACGCGACCTGAAGTTTCTGCGCCACTCCCCCCGCGAGCAGCGGGGGGTGCCCTTCGCCGACGAGGCCGAGCGGGCCGAGATCATCGACGCAGTGATCGGCAGTGCGGTGTTCTTCGCCTTCGCCGCAGCGCTGATCTGGTTACCCGAGCTGATGGCGCTGATCGAGCGCGCCGGCGCATGAGCGCCCGCCCTCCTCCCGACATGCCCATGCCTGCAGGGCCGATGCAGGCACCTGAGGAAACATGACCACGATGAGCACAGCAACTGAAGAGCAAACCGCCACCACGCCCGGTATGAATACCTTGCTAGCCGACGCCGTCGACGACGAGCGCATCCCGGTGACGGTGTGCATCACCCCGGCCGAAGCCGTGCGCCTGGAGCTACTGATCGCCGCCTACCGCGACCGCCACCCCGGCGCCGACGACACGCATGTGATCGACGCCATCTTCCTTGCCGGCCTCGCAGCCGCCGAACTGACCCTGTGCCAACCCGTCCCGGAGCCCACCGCATGAGCACCCGCAAGAAACCCGCGCCGCTGCGCGAGCAGATCGTCGCCTTCCTGAAGACGCACGACGAAGCCACGCTGAAGCAGATCGCCGCGTCGACCACCGAGCGCGACTTTCCCAGCCGCGTCATCACCGAGCTGAACAAGATGCGCACCGACGCCCTGATCGAATGCGCCAAGAAAAAGGGCAAGAACGAGCTGTGGTACTGGCTCGCCGCCACCGAACCCCAGCCGGAGGTGGGTAAAAACACCGGCAGCCGCGCATCGGTGCCCACATCGCACTCCGCCGAGGGCGCGGCCGTCCGCCCCGAACCCGCCCCGCAACCCACCGTGCAACCGGTGGCCGCGGTGGCGGAGGACGAACCGGCGGCAACGCCCGAGCAACCCACAGCGCCTCCGCTGCAGTACGACCCCCACGACGTGGCTTTCAGCCAGCCTGCGGCCCCGGCCAAGGAATTCCACCTGCTGGGCGTGCTCGCCGACATCCGCGCGGCGATCGGCGACAGCGGGCAGATCATGCTGGGCGAGCTGGCCGAACACATCCGCGCCATCCACGACCTCGGCGAGGCGCACAAGCGGGCCTGCATTGAGTGGGAAAAGACCATGATGGACGTCTTCGGCGAAGATGGCGTCGGCGATGTCGTCATGGCAATCGGCAAGCTGAAGGATGACCTGCGCGACGCGCACCTGGAGCTCGCCGTGATCCGCGAGTTGCTCGCCGGACGCATCGGCGGCGAGATCGACCCGAGCGACATGAGCGAGAGCGAAATCGCCCGCGCCGCGGCGCAGGTGATCGACCGGCATGACGACGAGCTTGTCGAGCAGGCGAAGACGATCATTGACCTGCGCGGCCAGCTCGATGCCGGCGGCGCCGACATGGTCAATCACCCGCCGCACTACCAGGGCAAGGTCGAGTGCATCGAGGCCATCGAGGCCGCACTCGGCGGCGAAGGCTTTGCCGCCTACTGCCGGGGCAACGCGATCAAGTACACCTTCCGTGCTGGCAGAAAAGGCGACGCCGCGGTCGATCTGGCGAAGGCGCGCTGGTACTTGGAACGGGTAGCGGCATGAAACCGCGCCGCGCCTGCTTCGCGCGCCCAACCTTCGTCGACATGATGAAGGCCTTCGGCCCGGTCGACGCCATGCTCGCGCGCCTGGCCGAGGGTTGGATCCACGAGATCCAGGGCGCGGCGGTGTTCCTGAACCCGCAGGACGGCGTGTGGTACGAGATCCCCGCCGCACTCGAGGGCTGGATCGCCCTGTGGGAGCGGCTGGACGCACGCCACCGATTGCAGCTCGACCTCGACCCGGTACGCAAGATCGTTGCCCGCCTGCGCTACAGCACGCCCATCCCCCCCGAGCTGGTCGCCCAGGCACAAGCCGTCGCCGACCAGTGCAAGCGCGCCTACCGCCGCATGGACCTCCACGAGGTCGGCAGCGTGGTGAAGACGCAGTTGATCGTCAACGAGGCCGAACAGCAAGGCCTGACGGAGAACGCAGCATGAGCCAGCTCAACCCCTTCCAGCTGCTCCGCCTGGAGCACCTCGCCCCCAGCCCGACCAACCCGCGCAAGCACTTCGAGCCGGACGCGCTGACGGACCTGGCCACCACCATCCGCGAGCACGGCGTGATCGAGCCCATCATCGTGCGCACGTGGCCGGACGAGTACGACACCCCGGCCGACCGCGACGAACGCCCGCTGTACGAGATCATCGCCGGCGAGCGCCGCTACCGCGCCTCCCTGCTCACCGAGCTGGAAGACATCCCCGCCCTCGTCCGCCACCTCGACACCCGCCAGGTGCTCGAGATCCAGATCATCGAGAATTTGCAGCGGCGCGGCGTGAACGAGCTCGAGGAGGCCGAGGGCTACGACCTGATGATGCGCAGCTACGGCTACACCGCCGACCAGCTCGCCGAGAAGGTCGGCAAGAGCCGCGCCTACATCTATGGCCGACTCAAGCTCACTGCGCTTTGCGAAGCCGCCCGCCAGGCCTTCCGCGAGGGCAAGCTCGACGCCTCCCGGGCGCTGCTGGTCGCACGGATCCCGGGTGCCAAGCTGCAGCAGCAGGCGTTGAAGGAGATCGCCGAGGGCTACGGCGGCCCTATGCCCTACCGTGAGGCCGCCCGTCACATCCAGAACCGCTACATGCTCAAGCTGAAGGAGGCGCCGTTCGAGACCGCCGACGCCTTTCTCCTGGTGACCGCCGGCGCCTGCACCACCTGCCCCCAGCGCGCGCAAGGACAAGGCGACGGTCGTCACCTACCGCCACCCGACGAACGCCGAGCTGACGTGGAGCGGCCGGGGTAAGAAGCCCGAATGGGTCGCGAACTACCTGGCCACCGGCGGACGCCTCGAGGAGCTTTCCACCGCTAACCAGGCTGCGCGGGCGGGCGATCAACCGTCGCTGCGGAAACCCAAGATCCAGGCCGCTGACGCGGCGAAAAAACCCAAGGAAAAGGCAAAGACCGGCGGCCGCGTAGCCGCGGCCGGAGGAAAGGAATCGGGCGCCGAGCCCGCCCCTACCGTTGCCCGAATACCCGAGACCTGCTGGAAGGAGTAGTGGCGTGGGCGTGAAGATCTACACGAACGTGATGCTGGACCTAGAAACCATGGGCAACGGCCCGGACGCCGCTATCGTGGCGATCGGCGCTATCGCCTTCGACCTTGAGGCCGGCGAGCTGGGCCCCGGCTACTACAACCGCGTCGACCTCGAATCCGCCGTGCAAGACGGCGGCGTGATCGACGCCAGCACCGTCACCTGGTGGCTCCAGCAAGGCGACGAGGCCCGCCAGGAAATCGCCCGTGCCGGCGGCCTGCCCATCGCCGTCGCCTTGGCGTCGTTCGCCGAATGGATGGGCCAGACGACGATCGAGGCGGAGGTGTGGGGCAACGGCGCCAGCTTCGATAACGTAATCCTGCGCAGCGCCTACCAGCGCGGCGGCCAGCCCGCACCGTGGGCCTGGTGGAACGACCGCTGCTACCGCACCGTCAAGGCGCAGCGGCGGCACGTACCCTTCGAGCGCATCGGCACCCACCACAATGCGCTGAGCGACGCCACCAGCCAGGCGCTGCACCTGATCAAAATGCTGCGACCGTCTGCGTTCATTTCAGGAGAACCGAGATGATCCTATCGAAAGATGAGCTTGAGCTGCTGACCGAGAGGCGGATTGCAAGTGCGCAGAAGCGTGTTCTGAAGGCGATCGGAATTCCGTTCCGCGAGCGCCCGGACGGATCTATTGTCGTATTCAAGGAGGACTGCCATGCGACCAAGAAAGAACGACCGCCATCTCCCAAGCTGCGTCTACCAGAAGCACGGAGCGTTCTGGCTCGTTAAGCACGGCAAGTGGATCCGGCTCGGCGCCGACTTCAGCGAAGCGATGGAGGAGTACGCCCGCCGGATGAAGCAGAAGATGGGCGGCATGGCGCAGCTCATCGAGGACGCGCTACCCTCGATCCTGAAGGACAAGGCCCCCTCGACGGTCAAGAAGTACCGCACGACGGCACGCTTCCTACAGGAGGCATTCGCCGATTTCGCCCCGCACCAGGTCAAGCAGAGCGACGTCGCCGCGCTGCGCCGCCATCTGATCGGCCAGGCCACCATCTGCAACCGCACTCTTTCCGTACTGCGGATGGTGTTCGACGTGGCGCTGGAAGACTGCATCGTCGACTTCAACCCCTGCACCGGCATCAAAACGGTGAAGCAACCCAAGCGCGAGCGCCGGGTCGAGCCATGGGAGTTCGACGCCATCAAGGCCCAGGCCGGGCCGCTGCTGGCCGTGGTGATCGACCTGTGCTACCTGACCGGCCAGCGCATCGGCGACGTGCTCAAGATCGCACGAGCCGATCTGCGGGACGAAGGCGTCTACGTCGTTCAGCAGAAGACGAAGGCGCGCGTACTGATCCGCTGGAACCCGGACCTGCGTGCCGCAGTGGAGCGCGCCAAGGCGCTGCATAAGAACGTTGCCGGAATGTATCTGCTCGGCACCAAACCGCCCGTTTACAATACCATCTGGCAGCAGTACAAGAAGGCGCGCGAGGCGGCCGGCATCCCCGACGTGGTGCTGCACGATCTGCGTGCGATGTCGGGCACCGAGGCCGAAGCCCAGGGCGCCGACCCGCAGAAACTGCTTGGGCACACGGACCGGAAGATGACCGAACGTTATCTCCGCGACAAGAAAATCACGCAGGCCGAAGGTCCGAGTTTTAGACAGTCTAAAACAAATCGAGGCTAGAACCCGCGCCATTACTGGGTTTCAGGTATGAACATTATCCCCCTTCCCGCCTTTCGCGATAACTACATCTGGCTGCTCCATGACGGCCATCACGCCCTTGTCGTCGACCCGGGCGATGCGGCACCGGTGGAGGACGCGCTGGCGCGCTATGGGCTGACCCTGTCGGCCATCCTCATCACCCATCACCATCCTGATCATGTCGGCGGCGTCGGCGCCCTGCGCGCCCGCCACCCGGTACCGGTCTACGGCCCGGCGGCCGAACATATCGAGGGCGTGGACCGGCCGCTCGGCGACGGCGGCGAAATCCGTCTCGACACCCCGGCGGCAGCGTTCCGGGTGATCGAGGTGCCGGGCCACACCGCTGGCCACATCGCCTTCGTCGGCACCGGCCCGAGCAACGGTGTGCTGTTCTGCGGCGACACCCTGTTTTCCGCCGGCTGCGGTCGCCTGTTCGAAGGCACCCCGGCACAACTGGCGGCCTCGCTCGCCCGTCTCGCCGCCCTGCCGGACGAGACCCGGGTGTATTGCACCCACGAATACACCTTGTCCAACCTCGCCTTCGCGCGCGCGGCCGAGCCCGGCAACGGCGCACGCGACGCCTATGCGCTGCACTGCGAGGCGCTGCGCGCGCGCGGCGAACCGACCCTGCCCAGCACCATCGGCCGGGAGAAGGCCATCAATCCCTTCCTGCGCTGTGCGCAGCCGGCGGTGCTCGATGCGCTGACCCGGGAAACCGGCACCCGGCCGGCCGATACCCTCGCCTGCCTGACCGCCCTGCGGGCCTGGAAAGACCGTTTCTGAGCCGGCTCCGATGCCTGCACGCCTTTCCCGCCCGGGCCTGCGCGCAGCATTGCGGACGGCTCTGCGGGTGGCCGTATGCACCGCCCTGCTGCAGCCGGCCGGCAGCGCAGGGGCACAGGACCGCCCCCTCCCCACGCCCGCCCCAGTCAGCGCGGCGAGCGCGACCGCCACCGTCCCGGACGAGGGCGTCACGCCCCCGGAACCCGCCGCGCCTCCGCCATCCGCGCACACCGGATCCTTCGTCGCCGAACGCGTATTGACGCTCGACCTGACCCGCGACGCCAACGATATCTGGGACCGCATCCGGCGCGGCTTCGGCATGCCCGATCTGGACAGCGAGCGGGTGATCGACCAGCAGGCCTTCTTTCTGAACCGTCCCGGATTCCTGAAGCAGGTATTCGCCCGTGGCGGACTCTACCTGTATTACATCGTCGACGAACTCGAACGTCGCGGCATGCCCACCGAGATCGCCCTGCTGCCAATGATCGAGAGCAGCTACAACCCGATGGCCTACTCGCCCGCCCACGCTTCCGGGCTGTGGCAGTTCATCCCATCGACCGGCAAGCACTACAACCTCGCCCAGGACAGCTGGGTGGACGAGCGCCGCGACGTGATCGCCTCGACCCAGGCCGCCCTCGACTACCTGCAACGCATCTACGACATGCACGGCGACTGGCACCTCGCGCTGGCTTCCTACAACTGGGGTGAAGGGGCAGTGCAGCGCGCGCTGCGGCGCAACGCCGATGAAGGCCTGGCGCAGGAGTACTCCCACCTGCGCATGCCGGAAGAGACTCGCAACTACCTTCCCAAGCTGCAGGCGATCAAGAACATCGTCGCCGAACCCGAGCTGTTCCATTTCGAGCTCCCCTACGTCGCCAACGAGTTGCACTTCGTCACCGTCGACGCGCCGGTCGGAGTGGACCTGGCAACCGCCGCCCGGCTCTCGGAAATGCCGCTCGATGAATTCCTCGCGCTCAACCCGGGCTTCAACCGGCCGGCGATCACCCTGCCCGGGCAAACCTTCGTGGTCCCCACCGACCGCGCCGAACAACTCGAGGAAGGGCTGGCCGAACTGGCCCGCAGCGGCAAGGGCTGGCGCATGCATGTACTGACCGCTGGCGAGGGCCTGGACGCCGTAGCCGTGCGCCACGGGCTGAGCCTCGCCCAGCTGCGCAAACTCAACGGCCTCACCCCGGCGAGCAAGCCGGGAGCCGGCCATGCGCTGCTCGTGCCCGACGGAGTCGAGCCCGAGGGGGCGCTGGAAGTCAGCCAGCTGCTGCCTTTCGCCGCGGCGGTGGCGCGTCAGCCGGGATTGAAGCTCGGATCCACCGACGCGCGGAGCCGTCAGCCGCAGCTCGCCCCCTCCGGATCCGCAGCCCGCGGCACTGCGGCCAGAACCGGCAGAAAACCACAGCGCCAAGCCGGCAGCCGGCACTGATCAGCCTCCTCGCCGTGGCCAATGGCAGCGCGCGCGATGCCCCCGGCCGAACTCGGCGACCGGCGGATAGCTGATCCGGCAGACGTCGGTGGCATGCGGGCAGCGGGGGTGGAAATGACAACCGGCAGGGGGGGCGAGCGGCGAGGGCAGATCGGCGAGGGTCTTCCCACCGGCAGGCGCCTCCAGCACATCGCCCCCCCCGGCCCAGCCTTCCCCGCCGCGGGCCGCGGCCACCTCGCCGTCGAGCCGCGGCACCGCCGCCAGCAGGGCCCGGGTGTAAGGGTGGAGCGGCGCCTTCAGGACGCGCTCGACCGGGCCTTCCTCGACGATCCGGCCGAGATACATCACCGCCACTTCGTCGGCCAGATATTCGACCACGGCCAGGTTGTGGGTGATGAACAGATAGGCCAGCCCATGTTTGCGCTGCAGATCGCGCATCAGGTTGAGCAACTGGGCCTGCACCGAAACATCGAGCGCGCTGGTCGGTTCATCGCACACGATCACCCGCGGCGACACCGCCAGCGCACGAGCCACCGCGATCCGCTGGCGCTGGCCGCCGGAGAACTCGTGCGGATAGCGCCAGCGCATGTCCGCCGCCAGCCCGACATGCTCGAGCAGTTCGCCGATCCGGGCGTGGCGGGCCTGGGCATCGGACTCGACGCCGAGCGCCACCATGCCCTCCTCGATGATCTCGCCAACCCGCATGCGCGGGTTCAGCGAGGCGAAGGGATCCTGGAAAACCATCTGCACCGTACGCCGCATCGACTGCAGGGCCGAAGCCGGCAGTGCGGTGATGTTCTCGCCATCGAGATGAAGCTCGCCGGCGGTGGGCGGGATCAGCTTCAGGATCGCCTTGCCCACGGTGGTCTTGCCACAGCCCGACTCCCCGACCAGCGCGAGCGTGCGCCCTGCGGCCAGATCCAGGCTGACGCCATCGACCGCCTTCACCTGGGCCACCGTGCGCTTGAGCAGGCCTTTGCGCACCGGAAAATGCACGACCAGATCCTTGACCTGGAGCACTGGCCGGGTGCTGTACGGGCGAGGGACAGCGACAGGCGGAACCGCTGTGTCGAGGCCGCGCGGCACGCTGACGCCTTCATACAGGTGGCAACGCACCGCCTGTGCCCCCACCGTATGCCAAGGCGGCGCCTCGTCGTCACAGCGGTCGAAGGCGGTCGGGCAGCGCTCGGCGAAGCGGCAACCGTGAAAACGCCGGTCGAGCGCCGGCACGCTGCCTTCGGGCGCATCCAGCGGGGCGCCACGCCGCGCCGCGCCGGGAAGGGCGGAAAACAGCTTGCGTGCATACGGATGCAGCGGCGTACTGAAAAAATGGGCGCGGCTACCGGTTTCGACCAGTTCACCGGCGTACATCACCCCGACCCGGTGCGCCATCCGCGCGACTACCCCGAGATCATGGGAAATCAGCAATATCCCCATCCCCCGCTCGCGCTGGATGGTGGCGAGCAGATCGAGCACCTGGGCCTGGATGGTGACATCGAGCGCGGTTGTCGGCTCATCGGCGATCAGCAGCCGCGGCTGGCCGGCCAGCGCCATCGCGATCATCACGCGCTGTTTCATTCCTCCGGAAAACTGGAAGGGGAAATCCTGCAGCCGACGTTCGGGAGCGGAAATGCCGACCGCCTCGAGCAGGCGGCAGGCGTCGTCATCGAGCGCCGCACCGTGCACGCCATGGCAGGACAGCGCCTCGGCGATCTGCGCTCCCACCGTCATCACCGGGTTCAGGCTGGTGGCCGGCTCCTGGAAGATCATGCCGATCTGCCCGCCGCGCACGCGGCGCATCGCCGACTCGGGCAGCGCCAGCAGATCCTCCCCCTCCAGCCGGACCGCGCCGCCGGCGACGCGACCGGCGTCGGGCAGCAGTCGGGTCAGCGCAAGCGCGGTCATCGACTTGCCGCAGCCGGACTCGCCGAGCAGGGCAAAAGTCTCACCCGCATGGATCTCGAAGCTCACCCCATCGACCGGACGGATCTCGCCCCCCTCCCGCCCGATCACCACGGCAAGGTCGGAAACCTGCAGCAACGGCACAGCCGACGACGCCGCTGCAAGGGGCTCGACAGAGGGAGGGGCAAGGGGTGGGGAAGAAGAAGCGTTCATGCCTTTGCCGAAAAGCCGGGTCAGTACGATGCGCTGCGCGCCCGGTGGCCGCCGCCGGGCATCGCGAGACCTCGGCGAAAACATGCATCCGGGCGCAAAAAGGGCCGCACACGCGGCCCTTGCAGTGCTCAGTGGTGATGACCGCCAGGGCCGTGCACATGGCCGTGGGTGATTTCCTCGGCAGTCGCCGGGCGGACTTCGGCAACGGTGATGTCGAACATCAGGGCCACGCCGGCGAGCGGGTGATTACCGTCGACCACGACCTTGCCCTCGGCGATTTCGGTGATGCGATAGACCTGGTCTTCCTCGCCATCATCGGAAACACGCTCGAAGCTCATGCCGATTTCGATGTTGTCCGGGAACAGCTTGGCGTCCTCGACCATGATCAGTTCCTCGTCGTACTCGCCGAAGGCATCGTCGGGCTGCAGCTTCACCTGAAGCGTGTCGCCGACCTTCTTGCCGTGGAGGGCTTCTTCCAGCATCGGGAAGATACCGTCGTAACCACCGTGCAGATACACCAGCGGATGCGCGCCGTCATCGATCACGGCTCCGTCCGGGTCGCGCACGGTGTATTGCAGCGTCACGACGCTATTCTTGACGATTTCGTTTTCCATTCTGTGATTCCAGTTCCTTGACCAGTTCGAAAACCGCAGCTGCATGACCGCGGGGCGTCACATCGTAGAGTGCGTGGCGAATCCTGCCCTGCTTGTCGATGATGAAGGTCGACCGCCGCACACCCATTTTCTTCACTCCGTCGACTTCCCGCTCCTGCCATACCTTGTACAGCCGGCACACCTCGGTATCGGCATCCGACAGCAGCCGGATCGACAGGCCTTCATCGTCGCGGAACTCGGCGTGGGTAAGACAGTCGTCCGGGCTCACTCCGACCACGATGCAGTCGTAGCGGGTGAATTCGTCTTCATGATCGCTGAAATCGGCAGCCTGAAGGGTGCAGCCCGGCGTCTTGTCACGAGGGTAGAAATAGAGAACCACATGGTGCTTACCGGCGGTCGATGCAAGATCGAACGTTTCCATGTCTGCATCCGGCAATGAAAAAGCGGGGGCGATGTCTCCGCTCTTCAGCATGATGTCTCCCTGATGTGGGTGGGATTCTAGCCGAGAGCCCCGGCGAACACTACCGGAACGGGCCGTGGGAGGGGGGCGGAGCGGAGGGTGCATGACGGCGTATCTCCCTGTGCTTGTCGACGCGCCGGTGCCATCTGCCGACACCGTGCTGAAGCAATAGCCCAGATTGCGGCAAGGCTCAAGACGCAGTGCATCAACGGACGCTGTGCATCGACGGCTGCGGTGCAGCACCCGGCCCCTCTCCCCGCCCTGGCAACGAGCCCGGGGCGGATTTCCCTTGCTCCGCCAGGAAAGCTGTTTAAAATTACAGCTGGATCATGGAGGCCCGATGAGCAGCCGCAACGAAACCCTCACTCCCCGCCAGCAGGAAATCCTCGACTTCATCCGCAGCAGCGTCGAATCCGAGGGCCGACCTCCGACCCGCGCCGAAGTGTGCACCGCATTCGGCTTTCGCTCGCCCAACGCCGCAGAAACCCATCTGCGGGCGCTCGTCGCCAAGGGCGCGATCCTGCTCGAGGAAGGCCGTGCGCGCGGCATCCGCCTCGCCGACGGACTCGGCCTGCCGCTGGTCGGCCGGGTTGCTGCCGGCAGCCCGATTCTCGCCGCCGAACACGTCGAGGCCCGCTATCAGCTCGATCCGGCCCTGTTCTCGCCCAGGGCCGACTATCTGCTGCGCGTGCGCGGCATGAGCATGCGCGATGCGGGCATTCTGGACGGCGACCTGATCGCCGTGCATCGCAGCAGCGAGGCACGCAACGGCCAGGTCGTGGTCGCCCGCGTGGACGACGACGTCACCGTCAAGACCCTGCAGCGCAAGGGCAGCGTCGTCGAGCTGCTGCCTGCCAATCCCGATTACGCCCCGATCGTGGTCGACACCCGGCACACGGCACTGGTCATCGAAGGCATCATGGTCGGCCTGATCCGCAAGGACCACTGATCACTGAACCCATGTCCGCCCCTGTCCTCCACAGCGCCGCTCCCTTGGCGGGAGATCGTGCCCGCCGCCGTGCCCTCTTCAATCTGCTCGTCGCGCTGCTCACCCTGCCGGCCTGCTGGCTGCTGTTTTCCCGGCTCGGCACAATCTGGCCCGCCGTCGCCACGATGGAAGGCGCGCCCTTCATGGCGGCAGCAACCCTGCTCGGCGCGGCGATGGCACTCGGCCCGCTGGCGGCAGCAGTCGGCTTCCTGCTCGCCGTATGGTTCGGGGTGGACAGCGTCTACCGCCCGCGCCGCCGGCCCTCACCCCGGCTCGATCGCCTCATCGTCGCGCTCGGCCTGCTGGTCTGGTTCGCTCCCGCTCTAACCGCAGCCGGCATCGCCGGCCAGGCCCTGGCAAGCGGTCGCATCCACTTCGTACGCCCGCCGCGTGACTATCTTCTCGCCACCGACCCGATCGCCTTCTGGCAGGGAGTCGGGTTCTGGCTGATCATGGCGGGCCTGTCCGGCTTCCTCGCCTGGCGCTACTGGCGCCCCCGGCTGTTGCCGGCAACCGCGGCCAGGAACTGACTCGAGCAACAGGCTCAGGCCCGTCCCAGCCAACCCTCGCGCAGCGCCCGCGCCGCCGCGCCGGCCCGCGGAGCGAGCTTGAGGCTGTATTTGTCCGTCGGGGCGGGCGCCAATACGAGCTCGAACTGCATCAGCTCGTCACGCCGGAACAGGTGAATCGCCACCCGTTCGCCCGCCCTGCGCCGCGCCAACAGCCCGTCCAGCCCTTTCGCGCTCAGCTTCAGCCCATCCAGTGCCAGCAGCACATCCCCGGCAGCAATGCCCGCCGCCTGCGCCGGCCCTCCGTCGAATACGTTGGCGACTTTCGCTTCGGCCTCTCCCGCCGCCAGTTTCAGGCCCAACCAGGGGGCCTTGCCTGCCGGCGCGGCCTCGAGCACAAGGCCGAAATCCCTTAACAGTCGCGGCAACGGTAGATCCCCGGTCCCCTCCACCGCAGCCTCCAGCCAGCGCGCCAGGCGGGAACCGAGCCGGGGCCCGCCGGCTTCGCGTACCGCGGCGAAGATCCCGTCCTCGGCCACCCCCACACCGCTTCGCCCATGCCGGGTCCACAGCAGGCGCATCACCGCATCCAGGCTGCAGCGCCCTGCACTGCCGGCGCGCAGTTGCAGGTCGAGGGCAAGCGCGATCAGCGCTCCCTTGGCGTAATAGCTGACGATGGCATTGGGCGCGTTCTCGTCCTGACGGTAGTACTTGATCCAGGCATCGAAAGACGATTCGGCCACGCTCTGGCGCAGGCGGCCGCTGCCGCGCATCACGGTCGACACCGTCTTGCCGAGCAGTTCGAGATAGTCTTCGACCCCGATCACGCCGCTGCGTACCAGCACCAGGTCATCGTAATAGGAGGTGAAGCCTTCGAACGCCCACAACAGCCGGGTGTAGTTCTCACGCCCGAGCTCGTAGGGGGTAAACGCGGCCGGCTTGATGCGCTTGACGTTCCAGGTGTGGAAATACTCGTGGCTGCACAGGCCGAGAAAACCCTTGTAGCCATCGGAGAGCCCTTCCATCCCCGTCCACGGCAAGTCGGCACGGCTGCAGATCAGCGCGGTCGATGCGCGATGCTCCAGACCGCCATAGCCCTCGCCCACCACCATGACCAGAAACACATAGCGCGACACCGGCGCGGGAGCGCCGAACAGTTCGATCTGGCAGGCACAGATGCGCGCCAGGTCGGCCCCCAGCCGGTCGAGGTCGCAATCGTGGCGGCCGCTGAGGACAAGGTCGTGACGCACGCCACCGGCATCGAAGCTCACGTTCGAGAAACACCCCATTTCGACCGGATGGTCGATCAGCTCCTCGTAGTCGGCCGCACGAAAGCGCCCGAACCCGAACTCCCGCGCCCCGCCCGGCCGTGCCGGAGGCAGCGCGGTCGCGAGCTTCCAGCTACGGTATTGCGCCCCCTCGGGAGCCTCGATCACCACCGTGCAGGGCAAGGCGGCACACCCATCGGGGGCAAGGAACACGCTGCTGCCGTTGAAAAAACCATGCGTGGCATCGAGGTGGGCAGAACGTACCGACAGATCCCAGGCATAGACCTCGTAATGCAGGGTCAGGCTCGTTCCCGAAGGCAGCGCCGCCACCTTCCAGCTGTGCTTATCGATTTTTTCCACCGCGCACGGCTTGCCGCCGGCCTCGGCACGGAGGCTGACAATGTTGCGCGCGAACTCACGGATCATGTAGCTGCCCGGAATCCATGCCGGCAGGCGGAACACCTGGCCGGACGCATCAAGCGTCCTTACCGTGCAGTTCACTGCGAACAAATGCGCCCCCAGATTGGAAGGGCGGATGTGGTATTCGACAACGGAAGGCATGGACGACATCAAGAAACTCTCTCTGGCACCGATTTGAACCCCACTTCCCTGAATGGCGACAGAATCCCGCGCGCAGGCAAATGGCCGACAAGGCTGCACGCTACTTACCACGCCACCGCCATTCCGTCGAGACACCTGCATCGCGCTCGATGCTTGCAGCAAACCCATGCGCAAGCCGGCTCGGGACCCCGGGCGCAGGATTTCCACTCCTTGTCTTTCAGTGTGAAAAAGCGCACACCCGGGGCACGCGCCCGGAAGTTCCGCCATCGACCATGGGCTATATTCGGCGTGGCGAGAAACTCCGGCCTCGCACACCGCCCATGCACATGCCCCCAGTCTCCCAGCCCCACCCGCCCTCCCTGCAGTTTTCCCCCGCGATCACGCTGGGCGATGACACGCTGCCGCCTGAAACCGCCGCGCCGTCTGGCAACGCCGATCCGGGCAAGACTTACCAGCAGATGTTCCGCATGGCGCAGGAGCTGCAGGATGTGGCTGCCGAACGCGATCGCGCCCAGGCTGCGATCGCGGATGCGCAGCACCAGGCCTTGCGCCGGCTGATCCTCCTCGCTGCGCTCAAGGACGGTGGCACGCCCGAGCACTGCCTGCGCGTGGGCGCGCTGTCGGCCCTCCTCGCACACGCCATGGGCCTGCCCGAAAAGCGCTGCGACATGCTCTTCGATGCCGCACCGCTGCACGACCTGGGCAAGCTGGGGATCCCCGATTCGATTCTGCTCAAACCCGGCCGCCTGAGTCCGGACGAGTGGCGCATCATGCGCGACCACCCCCTGCTCGGTGTCCGCCTTCTGGGCAACGCGGGTTCCCCCGTGCACGAGCTCGCCGTCGAAATCGTCCTCAATCACCATGAAAAATGGGACGGCAGCGGCTACCCGGCGGGCCGCCTCGGCACCAACACCCCGTTGAGCGCCCGCATCACCGCAGTGGCAGATTTCTTTGATGCAGTCACCTCCCTGCGCAGCGACCGCGCCCCTCTCGGCGACGATCAAGTGTTCCGCCTGCTCGAGTGCGCCAGCGGCACCCAATTTGGGGTATGACCGGGATGAAGGGAAAAACTGTACATATCCGCCGCAAACCGTTGTTTTGCAACAAAAGATTTTGGCTCCTGCGGCGCCGGGATGAAGCCAATATTAGGACTTTCGAGCTGTAAGCGTATGTTTTAAATGTTTAATTATGGTGCGGTGGGCGTTGCGGCTTTCTCGCCGACTCCCGCGACGTGGTCCTGTTTGCCGCTTTGTTTCCGGCGGCTGCCATGACGTAGAAGCTGTGCATGCATGTCCGCAATCACTTTTTCCTGTATGGATAAGGACGCCCGGGCGGCCCCAAGCTCGATTTCCAGGGCTTGACGACGTTCGGCCTGTTCGGCGAGCGTAGCTTCGACCACACTCTTGCCGCGCAGCAGATCCTCGATCTGCAGTTCCCGCTCCGCCAGGCGTTGGCCCAGCGCCTCGACGCGTTGCCCGGTTTCCTTGGCCACCGACAATTCGTCTCGGAGCGATCGCGCCTCCGTCTGAGTCTGGTGAAGCTGCGCATGGGCCTGCGACAACTCGGCCGCCAGGCGGGCGTTGTCCCGGCTGATCCCGGTCAGTTGATCCTGTTTGGTTCCGAGCGTCTGATTCAGTTGCCTCAGTTCGGCCTGCAGGTGCTGGGTCTGCTGCTCATGCTGGCGCTGCTCCTGATCGCGCTGTTCCTTGGCCGCCTGCCGAAAATGGTCCAGGGCTTCGCGGGCGTGACGGTGTTTGTCCTCCAGTGATTGCCGGTGCTGTTCGCCTTGCGCCAGTTGTGACTGCAGATCGGCAACCTGTTGCGCGGCCTGCGCGCGCTGCACGGTCTCCTGTTGCAGCGTGAGTGCCGTCTGGCGATGACGGTCACTCTCCTCGCTCAACAGGGATTCGGTATGCTGCAACTGGGTCTTGAGTGCTTCACCCTCTTGGCGCTGCTGCCGGAGCGCGTCCTTGAGTTGGGCAATTTCGCCGGTATAGCGGGTTTTTGCCTCCGCGATCCGGGCATCGGCCTCTTCGTGCAAGCGGCCGGCCAGCCTGCCGACGAGGTCCTGGATTGCCTCGCTCACGGCAACCTGTGTGCCGCCGGTTCCGCCCTCTTCCTCTTCGATCTCCTTTAAGTAGCGGTGAATCGTTGCCTTTGAGCCGGTATTGCCGAGTTCGACCCGAATGGCGTCGATCGATGGGTGTCGCCCCTGCGCGCGCAACGCGTCACGTGCCCGCACCACCTCGGACTTGTAGATCCCGCTTCTGGCCATCGCGACACCCCTGATTTTTACGTACTGTATTACATGGTACGCCTGTACATACTATTGTCAATGATCGTACGCGTATGAAAATGCATATTACGACACGGGATAATCGCGGATTATCACGCCTGTTGGCCACGTTCTGGGGCAAGAACGAGATTTTCGGTACAACTGCACCGGGAATGCGGTCAGTTCCGGGTCTGTTGCCAGGATCTTGCCTAGAGGTCCGCTGTTCCCGGCCCCGCGCGGCTGGCGAGCAAGGGTGGAGAGGCCGAATCAAATGCCCTCGTCCGAAGTCCCACGCAGGGCACGGTTTGGGCGCGGGCCTCGAGGCCCCTCCAAGATGGCAACGATGTCCTGTCGGCCCAAATTTTTTGCGAGCCAGAGCTCGTCGTGTCCGTCCGCATCGATTTGGTTCCGCTTCGCACCGCCGATCAGGAGATGCCGGACAACTGCTGTGTGCCCCTTGTAGACGGCCCAGAACAAGGGCCACTCCCCGTCCTCGTTCCGCACGTCTGGATTGGCGCCACGGCCGATCAGGAATGAAACGATGTCCGCATGGCCGTTGAAAGCGGCCCAGAAGAGCGGCGTCCATCCCCGACGATCGGGCAGGTCGACTGATGCGCCGTGCGCCAACAGGCCGTCAATAACGGCCCACCGACGGTGATATGCCGCCAGGAAGATCAAGCTGCACCCCTCGGTATCTTGCCAATCGGCGGGAAGTCCGTCCTCCAGCCATCTCAGCACTTCCGGGATCTTGCCCTGGCGAACCGCGTCGAGCAGTTCCGGGGCCACTCGATCGCGCCAGGCTTCGTGATGGACGTCGTCATGCATCGTCTTGGTCCTGACGAGGCGAACCCGGACCCTTGGGGCGTTGATCCGTCGCAACAATCCCTGGCGTCCCGCGCGACAGGCGCATCAATTGAAGTCCTTCTCGTCAGATGTTGATGAGCTGCGCTTCGGGATCGGTGCGTTGCAGTCCTTGAAGTTCACATACACCTTGTCACCGACCTGCAATTGCGCATCGGCAGGCAACTTTGCGGCGCGCGCGTACGGGTGGCCATTGCGCAGAAACGCAACCATCACGTACGGCTTGTCGCCTTCCGCGTCGGACGCCTCGGCCCTGCAGTCATAGAACGAAGGCCGCTTCAAGCTATTCGCCGGACCGATTTCGACAACAGTTCCTTTGCGCCACCCATCGTCCTGCGCGTATTTCCCTTCGAACACGGTGGGGCTCGCACAGCCGCCCAGTCCACCGACGGCAACGGCAACCATTCCTGCCACAAGAGTTTTCATTGGGTCACCTCTGGGTTACATGAGTTGGCCGCCCGCAGCGACGTGCTGCGGGCAAGCGGACGACGTCACTTCAGCGTGAAGCGCGCCGTGGTGGAGGGCTTGCCCGGCAGCGTGACGACGGCCACCAACTTGGTGCCGGCGCCCACCTTGAAGCTTCCCTTGGACTCCAACCGGTCGCCGGCAGGCTTGAGTTCGACTTCCTGTTTGTCGGTGCCGGACAGGAGCGTGAGCTTGGCGCTGCCGTTGGTCACATCAACCGGTTTGCCGTGATCGCGCAGGTGCAGCTGGATGACGTCCGGCTTGGCGACGAGTTCGAGGTCGACATCCTTGACCTCGACCACCAGGCCGCCGTGCATGGACTCATGTTCGTGCGCGTGGTCGTGCTTGTCCGCCGCGAAGGCAGGACCGACGGCCACCAGGGCGGCAAGCGTGATGAGCTTCGAGAGTTTCATGTTTTCTCCTTTCAGGATTCGATTGTGTAAGCGGATCAGCGTCAGAACGCTTCGGCATTGCGGTCGTTGAGCAGGCGCTCGACGTCGCGGCGGCCGAAAAGCCAGAACATCGCCGGGGTGAGGAAGGTATCGAGGAGCGTCGAGCTGATGAGCCCCGAGAAGATCACCACCGCGACCGGGTGCAGGATCTCGGTACCCGGGCGTTCGGCCTCGAACAGCAGCGGTGCCAGCGCAAAGGCCGTCACCAGCGCCGTCATCAGCACCGGCGATAGCCGTTCCAGCGAGCCGCGCAGGATCATCTGGTGATCGAAGCTCTCGCCTTCGATGCGCATCAGATTGATGTAGTGGCTGACCTTCAGGATTCCATTACGCACCGAGATGCCGGCGAGCGTGATGAAGCCGATGAGCGCCGCGACCGACAAGGGCTGGCCGGAGATCCACAGGCCGATCACTGCGCCCACCAGCGCGAGCGGAATGTTGGCCATGATCAGCGCCGAGAGACGCACCGACTTGTAGCGGCTGTAGAGCACGACGAACATCAGCACGAGCGACACGATCGACAGCAGCCCCACGAGACGCGACGCTTCTTCCTGTGCCTGGAACTGCCCACCGAGCGTGATGAAGTAGCCTTCGGGCAGTTTCATGTCGGCCACCGCCGCGCGGATGTCCTCGACGATTTCCGAGAGCGGGCGTTGCTGCGCATTGGCCGACAGCACGATGCGGCGCTTGCCGTCGTCGCGGCTGACCTGGTTCGGCCCGTCACCATCCTCGATCGACGCGAGTTTCGACAACGGGACGTGGCCGGTGGGCGTTTCGATGAGGATCTGCGCGAGCCCCTCGACCGAACGCGCCGATTCGGGCAGGCGCACGACCAGCGCGAAACGCCTTCCACCTTCGACGATCTGGGTGACTTTCTCGCCCTCGACGAGGTTCTGCAGCGCGGCCAGGATCTGCGGTGCCGGCACGCCATAGCGGGCCGCTGCGGCATAGTCGATGCGCACCTTGATCTGCGGCGCGAGCACTTGCTTCTCGATTTCCAGATCCGCGAGTCCGGGGATGCCGGCCAGCCGCGCCCGCAGCGCATCGGCCTGCCCCCGCAGCGTGTCGAGATCCTCGCCGAAGATCTTGATCGCGATCTGCGAACGCACGCCCGAGAGCATGTGGTCGATGCGGTGTGAGATCGGCTGGCCGATCGCGATCGCAGCGGGCAGGTTCACGAGCCGGGCGCGGATGTCGGCGGCGATCTCCCCCATCGAACGGGTGAGTTCTGACGCCGGCTTGAGCCCGACATCGAGCTCGCTGACGTGCACGCCTTCAGCATGTTCATCGAGTTCCGCACGTCCGCTGCGACGACCAACGTGCGTGACCTCCGGCACCTGTTTCACCAGCACCTCCGCCTGTTGCGCAAGCGCGGTGGACTCGGCGAGCGTCACCCCCGGGTTGAGCCGCATGCCGATCAGCAGGGTGCCTTCGTTGAAGGGCGGCAGAAACGTGGTCGGAAAGAAGGGCACGGCGGCGGCCGCGACGATCACCGCGACTGTGCCGGCGAACACGGCCGCCCTGGGCCGCTCGAGGACGGCCTGCAGACCGTTGCGATAGCGCGCCTTGAGCCAGGCAAGTACGCGCGTGTCGCCATGGTCGAGGGACTTCATGCGCGGCAGCAGATAGAAGGACAGGACCGGGGTCACCGTTACCGAAACGACCAGCGATGCCAACGTCGAGACGATGAATGCCACGCCGAGCGGCACGAACAGCCGCCCCTCCATCCCGGGCAGCGCGAACAACGGCAGGAACACCAGCACGATGATGATCGTCGCGTAGAGGATGGCCGAGCGCACCTCCATCGTTGCATGAGCCACGAGTTCGATCGGGTGCAGGCGATGGTCATGATGCTTCGCGCGATCCTCCTTCAGCCGGCGCAACACGTTCTCGACGCCCACCACCGCGTCGTCGACCAGGCCGCCGATCGCAATCGCCAGCCCCCCGAGCGTCATCGTGTTGATCGACAGACCGAAATACTTGAACACCAGCGCCGTCATGAAGATCGACACCGGGATCGCGGTGAGCGCGATCACCGTCGGGCGCAGCGTGCCGAGGAAGAAGAACAGGATCGCCGCGACGAACACCGAGGCGCCAATCAGCTTGCCCTGCAGCGTGCCGATCGAGGCCTCGATGAAGCTCGCCTGCCGGAACGTAACCTGCGGCGCTTCCATGCCGGCGGGCAGCGATTTCTTCATCTCGTCGAGCGCGGCCTCGATCGAGCGGGTGAGGTGAATGGTGTCCGCGGTCGGCTGCTTCTGGATACCGAGAATGACTGCCGGTTTGCCCTCGAAACCCGCATCGCCGCGGCGCAGCGCCGGTGCGAACGTCACGGAGGCAATCTGGCGCAGCAGGATCGGCTGACCGTCGCGTGCCGTGATCGCGAGATTCTTCAGATCCTCCAGGCTCGAGGTGCGTCCGAGGTTGCGGATCAGGTATTCACGCCCGGTGAGTTCGAGGAAGCCGCCCGAGGTGTTCGACGAAAAGCCGCGGATCGCCGCTTCCATCTGTTCCAGCGAAATGCCGAGTTCCGCCATGCGCCGCGTATCTGGCTGCACCTGGAACTGCCGCACTTCTCCGCCGATCGGGATGACCTGCGCAATACCGGGGATGGCCATGAGACGCGGACGCAGCACCCAGTCAGCGTATTCGCGCACCTGCATCGGCGAGATCTTAGCGGTATCGATCGGGATCGCGATCTGCATGATCTCGCCCATCACGGAGCTAATCGGCCCCATGCGCGGAATCACGTCCGCCGGCAGGCCTTCCTCCATCGCCGACAGGCGCTCCGACACCATCTGCCGGGCGCGGAAAATCTCCGTGCTCCACTCGAAGGTCACATAGACGAAGGACAGCCCCGCGCTGGAGATGGAGCGCACCGACTCCACCCCGGGTAGCCCGTTCATTGTCGTTTCGAGCGGGAAGGTGATGAGCTGTTCGACCTCCTCCGCCGCCATGCCGCCGGATTCGGTCATGATCGTGACCGTCGGCTTGTTGAGGTCCGGGAACACGTCCACGGGCGTGCGTGTGAGCGTGAACGCGCCGTAGGCCATCAGCACCAGGCTGGCGATGATCACCAGCAGCCGGTTGCCCAGACTGTTGTCGAGTAGCCATTTGAACATCGGTCAGGCTCCCCGTCAGCGGATCTGGTTGATCAGGGTTGCCGCGTTCGTGGCGACACGCTCCCCGGCCGCGAGGCCCGACGTCACGGCGACGTTCGCCCCATCGAGCGGGGCGATGGTGACGGTGCGCGGCTCGAAGCGTTCCGGCGCGGTCTTGACCCACACGATGATCTGGTTCGCCGGGTTCTTCAGCACCGATCCTGCAGGGACGCTCACGCCCTGCAGCGTGCTGCGCGTCTGCACGAACACCTCGACCGGTTGCCCGACAGCGAAACGCGCCAGGGAATCGCCCGCGGCACCGAAAGCGAGCGGCAGCGCCTGCTCGCGCAGACTGCGCGCCGCGCCGAGGAAGTCGAGCCTCACTCGTTGCTCGCCCACCGCAACGCTCGCGCCGGCCACATCGATGGCGGTGTCGGCATCGTAGGCCAGCGCCTCGACGCGCAGGCGCTTCGGATCGACGATTTCAAACACCAGTTCGCGCGCATCGACGACCTGACCGGCGACGGCGTTGCTCGACGCGATGACGCCCGCGACGGGCGCCACGAGCGCATCGCGATTGCTGAGCCCCGCACCCACCGCCGTCGCGCGGGCCGCGAGACTCGTGAGTTCGCTCTCGGCCGCTTCGATCTCCTTGCGCGGCACCGTGTCGGCGAGCTCCTTCAGCCGCGCCACGCGCTTCTCCGCGAGCACTTTGGCGGCCTGCAACTCGGCGAGCTGCGCCATCTGGTTCGAGCGTTCGATCTGCCCCGCCGACGGCACGACATACGCCAGCACCTCGCCCTTCTTCACGGTCTGCCCGACTCCGGGCAAGCCGCGCGGCCCGGCTTCGAGGCGGCCGGCGACCAGCGCCTGCACTTTTCCGCCCGCGTTGGGGTCCATCACCACTTTGCCGGCGAGCGCCACGGTGCGGGGCAGCTCCCCCGCTTCCGTGACCAGCGTGCGCACGCCGATCTGCCGTTGTGCCGGCTTGGGCAGGAATACGCTGCCGTCGGGCAAGCGTCGCGGACCGTTGCCGCCGACGGGCGCGGAGCCTTCGTCGCCGTGATCGTGCCCGTCGCCAGCGAATGCGTTCCACGATGCACTTGCCGTAACGAGGCACAGCATGACCAGCAGGATTCCCGGTTTCATGCGACACCTCCGGCCGAACGGTTGCGGGCGTTTCCCTTGCGCAGCGCGGCCCAGCCGACCAGTCCGATCACGAGAACGCCGGCGCCGAGCCATCCTGCGTAAGATTGCAAGCCTGGCCCGGCCGATTCGTCGTGCACCTCGGCGGCTTGTTCGTGCAGATCCAGCTCGCCCGCAAGAAGGTCCGCGTCTTGTCCGGCAACGACGGTGGCGGTCACGGAGACGACCCCCGGCTTGAGTGCTTCCTGCAGCGTGGCTTCGAATTCGCCCTCGGCATGGGGCTCGACGGAAATCGCCTTGCCGTCGAGTTGCAGCTCCAGCGTTGCGTCCTTGACCGGGCTGTTGTCAGCGAAGCGGTCGAGATAGAGCGTGATGTGCTTGCCGTCGACCACGCCGACCAGCTCAAAGAGCTCCGAAACGGCGGTGAATCGCGGCAGCATCGGCCCGGCCACGGGTGCCGGGGCGTCGCCGTGGTCGTGGCCTTCACCGGCCAGGGCCTGGGGCGTGACACCCGCAAGGACGGCGGCAAGGCTCCACGCCGCCAGGGTAAGGGAAGCTTTCATGTTCGGGTTCCTGGTGTTCATTCGGGAAGAAGGCCCATGGCCTGCCGCAGCGCGGACACGGCCGCGGCCAGTTCGATGCGGGTGCGCGCCACCTGGCGCTCGGCTTCCGTGGCTTCGAGTTCGATGCGCAGGCGGGTCGGTAGATCGGTTTCGCCGAGGCGGAACGCCTTCTGGAAGAAGCCGCGCGACTCGCGGGCCAACTGCGCGCGCTGTTCGGCGGAGGCGACCAGGGTGCGCGCCGATTCGACGCGGACGCGCGCCGTATCCACTTCGGCCGTCAGGCGTTCGCGTTCCAGCCTCAGCTGGGTTTCGGCTTCGATCGCCTCGGCGCTGGCGCTGGCAACACGGGCGCGGTTGCGGGAGTCGGATCCGAAGGGAATGCGTACGCCGATCGTCACCGTCTGTTGCCAGGATTCGCCGGATGCACCGCGCTCACGCGTCGTCGCCAGGTTCAGCTCGGGATTGGCGCGCCCCTGAATCCCGGCGAGAGTCATGCTGCGCTGTGCCAGCTCCGCCCGATCGCGCAGCTCGGCGATGGCCGGATGCCCCGCCCCCAGGGCGACAGGGGGGGCGGCGGGGGCGGGTTCGGCTTCGGCCACGGAAAGTCCTTCCGCGGCAAGCGCTGGTGTCATGCCTGTCAGGGCGCGCAACTGCTGTTCCGCACCCGCGAGCGCGCCGCTGGCTTCGGCGAGCGACGCTTCGGCGGTCGCCAGCGCTCCGTCCGCCTGATGCTGGTCGGCGCGTGCGAGTTCGCCGGCCCGAACCCGTTTCGACACATCCGCTGCGAGTTCGCGAGCACTGGCAAGCCGCTCGCGGGCGACCAGGACGTCGACCCGCGCACGCTGCCAATCCCAGTACGCGGCCCGCACCCCGGCGGCCGTGCGCAGTTGTGCCGCAAGCGTGCGGCTCGTACTCGCACGCACTTCGGCATCGGCAAGGGCTGCGGTCGATGCGCGTTCGCCGGGCAACCACAGCGGCACAGCGAGGCCGATCTCGTATTCGCGGCTGCCGTCGTTGCGGTGGAGTTGGTCGGTCTTGCCCGACACTTCGAGCGCCGGCGGCTCGGCCGACCAGCGGTCGACGCTCACGCGTCGCGCCAGCGCAGCCGCCCGGCGCATGTCGAGCGACTGCGCCTCGGGCTGACGCGCCCACGCGGCGTCGAACGCCTGCCTGAGCGTCGTTACGACAGGCGATGCAGGGGACGCGGCTTGCGCCCACGCCCCGCTGGCCGCGAGTCCGAGCAGCAGGCCCGGCAGCCAGTTGATGCCAATTCTTCGAAACATCCAATTCTCCGTTGATGACAAGACACACGGAAAATCGGCAGGGCGCGATCAGCTCGATCGCAATGGGCGCGCGGCAACACCGTTCAGAACGGTGAAACTGCCGGAATGAGAATGGATGCGACCGCCCTGCCGATCAGGCGGGCTGTCGCCACTTGGGGCGCTCTGGTTCCGAGAAATGCCCGGCAAGGAGCCACACTTGGGCTCCCCCGCGGATCGTCGCAATCGCGAGGTCGAGGGTCGGCAATCCCGTGCCGCTCGGCAACGCGGTGCAACTGGCCGCATGGCAGAAACTGCAGTCGACATCGACTCCGCCGCCCTTGGGCCAGGACTCGTCGTCGACCTCGCCCTGATGTTTATGCTCATGGTGGCCGAGATGGTCCGCCGCAGCACCGGCTTCATGCTCGCAATACGCACTCACAGCCGCCCAACTGAGTTGGATTGGCAGAAACAGCAGGAAGAGAATCGCGAACCAGCGGCGCATGGGGACGGATTGTAGCGGTACGAACGGAAATGAAAAATAGCGTTGCCAACATCTTGTTGCCCGTCATCGTTGCGACGCATGACCGCCCGCCCCGAGGGACCAGGGGCTCCGTGCTCACACCGCCGCGATCATTGCCCGACGTAGAGTTCGTCCATGCGCGCCCGCTCCTCGGGCGATATGTTCACCAGCTCCTTGAGCACTTGCTCGCGCGTTTTACCCGGGCCGGTATCGCGTGATGGAACGGGCACGCCTCGCTGCAGGTAGAAATAGCTTCCGTCCGCCTTGGCCTGCTCGAGCTCACGCAACACTTCAGCACGCGTCTTGGTGCTCGTCACGTGATCGGGGAAAGAGGTGTAACCCACCTCGCCGCCGGTGAAATGCCATTCCGAGTTCGCCTGAGCGACGCTCGGCACGACCAGGACGACAGCGAGGATAGGGAGGACGGTGGCGGTTCGGATTTTTGACATGATGAGGCTCCTATCGTTGACACGGGATATGCGTCCCGGCGGTGGCCGCTGCATACGCCATGTGCCGGGTACGGGGCGTACTGTAGAAAACCGTTCACGTCGAATCGCGAACAGCCCGATTACGAATTCGTAATGTCGACGCGCCACCGCCTCCGCGATAATTCGTGCATGAAGATCCTGGTCGTCGAAGACGAGCCGAAGCTCGCCGAATACTTGCGCAAGGCGCTGACCGAAAACAGCTACGTCGTCGATGTCGCGCACAGCGGCACCGAGGGGCGCTATCTCGCGATCGAAGGGCATTACGACCTCGTCCTGCTCGATGTCATGCTGCCGGGCCTGGACGGCTTCGCCGTCTTGCGCGAACTGCGGCGCGGCAAGCACGTACCGGTGCTGATGCTCACCGCGCGGGACAAGGTGGAGGATCGCGTGAAGGGGCTGCAGGCGGGTGCCGACGACTATCTTGTGAAACCCTTTGCCCTGTCCGAACTGCTCGCACGCGTCCAGGCGCTGTTACGGCGTGGCGCCATTCCGACGGCCGGTCAAGATCTCACGGTCCTCAGGCTGGCCGACCTCGAACTCGATCTCGTGCGGCGCAAGGCGTCGCGCGCCGGACAACGGCTCGATCTGACGGCCAAGGAATTCACACTGCTGACCTTGTTGTTGCGCCGGCACGGTCAGGTGCTGTCGCGCACCGCGCTGGCCGAGCAGGTGTGGGACATGAACTTCGAGAGCAATACGAATGTCGTGGAGGTTGCGGTACGGCGCTTGCGCAGCAAGCTCGATGACCCCTTCGCGAAGAAGCTGCTGCACACCGTGCGCGGCATGGGCTACGTGCTGGAAGACCGGGAACCCTGAGGATGCGCAATCCGCGTTCGCTGGGCCGCTGGCTGTCATGGTGGCTCGCGGTACAGACCTTCATCGGACTCGGATTCGTCTGCGTCGTCGTGTATGTGGCCACCAGCCTCAACTTTTCTGCGAAGCAGACCGAGGAGCTTCGGCACAAGCAGGACGTGATCCGCCACCTTGTTCGTGAGATCGCGACACCGGAGGAACTGCCGAGCCTACGTCACAAGCTCGACGATTTCTTCATCGGCCATGCCGACCTCAAACTGCGGCTGACCGAGGGCGCCGAGACGCTCCTGTACATGACGCCGCCGGCCCCCGAGCCCCCCGCGCACCTGCGTCGGGTTGAATTCGAGATCCCTTCACCGTGGTCGGGCACGGCCGTGCTGCGTGCCGAATTGGCGCTCGACAGCAGTTCCGATGCCCAATTGCTGAGGCAACTGGCGTGGACGTTACTGGCGAGTGCGCTGGCCGGCGCCGTGGTCGTCTCCGCCGGGGGGGCGTGGCTCGTGCAACGCGCGCTGCTGCCCGTTCGCGACCTGGCTCGGCAAGCCGCCGCGCTCAGTCCGGAAAACGTCGGACAGCCGCTGGATGGTTCCGCGCAGGCGCAGGAACTGCAGCCGCTGGTCGCGCAGTTCAACGCGCTGCTCGTGCGGCTGGACAACGCATACTGGCAACTGGAAGGCTTCAATGCGGACGTCGCCCATGAACTGCGTACGCCGCTGGCGACACTGATCGGCGAGACCGAACTCGCCCTGAGCCGCGAACGCGGCATTCCCGAGTTGCGGGACGTGCTGGGATCGAACCTCGAGGACCTGCACCGCCTGGCGAGTCTCGTCAATGACATGCTGTTCCTGTCGAAGGCCGATCGCGGCGAGCGGGCGCGCCGAAGCCCTGTCGGCAGCCTCGCCGCTCTTGCGACCGAGGTGGTCGAATTCCACGATGCAGCACTCCAGGAGGCGGGCGTCAGCGTTCGGGTTTGCGGGGACGGCGGCGGCGGCTTTGATGCGGGTTTGTTGCGGCGGGCGATATCGAACCTCCTCGCCAACGCGACCCGTTTTGCGGAGCGCGGGTCGATGGTTGACGTCGACATCGAGCCGGACGCTGCCGGCGGCGTTCGCCTGTCCGTCAGCAACGTCGGGCCGGTGATTCCTGCGGAACATCTTCCACGCCTGTTCGACCGCTTCTACCGGGCGGACGCGGCGCGCGAACACGGAAGCACCAATCACGGACTCGGATTGTCGATCGTCGCAGCGATCGCGCGCATGCATGGCGGCAAGCCGTTCGCCCGATCGGCCGCCGGCAGGACGACGATCGGTTTCAGTATTCTTGCATTTGCCTCAAGCCGGTAAGCCGTCCAAGTGTGCCGGTTATCTCCGCAACAAGCGGAGTCCATTTGCCACGACCAGCAAACTCGCCCCCATGTCCGCGAATACCGCCATCCACATCGTGGCCTGCCCGCTCACGGTGAGCAGCAGAAACCCCGCCTTGATGCCGAGCGCCACTACGATGTTCTGGATCAGCACGTCGGATGTGGCCTGTGACAGGCGCACGAAGGCGGGGATCTTGCGCAGGTCGTCGTCCATCAACGCCACGTCCGCGGTCTCGATCGCGGTGTCCGTGCCCGCCGCCCCCATCGCGAAACCGATGTCCGCGCGGGCCAGCGAGGGTGCGTCGTTGATGCCGTCTCCCACCATGCCGACCTTGCCCCCCTTCCGGTGCGTCAGCAGTGATTCGATGGTGCTGAGTTTGTCTTCCGGCAGCAGATTGCCCCTTGCCTCGTCGATACCCACCGCGCGGGCAATCGCTTCGGCCGTGTGAGTGTTATCGCCGGTGAGCATCAGCGTCTTCACCCCCAGGGAATGCAGATCGGCAATCGCCTGACGGCTCGTCTCGCGCAGCGTGTCGGCGACGGCGAAGATGGCCAGCACCTCTGCATGGTTCGCCAAGAGTACGGCCGTCTTGCCTTGGCGCTCGAGCGTGTCGAGCGCTTTTTCGATGTCGGGTGAGCACAGGCCGATTTCCTCGATCAGTCGATGGTTGCCGAGCTGATAGACGTGACCATCAATGCCGCCACGCACGCCGCGGCCCGGAATGGCGGCGAAATCGGCGACCTCGCGCAACACCCATCCCATTTCAACCGCGGCACGGGCGATCGCCAGCGAGACCGGATGATCCGAGCGCGCCGCGAGACTGCCTGCCAGGATATGCGCCTGGTTCGCGTCGCCGCTCAGCACCATGAAGTCCGTCTGGGCGGGCCTGCCGTGCGTAATCGTGCCGGTCTTGTCGAGCGCCAGCGTGGCGAGCTTGCGCCCCTCTTCGAGATAGACGCCACCTTTCACCAGAATGCCCTTGCGGGCGGCCGCGGCGAGACCGCTGACTATCGTGACCGGCGTCGAGATCACCAAGGCACACGGACAGGCAATCACCAGCAGCACCAGCGCCTTGTAGATCCAGTCCATCCACGCGCCGTCGAAAGCTAGCGGTGGCACGATGGCCACCAGCAGCGCGCCGGCGAACACGACGGGCGTGTAGATCCGGGCGAACCGGTCGACGAAGCGCTGGGTGGGCGCGCGGCTGCCCTGGGCCGATTCGACCGCGTGGATGATGCGGGCCAGGGTGGAATGGCTCGCCTCCGCTGTCACGCGATATTCCAGCGATCCCGCTTCATTGATCGTTCCGGCGAACACGTTGTCGCCTTCGGCCTTATCGACCGGCAGGCTCTCGCCGGTGATGGGCGCCTGATTGACCGTCGAACGTCCGCTGATCACCACGCCGTCGAGCGCAATCCGCTCACCGGGGCGCACGCGCACCACGGCCTCCAGCGGCACCGTCTTGGCCGGCATGGTTACCCACCTTCCATCGCCCTGGCATACGGTCGCAGTGTCGGGCGCGAGTTCCAGCAAGCCGCGAATCGCATTGCGCGCCCGATCGAGCGATTTCGCTTCGATCACCTCGGCCAGCGTGAACAGGAACATCACCATGGCCGCTTCCGGCCAGTGTCCGATGAGCATCGCGCCGGTCACGGCAATCGACATGAGTGCGTTGATGTTGAGATTGCGATGCCTGAGCGCGATCCAGCCTTTCTTGTAGGTCGCCAGACCGCCACTGAGGATCGACACCAGCGCGAGAGCCAGGACGGTCCAGTGGTCACCGCCGTTGAGCCAATACACCCCCTCGGCCAACGTCGCGGTGACTCCGGCCAGCGCCATCGGCCACCAGTGGGTCTTGGGCGCGGGTTTGATCGGCGGCGCTGCGCTCTCCGTGCCTGCCGATTCGACCTTCGCTTCGAGACCAATGGCTTTCAGGGCGCCGAGGACCGCTTCCAATGCTCCCGGACGATGCGTCACGCTCAGCCGACGCTGGACGAGGTTGAAATCGAGCGCCGCCACTCCAGCCATGCCAGCGAGCTTGCTCCGGATCAACGCCTCCTCGGTCGGACAGTCCATCCCGGCGATCGCGAGCGTCGTGCGCACGGCAGCAGTGGTCTTATCGATGCGCTGTGCCGGCGCACCGATGGCTGGCACGGCGGCGTCGGCCGCGACCGGCGGGTCGGGGCGATCGCTCACGTCCGACCTTTGCCGGGTCACGGTGAGGTCGAGTCCCGTCACGCCGTCGAGGGGTTCAAGATTGTTGCGGACCAGCGCCGCATCGGTGGGGCAGTCCGTGCTGTCGACGCCGTATAGCTTCCCGTTGGGGCCGTCGGGGGACGAATCACCCGGCGACTGCGACACGATGGAACATCCGCAACTACCAACACTGCATTTGCTCATGCTTGGTTCCCCTGTCTGGACTTGCAGTCATTTAACAATCCGTAGTCACTACAGAGTCAAGGACCTAGAATGCCGGTAGGATCTTCCTTCCCGCCTGGAGGACAAGCACGATGAAAATCGGTGAGCTGGCCAGAGTGACCGGCACCCCGGTAGAGACCATCCGCTACTACGAGCGCGAAGGGTTGCTGGCCGCCCCGGCACGTACGGACGGCAATTTCCGCATCTACGAGGACACCCACGCCGAGCGTTTGTCGTTCATCCGCCATTGCCGATCGCTGGACATGTCGTTGGACGAGATTCGCATCCTGCTGCGCTTCAAGGATGCGCCGGGCGCGAACTGCGGCGATGTGAACACGTTGCTCGATGCGCACATCGTTCACGTCGCGGCACGTATCCGCGAACTGCGTGTGCTGGAGCGGCAACTCAAGAGCCTGCGCGAACAATGTCCCCAGGCACGGGATGCTGCCCACTGTGGCATCCTGCACGAGTTGTCACAGCCCGCGTGTCCGGGAGCACCTATCAGTGGCGGGCACGTGCATGGCGCGCACGGCGGCGTCCGAAAATGAACGACATTCAGCCCCGCGCCGCACGCTATGCTTGAGTCGGTCATCAGGACGCTTCCATGAATGAGGTCGATGTCTACGTACACGCGGCAACACGCGCCAATACGCGTCGCAGCTACACCTCCGCCGTGCGCCACTTCGAGGTGGAATGGGGTGGCTTCCTGCCGGCGAGCGCGGACAGCATCGCGCGCTATCTGGCGCGGCATGCCGAACTGCTGTCCATCGCTACCCTGCGACAGCGCCTCGCAGCCTTGTCGCGCTGGCACCAGGATCACGGCTTTGCCGATCCTACCAAGGCCCCTCTGGTACGACAGACCATGAAGGGCATTCAAACCGTGCATCCGCCGCAAACCCGTCAGGCGGTGCCGCTACAGATTGGCCAACTGTCCCACGCCGTGACATGGCTGGACCACGCGATCGGGACCCAGGGCGCGGTCGCGCGACTGCGCCACACCCGTGACAAGGCGCTACTCCTCCTGGGTTTCTGGCGCGGATTCCGAAGTGACGAGTTGATCCGCCTGGAAACGCAAGATGTCGAACTCGTGCCCGCCCAAGGCATGACCTGCTTCCTGCCTCGAACCAAGGGCGACCGGCAGGCGGCCGGACGGTGCTTCAAGGTGCCGGCCTTGTCGCGTCTGTGCCCCGTGGCGGCCTATACGGCCTGGAAGGATCTGTCGGGGATTGAGGAAGGGCCGGTCTTCCGCGGGATCGATCAATGGGGACGAATCCGTGTCCACGGCCTGCACGTCAACAGCGTCACGCCGCTGCTGCGCAGCATTTTCGAGCGCGCGGGACTCCTGTCGGCCGACAGCTTCAGCAGCCATTCCTTGCGTCGTGGTTTCGCCAACTGGGCCAACGACAACGGCTGGGATGTCAAGAGCCTGATGGAATACGTCGGCTGGCGTGATGTGAAGTCTGCCCTGCGCTATATCGACGGGGCCGATGCCTTCGGTCAGCAGCGCATCGAACGCGCCTTGTCGGACGACGCTCAGACGTCGTGATCCGGCTGCAGGTCGGCCAACGGCTGCAGAGCTGCGGCGATCTCGAGACAGTGATCGGACATCTGCCGGAACTCGTCGATGAGGGCGGCGGCAACTTCCCACAGGTCATCGGCGCTCGATTCGCTCGGATTCGCGCCATTGATGACAGTGTGCGCCATGCGATGAAGACGCAGCAGTTCATCCCGCACACCCCCTGTTCTGTCGAAACGCTGCGCCATCGGAGCCAGCCCGTCGACCAGTTCGAGTAGCGCTGTGGTATCAAAGCTTTGCCGCAGGTTGTCCAGTGCTGCGGAGTCAACATCGCCGTAGGGGGTAACCGCGAAACGGGGTTCAGGGATGTCCATGCTCAGGCTCTGCGCGTCGCGCGCCGCATGTCCTGCACCGACGCGGCCGCTTGTTGAAAGGTGTCGTCCGCGATCCAGGCTTCGGGTTTGCGCTTGAGTTTCAGGCTGTACTCGCCGAAGCGCTTGACGTGCGCGACCTGGTAGGGACTCAGAAAGCTGACATCGTTTTCCGTGATCTGCCAGCCTTCATGCCGGAGGTCGCCCAACGTGCGCATCATGTCGACGGTGTTCTGCAGGATCAGGGCGGAGGCCACCAGATCGTTGTAGCGCAGGCGCTTCTGCTGTTCGTCCGGCTCGTTCACCGCGATCACGTCGCCACCGAAGGACAGCCATTTGGCAAAGCCGTTGTAGGACTCGATCTTGTTGGTGTTGGCGGTGATCTCCTGGCGCAGCTCACGACTGCCGATCCACTCCAGCAGGAAGCCCGTGCGGATCACGTTGCCCAGTTCCTGCGCCGCGAAATACAGACGGTTCTTGCGGCTGTAGCTGCCCAGCTTGCGCAGCAGGGTGGCCGAAGAAATCTTGCCGGCGTAGATCGACAAGGCCACCTGCATCAGATCCTGCCAGTGCCGCTCGATGAGGTTCCAGTCCACGCTGTCGCCGAACAGGCGGTTGATGTACTTGTACTTCACCGCCTTGTCCGGCCGGAACAGCGTCAGATTTTTCCAGTTCCGGATGCGCGGCATCAGCTTGATGCCCAGCAGATGGGTGAAGGCAAACACTGTGGCCGACTGGCCCTGGGTGTCGGCATGCACGGTATCCGCTTCGACCGACAGGCCGGCCTTGAGCAGTCCCTCGATCACGTAGATCGCTTCCCACACACCGGGCGGAATGAAGTGGCGGAACACCGCGATGTAATTGTTGGCCACGTGCCGGTAGGCGACGGCGCCCATCTTGCGGTAACGGAAGTGGTAACCCGCGAGCAGGTTTTCGTCGTAGAAATCGTACTGCGTACCGTCGGCGGCGACCGTCTTGCCATCACCCCATATCTTGGGGAGATCCAGGCGCAGATATACCTCGTTGAGCTCGCGTTGGGCCGCTTCCAGGCTCTCCAGTGAGAGGTGGCGCCGATTGACGAAGGACAGCATGTGCGGCGTGACGCCGCTGTTGCCCAGATGGCGCGCCGCCTGTGTGGGCCCGAGGTTGCAGCCCATGGCGAAGATCGTCAGCAGGTAGCGCTCGGCCGGCTGCTTGAGCTTGGCCATGTTGCCCGATAGTGGCCCGAAGTGCCGCGTGAAGCCCATCCAGTGTTCGATGTTGGCGAGCACGTCCAGAATGTGCCGCGCCGGCATGCGCTGGGTCAGCGCGTTCTGCAGCGACATAACCGAAGGCGGGATTTCGCGCGCAATCGGCTTGCGCAACACGGGTTCTCCGCTGGCAGTCAGGGCCACATCGCCGCGGCATTCAGGAAACGTGTCATCCAGGTGCTGCGCGGTGTCGGTGAGCCAGTCGCGCAAACTGCTGGCAAAGGTCGTTGCGTCCTGCGGCAGGCCAATCTTGTCGCAGTAGGCGGGTAACAACTCCTGGCATTCCTCCCACGAAAGCAACTGATCGCGGTAATCGGCGAACTCCTCCGAGCCGACGATACTGAGATCGCCAGAGCGCAACTCCTCGGCGAGGTAGGAGAAGACACAGATTTCGAGGTTGCGCCGGCTTAAGCCCAGACCGAAACCATCGCCGCTGTCGCCCTCGCGCAGGAGCTTGCGCCAGCGGTCCGAGGCGAAGGAAAGGTCAATGCTCTCCGTAATCCACTCGATGCGATGCTTGTCCTGGTAGGTCTTGATGAGGTTCAAAGCGTCGATCAGCGTCCGATCCTGGGTGGTGGCGCGGATGTCGAGCAAATGCACGAGCCGGAACAGGATGGAGCGATGGCTCTTGAAGTGTTTCCACACGAGCGGCAGGTAGTTGTTGCCGCTGGTCGCCTGCACCTGGGCACAGGTCTCGCGGACCCCGTGGACTCCACCTGCGGGTGCAAGGTATTCGCGTATCTGAGCGCCGGCCGCCGCATTGTCCGGTTCGCCGTCGAGGATGGCGAGCACGCCATCCAGCGTGCCGATCAGGCGCTCGATCTGGCCGCGCTGCCCGAACTGGATCTGGTCGAGCTCTTCCTTGGCGCGTTTGTGAATCGTGGCCACGCGGCGCAGGAACATCTCGGCCAACTGATCCCGCGCGCGCACCTGCATGCGCCGGATCAGGGCCACCAGCAGGGTGTAACGCTTGGTCTCGGCGCATTCGCGCAACTCGGACACGTCATAGGCCATGGCCTGGGCGGCGAAGTGGCGAATCTTGGTGTCGGGAAGGCCTGCAAGGACGTCATCCCCCGCCGTGATCGAATCCAGCCATTCCAGATGCTCCACCAGCATATCGAGATGCTTGCGGGTCGGGCGTTTCGCGGATTTCTTGAGCTCGTTGTATTCGCTTTGGCGGCGTTCCAGTTTGTCCGTGACCAGCAGCGCCTGTAGGGCTTCGAGTTGTTGGGGGGTGATACGGTGAAATACCTTACCGAACACCCGGTTCTGCACGGCAGCGTGGGCCTTCTCTGCCAAATCGTCGAGCGTCGAGAAGGCGGGGAGTTCGTAGCGCGCCTGGAGCACCCCCTCGATTATCCCATTGATGATGTCGGCACGCTGATCCATGAGCTCAGCCGCATCGCAGGCAAAGCGTTCTGCTTGGCGCATCGCATCGTGCCCATGGAAGGGTTTGACGTTAAGCAAGCCCAGCACCATGGCTTTGTGCCGAAAGAGGGTGCGTTCGACGGGGTATTCGATCCGTATCGCGTCACCGAAACCGAGGCCATTCCGGACGTGGGTGATCACCTCGGAAGGTATCTTGTCGAGGCTAGGAAAGTAGCGCAAGTGCTGGAAAACTTTGAGCAGGACGGCCAGTCCGAGTCGGGTCCCGGCAGAACGGCCGGCCGACTTCAGCCAGTTGATTTCTTCATCCTGCAGAGTAAAGAACTGTCGCAGGTCACTCGGTGAGTAGTAGCTCAGAAACTGCGGGTATGCAGTGCGCTCCAGTGACGCCATCCTGATCCTCCGGTATCCGTGCCAGCATGCAAGGGTAACGGAGAATTGCAGCGGTTGGCACGTCATCAGGATTAGTTGTAGATCAACCGGTTACAGGTGATATGTACAGTTTTTCCCCTTATCCCGGTCATACGCCAATTTGAACCGGCCGTCGTCAAGGCGATGTTCGAAATCCGCCCGCGCATCCCCCGCATCCGCCGCCTCGCCGCCGAACGCGCGCCACGTCTCCTCGAAGCGCACCGGCAAGACTACTGGTGGCGACAGGCGTAGCCCGTCCAAACCCGGACAGGATAGGCCGATCCCATACGGCTCCCCCGGGCAATGAATCGGAACCAGGAGCCCTGATCACTCGGCGCTTGTCGGTCGGGAACACCGGATCGGACTGATCTGCAAGATCATTTTCGATGTGCGCCGTCACGACATTACCACCCCGGGGGTAACCTCAAAGATCGGCAGGAACGGCCGGATAGGACGACAATGAGCGCATGCGATTAGCGGGAGCCACGTCCTTATGGCAAATAAGAGCAGGCATCGTGGCGGAAGCCGCCACCGTCGTGCCAATCGAGTACTGACCGGGGCCCCCCGATGAAGTCGGCCTTTTCGAAGTGGGTCATGCCTAGCGCAGCGGTCTGCTGCGTCGTGTTCTTGGGCTGCTCCACGCCAAATTACGAAATCAAGCGCACGAGATTTCTGCTGGATGTGCACGTGGAGCCGCGCCTCGATATGCCAGGGTTATGCACATTCGACGAAACCACGAATACCTGCACAATATTCCTGCAGTCCTACCCAGGCTGCCTGCTGCATGAGATCCGTCACTGCATCGAAGGGCAATGGCATCCAAGGCGTGATTCGTGGGCGGATTGCTACTAGCATCCGGGCTTCTTCTCGGCATGCGTCCCCGACACCTACCAGGAGATCCCGGCATGGCACACCGTCTTCCTCGCTCTGCGTTGCGGCTGTCAGCAGCCTTCGGCGCCGCACTGTTCGCCTTCGGCTGCACCACCCCGAGCCCAAAAGAAGCTGCCGCACCGGCGCCGCCATCGGCAACCGGTGAACGGTTCCAGGTCCGCCTCGATGGCGGTTTCGTGGTCGATTACCAGGTCGAACGCAGGATTTCCGCACTCGACCGGAAAAGCTGCTTCGCCTTCATTACCGGCACACTGGCCAACACTTCGGCGCAGACACTCAGCCGCCGCTCGATCCTCGACGTCACCGTGTTCAGCCAGGGCAAACAGTTGTTCCGGGACTTGAGCAACCCGGTGAGGGATGTGCCACCCGGAACCCGGGTGATGTTCGAAATGGTCGTGTCACCGGTCCACAAGGGCAACTGTCCGAGTTACGACCGGATCGACATTTCTTTACGCCAGGCGTCTGCCAATAACGCTCCGGCCACATCCAACCGAGACACTCACTCCACGATGCCGAAGTAGGTGCGGGATTGTGAGGCGCGGGATGGTGCCCCCCGCGCAGCTCGTCTCACCCAAAAACATCATGCCATGATATAAATACCTCCGAGCGCTCATCCACGCCCGCAGCCGGGACATGTCTGCCCCGTCCGCATCCCCGCCAGGGCGCTGCAAAAGGAGGGATCATGATGAAATTCCTGCACTTTCCACCAATGATGTGGTCGTCGAGTGCGGCCTGGGACGAGATCGCACGTACCCGCCCTTCCATCGTCTCGATGATTTTCGGGTTGGTCCTGCCGCTGTCGGCCCTGCCTCCGCGAATGCTCATTCATGCCGCGGATCACATTGGCGCACGCTATTTTCCCGACGCCCCGGCTGATTCCTGGCGCCTTGCGGCACTACTGTTCTTCGTCGCCGAGATCGTTTCCTTGCTACTGATGAGCTGGCTGATTCGGGAAGTCTCGAAGACCCGGAAAGGGAGCGCCGACATCCATG